>JAYTKJ010000331.1:0-2487 GCA_043730365.1 Acidobacteriota bacterium | reverse complement strand
GGCAGACCCAGCAACGCCGTGGCGGAAGCATCTCGACACCAGCGTCGAGCAGATCTATCGTGTCACCAAACCATCTTTACGCGACGCGCTGAGTGAAGCTTTTCTGGCTGCCGAAGAAGCGTACACTCGCTACCTGCCGCCTGGTTTCTGCGGAACCATCTCTATGGAGCCTTTGGTCTCCAGCCAACCCGGTCCGCCCGTATACATCACCAAGGCCCTCAAGCCAGCACAACGCGCCGAGTATTCCACCAGTCTGGTGAAAGTGCGCGCGGCGTTCGCCAAACTCGAGCGCGAGATTCCAGACAGGCGGCGGCTACCGTTCATCCTACGCTGCATCGATAATGTTCAGAAGGACCTCACCGCATGATCAAACACCTGTACCGCACTCTCACCTGGCCGGAATCGAAGCAGCGCGCCGAGCAGGGTGCGGTCATCGTCATTCCCATTGCGGCCATTGAACAGCACGGTTATCACCTGCCGGTGGATGTGGACAATGTGCTGGTTGAGCATGTCACCGAGGAGGCGGCCCTCCGCTCCGATGGACTGATTCTAACCGCGCCCATGATCCACTACGGCTTCAACGAGCACAACATGGGTTTCCCTGGCACTATCTCCATTCGCGAAACGGTCTTCATGGATTTCGTCTACGACGTGGCTCACTCGTTCGTGCGTCAGGGCTTTGACCGCATCGTGCTGATCAACGGCCACGGCAGCAATCAAATGCTCTGTAACCTGGTGGCCCGCCGCGTGGTCAACTCCACCCGCGCGTTGTGCACAGCCGCCGCGCATTGGTGGCTGGCCAAACCGGAAGTGGACAAGCTCCGCGAATCGGCGTTCCCCGGAGGCATGGCTCATGCCTGCGAATTCGAGACGGCGATGTATATGCACATTCGCCCCGAGTTGGTAGAGCAAGACAAGATAGGTGGCCGCGAAGCGCCGTCGTCCATCAACGAGTTCATCTTTGACGATCTCTTCGGCTCCGGCCCGCTCCACTTCGTCAACCGCTGGAGCCGCGTGTCAGAGAGCGGCGTCGAGGGCGATCCGCATCTGGCGACCTCGGAAAAAGGCAAGGCTTTCAGCGAGTGCAGCATCAGCAATCTGGTTCGCTTCTGTCGCATCTTCCGCGACATGAAGGTCGCGCCGGAACGTGATTTCAACTACCGTAACCCGAGCCTCTAAGCGGCCTCCATGCAAATTGCTGACGGCATCTTTCTCATCGCTTCCGGGCACTTGGGTATCTCTCTTACCAACGCCCTGGATTGCAATGCTTTTGCGGTGCGATGTGGCGCCGAGTATGTGCTGATTGATGCGGGGGCAGGCGTGGAACCGGAGCGAATCGTGGCCACCCTGAGCGCCGACGCCATTCCGGCGGATCGCATCCGCGCCTTGCTGCTGACGCATTATCACCTCGATCACGCGGGCGGCGCGGCGGCGCTGCACCGGCGCTTGGGCATCGAAGTCTGGGCGGGTCCGGAAACCGCAGCGGTCCTCGAAAAAGGAGACGAAGAGGCTATCTCCCTCGGTCCGGCCAAACGCGCCGGAGTCTATCCATCCGACATCAGCTTTGAGGCTTGCCCAGTTGCCAGGATTCTCAAACCGGGTATTGAGATTGAAGTGGGAGACACCCGCATCATTCCTATTTCAGCGCCGGGCCACTCGCTCGATATGACCTGCTTTCTGCTGCGTCAGCCCACGCGCACCTTGCTATTCCCAGGTGACACCGTATTTCATGGCGGCCGCATTGTTCTGCAGGAAACCCACGATTGCGATGTTCCGAGCTATGCTCGCAGCCTCCGCACTCTGGCCAGCCTCGAATTCGATATGCTCTTCCCTGGTCATGGTCTCTGGTCTCTATTCGAAGGCCGTCGCCACTTGCAGGCAGCCTGCGCGCACCTTGACCGGCTCCAATTGCCACCGAACCTTTGACTAAGCGCAGACAGATCTTCAGGACGCTCGGCCTGGATCCCAGCCGGGCAATGCGGCGGCCTGCTTCACCCAGGTCGCCAATTGCATCTCGTCGAGGTCGTCGCCCTCGCGGATGTCGAGGTAGCGCGTCGCCTTGCCCTTGCTGGCGCCGGGCGGGATTGGGTGCAGCGACGTGCCGCGGAAGAACGCCACCTTAACGAAGTGCATAAAGGTGTGGAACCCCAGGAACCAACCCTGGCCCTCGATGCCGTAGAAGGGCGTGTTCCACTTCACGGCCTTCTGCACGTTGGGCACGTTCCGCACGATGAGCGCGTCGAGGCGCTTTCCGAGTTTGCGCTTCCAGCCAGGCATTGCGGCGATGTACGCCTGCACCGGGGCGTCGCCGTCAGCCTTCGCGATTTGCGGCTTGCCGCCGGTGAGAAGGACGACAGCGGGTTTCTTGCCTTCTTTCGACCGAGACTTGGACTTGGTCGCCGACTTGCGCGGCTTGGTTGCGCGCGACGTGCTCTTGGCCTTCGGCTTCGGCTTGCTCCTCATCGAAAAAAATCCTGACCACACACC
>JAYTKJ010000330.1:0-18906 GCA_043730365.1 Acidobacteriota bacterium | reverse complement strand
CGGCGACGATACCATTCAATTTCGAACTCAAACCCAAAGAAAGGAGCTCCGCTCACCATCGCAATCCTTTAGGCTCATCGTTCGATGAGAAAATGCTGCTCTAGACTGTCGCCGCCTGGTCCAGCCACTCCGGCCGCCGCAGCACCTCGCGGGCCCGGCTGCCATCGGGCGGTCCGATAATCCCATCGTGGTGCATCTTGTCCAGGATGCGCGCCGCGCGTCCGTAGCCGAGGCGCAGGCGGCGTTGCAGCGTTGAGGTTGAGGCCTTGCCCACTTCGCAAACCACGCGCACGGCATCTTCGTAGGCCGGGTCGTTGAAGTCGGCGAAATCGTCGGCGTCGCCCTCTTCGCCTTCTTCAGGCGGAGCCACCAGGAAGGTGTTGTCGTACTCGGGCCGCGCCTGTTTCTTCCAGAAATTGGTAACGTCGGCCGTCTCGGTTTCGCTGACGTAGGCCGCGTGCACGCGCACCAGCCGGGCAGACCCGGGAGGCAGGAACAGCATGTCGCCCTTGCCGAGCAGATGGTCCGCGCCCATCACGTCCAGAATCGTGCGCGAGTCCACGCGCGTCGCCACGCGGAAGCTCATACGGGCCGGAAAGTTTGCCTTGATAAGGCCGGTGATCACGTCCACACTGGGGCGCTGCGTCGCGACTACCAAGTGCATGCCCACCGCGCGCGCCATCTGCGCCAGCCGCGTAATGGACTCTTCCACACCGCCGCGCTCGAGCATCATCAGGTCAGCCAACTCGTCGATCACGATCAGAATGAACGGCAGCGGCAGCAGCTCTTCGGCCTCCACGGCGGCTTCGTCGTCGGCAAACAGACTCCGCGGCTGCGCCATCGCCAGCCGGACTTTCTTGTTGAACTGCTCGATGTTGCGCACGCCTTGCGAAGCCAGCAGTTTGAGGCGCCGTTCCATTTCGAGCACGGCGTTGCGCAGCGCGATGGTGGCCTTGCGCGGGTCCGTTATCACCGGAGTGAGCAGGTGCGGAATATCTTCGTACGGGCCCATTTCGACGCGCTTGGGATCGATCAGGATCATGCGTACATCTTCGGGCGTGGCCTTGAAGAGCACCGACATGATCAGCGAGTTGAGCATGACGCTCTTACCGGACCCGGTTGAACCGGCAATGAGCAGGTGCGGCATCGTTTCAAGCGACGCCACCTTGATGCGGCCGCTGATATCCTTGCCCATCGCAATGGTGAGTTTTGAGGGCGAGTTCTGGAATTCCTCAGACTCCAGAATCTGCCGCAGACTAATCAATTCGCGCCGGGTGTTTGGAACCTCGATGCCCACGGTGGGTTTGCCGGGGATGCGCTCGATCAGAATGGATTCCGCTTGCAGGCCGAGGCAGAGATCCTCGGTGAGCGTCGTGATGCGGCTGTACTTGATGCCCGCTTCCGGTTTGAATTCGAAGGTAGTGACCACGGGGCCGGGATTGATCTGCGTGACGTTGCCGAGGACGTTGAACTCCTCAAACTTCGACTTAATATTGACGGCGATTTCTTTAAGTTCGGCCGTGTCGTGCGCGCTGCGCGGCTCGGCTTCATTCAGATAGGTGGTGGGCGGGAACTGATAGTGGGCCGAAGCGCGAAGCCGCTCGACGGGGGCAGCGCTCGGGCGGCCGGGCGCGGCGGAGACAGGCTCCGGCGGCGCATACTCCACCACGGCAGGCTCACCGAACGCCGGCTCAGGTTTCGTGCGCGCATAGCGGGTGGGCGGCGGAGCGACAGGCGCCGGCAGCGGCCTCACCATGGTTGTTTCCCACGGCGGACCGGCATCGCCCCCAGCTCCGGCCGCGGCGGCGAGGGCAGCCAATTCGGGCTCATGAACAGACTCCTCAGGGGCCCCCGTAAAGTCCATCGTACGTATGGGAATCTCAAACTCGCCGGCTTCCGGTGCTGTGACCACTTCGAGCCTGCGCCTGACGAGCGCCGGTTCTTCGGGCTGCTCCTGGAGCGCCAGTGCGGCGGCCTTGGCGGCAGCCTTGGCCTCGCGGTCTTCGCCACGCCGCCGTTGGCTGGCAATCAGCCAGCCGCTCCAGCGCAGCTTGAGGCCCGAAACGATCCAAGCTGGTTGAGTCATCCACACGGGCAGACTGCTGAGCGAAAAAGTGGTAAGCAGGTAGAGCGAAATCAGCAGGCACGTGGAGGTGAGAAGCACGGACCCGGTGAGGTTCAACCAATGCAGGAGAATCGAGGCCAGTATGGACCCGATCAGGCCGCCAACCGGAATCGTGGAGTCATACAACCGCCAGTCAGAGAGAAAGCCGAATGAAGCGGTCAAAGCCAGGAACAGCAGCGCGCCGCCGGCGACGCGAATCCACTGCGCCTCAATCTCAGATGAGTTGACCCATTTCCACGCCAGGATCGTCAGTAGCACCGGAATCAGAAAGGCGCCTAAGCCCAACGTCTGCAGGAGAATGTCCGATAGATAGGCACCCACTTGGCCACCCAGATTCCGAGCGTCACCAACGGGCGCAGCTGTGTTCCAGGAAGCGTCCTGCGGGTAGAACGAGACCAGTATGAGGATGAGATACACCGATACGGCGAGTGATGCAAGCCCAATCACTTCGTTGAGCCGCCGCACCGGTGTGGGTCCTAGTATTTTCATTCCGCCAAGGGACGGAGACAGTCAGAGACCTTGAGTATAGCTCAAAAAGCAGAACGCAAATCTCCCCTTGCGATCTAGGGCGGCATGGGCATACTTCCCCTAGATCGTCAGAGGAGGCGACACCGCCAATGGCCAAGTCCGACAAACCGACGCTCTTGAAGGGCACGCTGGATCTGCTGGTTCTTCAGCGAGGTGAGCCGTTGCACGGCTATATTTGCGATCGTAGGCTTGGCCGCCGCAGTTGGCCCGGCCCGCAGGGCGGCGGCGATCGACCCGGTGAGCGTGGTCCGGCAGGGATTCTGAATCGCGCCCGCGCGCGGCCGTTGGCGGGGAAGCAACGGCCGGGGAAAAAAGCAAAAAGTGTCGAACTGTGTCGAATGCAGTTTTCGAATTTCAAAGATCAGCGGGCCGCGAGCACGGGCTCGCAACCCGACTCAGTGTATATGTGCGGCAAGAGTGGTTACGACGGGACTTCGCGGAACTGGCTGAAAGCAAAGACGCAAGATATTTTCGCCGGGAGTGAATCGCCGCTCGGCTGCCCCAGGAAACGCGGTTTTTCGGCACTTCGGCGGGCGAGGATGAGGAAACTGGTCAGCCGTGGAGCAGGGTTCGCTGGTGCTCGTCGCCGGAGGCAAGTGCGACCGCCCGCCGAGTTCATTTGGCTTGCTTCCAGCTTCACCGAGGGTGTGGTGGCTCGAGAGGCTCTTAGGCTTTTCGCATTCTGATCAGGCTGTAGGTGTAGCAGAGCAGAACCGCCACGCTGATCGCTGTGGCTTTGTACGGTTCAGGCGCGAAGAGGAAACATGCATAACTGAGGATCGATCGCGCAATGGCGTGCTGTAATCCAATGGGATCATCCGCTGCCCAGCCATAGGGAATCCAGATGAGGCCCATCAAAATCGCACCGCCGAGGACAATCAGGTTTGCACTGTGCGCAAGAATCGCGGCGATGATAACAAGCGGCCAGAGCAAGGCGACAAGCGCCAGCGACTGGAAGAAGAGCTGGGCCACGGGATTTCCGGGGCTCACTCTTTTCAACTCCCGGCCCCTCAAGAGGTCAATCAGAACGCCGAATGGGAAAATTAAACCGCTGCCAAATCCAACGATGTAACCTAATTGATTCGGAGACACGTAGAGTGCGGCCACCGCGACGATGGACCAGTAGATGATGCCTGCAATCGGCATCGATTGGGTACTGGTGGTAAGGAACTCTCCCCTGAGATCACTCAGCTTCGCTGTTGAATCCAATCGTTCAACCTCCATTGGGCAGACTGCTCCCTTCACGTATACGTGCCCTTGAGACAGAATGTTCCCTGCGGGCGCTCAGATTCGGCGGTGTTCGGCGGCCACCTTCTCGTTAATGGTGATGCCGAGGCCCGGTTGATCGGGCACCGTGAGAAGGCCTCCAGGCGCGAAGACTTCCGGGGGATGGATCAGATCGCCGCGCCAAGGCACTTCGCCGAAGCCGAGTTCGAGAATCAGGAAATTGGCGAGCGTCGAGCAGACCTGCGCGGCGGCCATGTTGCCGACGGGGCTGGCCGGTCCATGCGGCGATGAAGGCAAGCCCGCGCCCTCGGCCATCGCCGAGATCTTCTTGAGCTCAAGCATGCCGCCGCAATACTTGACGTCCGGCATGACGATATCCACGGCTCCGCCGGCGATGTAGGGATAGTAGTTGTGGACTCCGAAGATGGATTCGCCGCCGGCCGTGGGCATCTTGGCGGCCTTGTTCACCGCCGCGAGGCTCGCGATGCCGGGCGTGGCTTCTTCCCACCAGAACAGATCGAGCGGCTCCAGACGCCGGGTGACATCGAGCGCTTCGTCGAGCGTGAAGTTGGAGTGGCCGTCGACGAGCAGCGCGCGCTTGGGGCCGATGGTCTTGCGCACGGCGGCCGCGCAATCGATGCCGGCTTGCGTGGCGGCGGTCCGCTTGCCCGGATCCTGTTTGGGCAGGCCATCGAAAGAGGCCATCTTGATGGCATCGAAGCCGGCGGCCACGGCGGGCTCGGCGAGTTTGGCAAAGCCTTCAGGCGAGCGATCCACGGTGGCGCGGTTGATGTTGGCGTAGTGGCGTAGGCGCGGGTGGAGCTTGCCGCCGAACAGCGCCCAGCACGGCACGCCCAGGAGCTTGCCCTGGAGATCGTGCAGGCATTGCTCGAGCGCGCTGAAAGCTACGGTGCCGGACCGGCCGTCGCGCTCGGCCTGCTTAAACATGGCTTGCCGAAACGGCTCCACCGAGAATGGCGTTTGGCCCTTGAGCGCGGCGAAATACTTCTCAAGCAGCGGCAGTGTTTGCGCGTCCGTGCCGTGCGACGCATCGCCGATGCCGGTGAGACCGCCGGCCGCCTTCATTCGCACCAGAATCCAATTGCCGCGGTGGTTGACGCGGACGTGGAAGACCTCGATCGATTCAAGCAGCGGGGCTTGGCGCTGGGCACGCGCGACGGCGGCGCCGCCGAGTAACGCGGTGAGAAACTGGCGTCTTTGGAACATGGTTACCAATTGGTGATGGAGCCGTCCGGGCGGCGGTAGCTGGGGATGGGCTGCGCGAACTTGTCGATTTCGGCGAGCAGCTTCACCTTCGAGGAATCGAATTCCACGCCGAGGCCGGGGCGCGTGTTGGGCCACATCTTGCCGTCTTTGAAATCAAAAGCCTTGGGCAGATAGTCCGGGAGCTTGGTGCCCGTGCCGGTCATCTCCATGAGCGCGGGTCCGGAGAAGACCGTACCGAGGTGAACGCAGGCGGCTTCGGCGATGGGCCCGGTGAAGTGCGGCACGTAGCCGACGTAGTGGGTCTCGCAGAGCGCGCACTGTTTGAGCATTTCGGTGACGCCGCCGCAGTTGGGGATGGTGATGCGGGAGTAGTCAATCAGGCGGCCTTCGATGAGCTCGTTGATATCCCAACGGTCACCGAATTGTTCGCCGACCGCGATGGGCACCTTCACCATGGGGCGGAGCTGTTTGTAGATGCCCGGGTTTTCGCTGCGTACGAGGTCCTCACAGAAGAGGGGTTCCAGCGGCTCGAGGAGAGTCGAGAGCCGCACGGCGTCAGGAAAATCGAGGCGCGTGTGATAGTCGAT
Organism: Acidobacteriota bacterium; assembly: GCA_043730365.1. Lineage (GTDB taxonomy): Bacteria > Acidobacteriota > Terriglobia > Bryobacterales > Bryobacteraceae > VFZP01. The sequence goes on along the minus strand of JAYTKJ010000330.1, from coordinate 13,212 downwards.
GGCCCAATCGCCGTCGGCACCGACGCCCTCGCGCAACTCCTTGCAGTGATCGTGCGTGCGATGGATTTCGACGCGCGGGTTGAACTTGGACCCATCACCGCCGCCGGTGACCCCGGTCCGGTAAGCGCGATAGCCATCTTTCATGCAGGCGGCGGCGGATTCGCGCGCCGAACCCTTGGACGGATAGCCGGTGCAGTAGCACTCGACATAGTCTCGCGAGCGGCCGCCGATCAGTTCCCAAACGGGAACGCCGAGCGCCTTGCCCTTGATGTCCCACAGCGCCATGTCGAGCGCACCGAGGGCGTGGAGGCGTTCGCGGCCCGATGGATAGAAATAAGCGCGGTTCATGTACTGCCAGAGAAAGTCAATGCGGGTGGGGTCCTGGCCGATGAGCAGCGCGCCGAGCTGCCGGATCATGTCCGGTGTGCCGCCCTCGCCGATGCCGGTGACGCCCGCGTCTGTTTCGACGGTGACGATCTGGAAGCTTTGATTGAAGATGGGGCGCGAGACCGGTGATTCATAGTGGCGAACCCGGGTGATCTTCATCTTCCTGATTTCGGCTTGGGCCTTCGAGATTAGACCGGTGGCGCCGGTCAACCCGGCAGCCAGGAGAGAGCGTCGCGTCATAGTTTTCGTCATGTTCGTTGAGAGTATCATTGCGCGAACAGAAATCGCAGCAGCACGGCCGATTGGGCCGGAGGCAGCTTGAGGGCTTCGGAGTAGATGTCGGCAGTGATCGCACAAACTTTCCGGCGGTCTACGGCCGGATCGTTGGTCTGGCGCAGGATCGACAAGTCTCCTCCGTGGGTCCGGGAGAGGCTCCCCAGCACCTGGTCAAGCAGCGGCTGGGCGGACACGGTGGCGGACTCCGGCGGCGGACCCTCGCTCTCCACCACTGCCAGCAGCGCGGCCCGCAACTCGTCACGCCCCTCTTCGACAGAGGGCTTGACGGCGCCGCCGGCTTTGGGAAACAGGTAGAGAAAGCAACGATTCGGATCTGCCGCCGCACCCATCGTGCGAAGCGTCGAAACGGTCTGGCGAACAAACCGCAGCACGGTTTCGTCAGAGCCTTTGCCGAGGTACTTGGGCAGCACGGGAATCAGGAGATCGCGGGCGGCGGCGATGGCTTGCGTGTCGCCACCCAAGGTGTAGCCTTCGAGGAGAGCCTGACGCAGGGGCTCGTGCAAAGCCGGGTCGTCCCGGGTGACCCGCTTGAGGAGACGGTCGGTCCGCAACAGGCGGTTCACGTCGTTTTCGTGGGCCCATGATCGCAAGTAGGGCCGGACGAGCTGGAGGCTGATCACGACGACGGCCACGATGATGGCCGTGCGAAGCTGGGGGCGATCCCGAAGCGGCCCGATCAACCTGACAACCATGAAGGCAAACAAGGCCGCGACCGCCCCGCAGGTGGCGTCTACGACGATCTCAAGCATCGGTCTATTGTCTCCGTTTTTTCCGGCAAACGGGGTTCCTGAAACTTTTTCCGAGCCCTTGCATCGTATACACTGAAGAAAGAAACAAAATGGCAGGTCAAAACACCCTTACCTTTAGTGACGGCGCATGGGAAACCGATGTTCTGAGTTCAGACGTCCCGGTATTAGTGGACTTTTGGGCCGAATGGTGCGGTCCGTGCCGGATGATGAGCCCGACGATTGACGCGGTGGCTGATGATTACCACGGCAAAGTCAAAGTCGGCAAGCTGAATGTCGACGAAAACGGCGGGACGGCGATGCGCTACAACATTCGCGGGATCCCGACGCTGCTGGTCTTCAAGGGCGGCCAAGTGGTGGCCCAGAAGGTTGGAGCGGTAGGCAAGTCGGATTTGAAGCAGCTGCTCGACGCTCATCTCTAAACGATCTCTTTCTCCCTGCGTGGGAAGCAATACAAGGGTCATGCCCGTCGGTGGCATGGCCCTTTTTCTTGTAGGAGTACGCGCAAGACGGACTCGCTCCGGCGCGGCATCGCGATTGGGTTCCTCGCGGTTTGGCGCCGCGCCTACGCGGCCTTTGCGCTTTTGAGGTGACTGTACGTGGCTCTCGAATTCACAACTTCCTATCTCGTCGACTCGCTCGCCGTTTTCCGCTACTACAAGAAGCTGGCCGAGGGCGCGATCGCGCAGGTGACCGACGATCAGCTGGTGGCGGTGCTCGACGGCGAAATGAACTCGATCGCAATCGTGGTCAAGCATATGGCCGGCAACATGCGATCCCGGTGGACGGACTTTCTCGAATCCGATGGCGAGAAGCCGGACCGGCAACGCGATACCGAGTTCGAGGCCCCTCCGGCGACGCGCGCCGAACTGATGGCGATCTGGGAAGACGGCTGGGCGCGGGTATTCTCGGCTCTCGAGCCGTTGGCCGAGGCGGACCTTGGACGCACGGTTACCATTCGCGGCGAGGCGCACTCGGTGATGCAGGCGATCAACCGGCAGATCGCGCACTACGCGTATCACACGGGGCAGATTGTCTTGCTCGCCAAGCATTTCCAAGCGGCGCAGTGGAGATCGTTGACCGTGCCGCGCCGGCAATCGGAGCAGTTCAACCGGAAGGTTCAGGCAGGCGAAGCGAGCCAGCGCTAGTCTCTTTCCGTTGCCCCTTGGCAGCGCAACAAAGGCGCTTTCTTGTATTGGGCGGGCAGGGAAACGATTGTTTCATCCAACTCCACGTGGCCTTGACGGCGGCCGACGAGCCGGACGTAGCCCAGATAATCTCCACGGTCCGCCTCCAGCGCTTTGATCTCGGCTTCGTTGCCGGGCGCCACAGCGCGGTGCCAGTCCAGCCACATTCGCCAACCATCAGGCAGGGTGTCAGCCAGTTCAATCTTCATGATGCCCGTGCGCTCCCAGTGCCGGCGCCACCAGGCCGCCGAATGCATGCACCACAGATCGTTGGTCCACCAAGGGCGGAGGTGTTCGGGAACAAGGCCGGAGATTTCCTGCATGAGGCCGGCACCGGCTATTCCCACCTGACCCTCCGGCTTCACAAACCGGGCCAGGTAGTTCAGATACAGCTCGTCGGTCCCGAAGTAGACAAAGGAATCAATACAGACAATCGCGTCAAAGAAAGCCGCGTCGAATGGCAGCGACCGGGCATCGGCGTGGATCGGGAACACGCCATCGGCGACACCGGCATCGCGGATTCGCTGGCCGTTTTCCGACACGTTGAACCACAGATCCGCGGCCCAAACCTGGACACCGAATTCGCGTCGCAGGAAGATCGACGAGGCCGCGCGCCCGCAACCAAGGTCGAGCACGCGCATGCCGGGCCGCAAGTCTAACGCTGTCGCGAGCCACTCGGTCAACCAAAGGGGATTCGCGCCTCCGCTCGCGCTGGAGATGACCCAGTCCGGGTGGTATTGCGAGGAGCGAGGAAAGCGCTCAGAGACGAACCGTTGGTCAGAGGTCATGGTGCTGGCAATTCTCGCACAACTCACTCAAGCTGGCATCGGCGGGGTATCGCGCAGCAGTTGCTCGCGTGCCATCTTCAAGATGCGCCGGAAGCCGCGTTCCCAATCCGGAAACAAGTCTACGTATTGAATTGCCCGGGCGATCGTGAACGGCACGCGGCACTGGTCAAAGCGGACCGGGATAAAGTAGATATCGTCGGGAGGCATGAGCGCGGCGCAGTCGAGCGCGTAGCGGAGTTCGGCCTGGAAGCGGCTGCGCTTGTCGACGCTGCGCGAAGACAGGCAGGCGATGAAGAAGCGCGAGTCTTCAATCGCGCCGTCGATGGCGCGAAGCCAATTTTCGCCGGGCCGGAGTTTGCGCTGATCCATCCAGGGGTCAAAGCCGGCTTGCTCGAGTTGCGAGCAGAGGAGCCCGGCCAGGAGCGCGTCCTCCATCACGTAGGCGATAAAAACTCGGGGCCGCGCGGCGGTGTTGGCGTTTGGGCTCGCCTCCTGGAGGGAATCGCGCAAGAGGCGGGTCAGGTCATGTGGTTGGGGTAGTTTCATATAGCCGACCCCAAGATACGCCCGGTCAACGGCCGGTTGATCATTTCGGTCAGTGAAAAATGGCGTTCCACGCCGCTAAAGCTTTGAGTGATGGGTAGATAGCGAAAACTGGGTTTGAATTGTTTTGCGTGTGAACGCCACTAGTCGGCGCCCTGCAATTGCAGCCAGCGCCCGGCGTGGAAATACCACGTCGTGGACGCCTTTTCGAGAAACGCGTCGTCGATGCCGTGGTGGTTGATCGGCGGCGGCCGGGGGCCGCCGTAGGCCCGGTAGTGGCGCAGGATGAAAGCGCGGTCCACTGCAGTGATCTCGCGCGAGAATCCGATCTTGTCGCCGCCCAAACCTTGCAGGTAGTCGCGGTCTTCCCTGGTGGACAGCGCCTGCGGAGCTTCGTCGGCGTCGTGGCGGAATACGAGCAAAGTGGATGATTCGTTGACCGAGCACAGCACCGCCCAGCCCAACTGGCCTTGGGCGATAAACTCGCCGCGAATCACGTTCCTCGCGCCGGTGTCGCCGGCTTGGGGCACGGTGCACTTCCGCGACCGCAACACCTTGGCGACGGTTGCTGGCAGTTGCGGAAACGCGTCCACGGGCAGCCGCCGGATCCTTCGCGCGGCTTCGGCAAACTGCGTCTGTTGTTTCGCTAGCGCCGCTTCCCGCTCGCTTTGGGACGGGCCCGGATCGGCGCGCGGTAGAATCTTCTGCCGGTCCAGACTCGGAATAATAGTCTGAGCGCGCGCAAAATAGCGCTCGGCGAGTTCAGCCAAACGGCGGTCGGGAGCCCGCCTCAGCACGGTCTGGTTGTAGTGCAACTGCAGGAAGTAGGCGGCGTTGCCGAGTACCCATACGTTCTTCGTACGCTCCAGGCCCAGCTTGGCGCGGGCTGCCAAGGGGTTCGCCGGCGCGAGTAGCGCGTCAGCATACAACTGCGCAAGCGGACGCAGGGCGTGCGGATGATTCGGGTCGGCCTCCGCGGTTGCCTCCAGATACGAGAAATGGAGCCCCGGATCCAGTTCCTGGAAGAACCAGGCCGCGTTCCACAGTCGCGCGACATCGCCGGCCTTAGCATGTACCGCGGCTTCCCAGAGTTCGGCGGCGTGCCGGATCTCGACCGTGGTGTGTTGAAGCGGGAAGAACAGTGCGAGGTTGGAGTGCAGGATCTCTGAATCCGGCTGATGCTCGATCAGCCAGAGGGCCTGCCGCCACCGCTTGACTTCGTGATCCGCCTGTCCGGCTTGGTCCGCGCGCCGCCAGAACGCCATGAGCTTCGTGCGCGTTTCTGAGTCGCGGGGTTGGGCCGCCAAGCGCTGTTCCAGCCGCAGTGCGTCCGCAGGTTCGATCTCGAGCACGTCTTTCGTAGCGGCGACAAACGCCGGGCTCAATAGCGGCGCTGGTGCAGACTGCGGAGGAGGAGGAGCAGGAGACTGAGGCGGCGTTGACGCCGAAGGTGAGCACGCGAGAAGAATGCAGATCACCCCAGTGGTCGCGACTGGCACGATCCGTGGCCACATGCGCCCAGTGTGGCACAAAGGCTCGGGGTTTGAATTGGGTTTGAATTGTTATTGCGCGTGAACGCCCATCGCGGGGTCAATCAGCGTGGAGGGAACGTGGCGACGGCTGGTTGCAAGGATTGGCGCGGCTCGGAGCCTTGCGTCGGCACTTCGAACTGGCGAGAGGCGATCTGGCGCTTGGCGGCGGAGACGAGTTCAGCAGGACCGCCGAGGAGATCCAGCGCGACGGCTTGTCCGGAGCAGCCGATGAGGGCCATGAAGGTGACGCGCTTTTGCACGCTGGTGCCGAGCGGTTGCGATGGCGGTGGGGTTTCTTGCGGCATCGCGGCGCCTTTGGCGGGAAGGGCGGCGGGGACAAAGCCGCAATTGGTTTGTTGCGGCTCAGCTTTGGCGGCTCGCGCCAGGGACTCATTGGCCAGCGCCGTGTAGTCCCACTCAAGCTGCCCGGCGGCATAGAGGCGCGCCCCTTCACGGCGGAGCGTGTCGCCGAAGGCAAACTGGAAGAGCGGCTCGTCGTTATCCTTCACCAGCGTCAACAGTGACCGGCCGAACGGGGACAGCCGGTTGTCCTGATTGATCGCCAGCGGGGTCATCGGCGCGGTGTAGCGGCGGCGGCCAATCCCGAGCAGATAGTAACCGGACATGACCGCGCCATCCCAGGCGAGACCATTTTCGGTGGCGAGGCGAATGGCTTCGTCGGGCTCCTCGGGAAAGAGGAACCAAACCAGATTGGACCAGTCCGCGGGAGACTTCGATTTCTCCGCTCGGGTCTGGAGCGTGGCTTTGAGGCTCGCGTAGCCTTCGGCTGAAGCCAAGGCGTCACCGTCGCGATGCACCGCCGCCTCGACCTGAGCAAATAGCCGTTCGGAGGAGAGAAGGGATTGGAGCAGACTCAGACGCAGGCCGCGAATCCTGGCGGCGTCAGGCGAGGCACTCTGGGTGGCGTACCAACCGAGGAGGCGGGCTTGCTCGGCGGGGCTGGCTTTGGCCGCCGAGACTTTGGCTTCGAGGCCGGCTGCATCGGAAGCGGCCAGCTTCGCGCCGGCGGTGAGATCATCCGGGAGCGCGGCGAGGCTGAGCGGCGGCCACACGCAGAGCAACGCCAGGACAAACTGGAACATACGCCGAAAACTAGGCGAGCGCCGTCTTCACCACATGGCCGGACACGTCGGTCAGCCGGAAGTCACGGCCCTGGGACTTGAAGGTGAGCTTGGTGTGGTCAATTCCCAGCATGTGCAGGATGGTGGCCTGAATGTCGTGAACGTGGATGGGCGCTTCGGCCGGATTGAAACCCAGGTCATCCGTAGCGCCGACGCTGGTGCCCGGCTTCAGTCCGCCGCCGGCCATGAACATGGTGTACGCGTCGATGTGATGATTGCGGCCGATCTTGCCGGCCTCGCGGACCTCGCCCATTGGGGTACGGCCAAATTCGCCGCTCCAGATCACCAGCGTGCGGTCCAGCAGGCCGCGCTGTTTGAGATCCTTGATCAGCGCCGCGGTGGGCCGATCAATTTCGCCTGCGACGTTGGCCAAGGGCTTGGTGAGATCGTCGTGATGATCCCAGTCGGCATGATAGAGCTGGACAAAGCGCGTGCCGCGTTCGACGAGGCGGCGGGCCAGCAGGCAGTTGCTGGCAAAGGACGCTTCGCCCGGCTTGACGCCGTACATATCGAGGGTCTCTTTGGATTCCTTGGAGAAGTCGATCAGCTCAGGCCCAGACGATTGCATCTTGAAGGCCATCTCGTACTGCGAGATGCGCGTCGAAATCTCAGGGTCGCCCGTATGCTGCAGCTGCATGGAGTTGAGATCGCGCAGCACGTCGATGGTCTGGCGCTGCTGATCGGCTGACACGCCGGCGGGATTGGATAAATCAAGAATCGGATCGCCCGTCGAACGGAATGGCACGCCCTGGTAGGACGTCGGCAAGAACCCGGAGGCCCAGAGAGCGGCACCGCTGCGGGGACCGCGCGGGCCCGATTGCATGACGACGAAGCCGGGCAGATCCTGGGATTGCGTGCCGATGCCGTACGTCACCCAGGCGCCGATGCTGGGCCGGCCGGTGCGCACAGAGCCGGTGTTCATGAACAGCTTGGCCGGGCCGTGATTGAAATTGTCGGTCGCTACACCTTGAAAGAAGGTGAGATCGTCGGCCACGCCGCCCAGATGCGGCAGCAACTCGCTGAGCCATTTGCCGGACTTGCCATGCTGCTTGAACTGCCGCGTTTGCCCGAGCAGCTTGGGCGGCTCTTTGGAGAACGTGTCCATGAAGGCGAAACGCTTGCCCTTCATCAAGGCTTCCGGGGCCGGCTTTTGGTGATACTTGGTCAGCTCCGGTTTGTAGTCAAACAACTCAAGCTGGCTGGGGCCCCCGCACTGGAACAGATAAATGACGTGATCGATCCGGGCCGGGTGATGCAGCGACTTCATAGCGCCGGCGCTCACGGTGGTCCCGGCGGCAAAACCATCGCGCGCCAGCATGGAGGCCAGGGCCATCTTGCCGACACCGATTCCGCAGTCACGGAAGAAGTGCCGGCGAGTGCGGGCTTGGAGATACCGATCTTCGAAGTTCATTGGGGAGTGCCTATTCACGGGTTAAAAATTCATCAAGGTTAAGGAGCACGCGCGCCACCGAAGCCCAGGCGAGCTTTTCGCCGGCCGCGGCGTCGCCCGGCTTGGCTGAGTCACGTTGCGCGGCGAGATACCGCAGCAGCCGCTCGGACTCATCGGCGCGCGGCGCGCGATTCACCGCCATCAGAAAGCCCTGGCGGAGACGGGCAGCGTCGCCGGCCTGCTTGATCATGCGGTCACTCATCGCCTCGGCCAGCTCTTTGGTGGTCTCGTCGTTCAACTGCGTCAAGGCTTGGAGCGGTGTATTGGAACGGACGCGGCGCGTGCAGGTTACCGTCGCGTCGGGCGCGTCAAAAACGATCAGGCTCGGGTGCGGGGCCGAGCGCTGGAAGAAAGTGTACATGCCACGGCGGAAACGGTCCCCACCCTTGGAGGTCTTCCACTCGCGGCGCACTTGCGTTACCTGATAAACGCCAGCCGGTTGAGGCGGGTACACGCTGGGGCCGCCGACCGCGGGATGGAACAAACCAGCCGCGGTCAGGGAAGCGTCGCGCACGATCTCGGCATCGAGCCGCAACCGTTCCTGCCGGGCCAAGAGCTTGTTATCGGGATCGACCGCGGCCGCGTCGGGCCGCGCCAGCGAGGATTGCCGATAGGCGGCAGAGGTGACGATGAGCCGGTGAATCGCCTTCTGGCTCCACCCGCGATCCATGAACTCCACGGCGAGCCAATCGAGGAGATCCCGATGCGACGGCTTGTCGCCCTGCGTGCCAAAATCGCTGTCGGTCTCGACGATGCCCTTGCCGAAATAGCGCTGCCACATGCGATTGACGGTGACGCGGGCGGTGAGGGGATTGGAGCGGTCCACGAGCCAGTTGGCCAAATCGAGACGGGTCCGCCGCGAGCCGTTGGCGGGGACCGGCGGGAGCGAATTGAGAACACCCAGCGCGCCGGGCTCCACGGGCGCACCCTTGCGCAGGAAGTCTCCGCCCAGGTGAATATAGGCCGCGCGCGGGGTCTCGAGCTCGCGCATAATCATCGTGCTGACGATATTGGGGGACCGGGCGCGGAGCAGGCGAAGGCCTTCCAGACGCTCGTGCAGTCCGAGATCTTTCTTCTTCTCTTCTTCGCTCAACTGGGTGAGTGTGAGTTTGTAGTTTTCGATCTCGCCTTCGAGCAACCGGACTTGCGCGGTGTTTGCGCCCTTCTTGGCAATCTCTTCCGGCGTGCCGAACTCGAGGAAAGGTTTGTTGAACCGGTTGCGGTCCGCTTCTTTGTCAACCTCATCGACGTTGTTGAGGAAGGCGAACAACTGATAGAACTCGCGCTGCGAGATGGGATCGTACTTGTGATCGTGGCAGCGCGCGCAGCCCACTGTGAGGCCGAGAAAAACGGCGCCGGTGGTGGCCACGCGGTCAGCCACCGCTTCCACGCGATATTGTTCAAAGTCGATGCCGCCTTCAAAATTCGAGGGCGTGTTGCGATGGAACCCGGTGGCGATCAATTGCTCGTTGGTGGGGTTGGGCCGGAGATCGCCGGCGTATTGGTCAATCACGAACTGGTCAAACGGCTGATCGTCATTGACCGCCTTGATCACCCAGTCACGATACTTCCAGATCTCGCGCGGGGCGTCGATCGTGTAGCCGTCGGAGTCGGCGTAGCGGGCCAAGTCAAGCCAGTGGCGGCCCCAGCGCTCGCCGTAATGCTGAGAGGCCAGCAACCGATCCACGGCGCGATCATAGGCGTCGGGCCGGGTGTCGGCTAGAAACTCGGCGGTCTCGTCCACGGTGGGCGGCAAGCCGACCAGATCAAGCGAGGCCCGGCGCAGCAGCGTCTCGCGCGAGGCCTCCGGGGCGGGTTTGAGCTTGGCGGCTTCCAGCTTGGCAAGAATGAAATAGTCGATCTGATTCTTCGGCCACGCGGTCAAGGCTACGACCGGGGGCGCGATCTTCTTCGGCGCCTGAAACGCCCAATGGTCTGCCCCACGCCGCTTGGATGGCTGCGTGGGCGCCGGCATCGGCAGGTCCGCGGCGATCCACTTTTCGAGAACCGCGATTTGCTCTTCGGTGAGCTTGCGTCCCGGCGGCATCTTCGGGGCGTCGCCAGTTTGACGAATCGCCTCGAGCAGCAGACTGGCCTTTGGCTTGTCTTTGTCGATCGCCAGGCCACGATTGCCCCCGCGCAGGATCGACTCGCGCGACTCCAGCGAGAGGCCGGACGTCAGAGTCTTATCGGTGTGACAGGCCAGGCAGTTGGTGCGGAGAATGGGGCGGATCGTCGACTCGTAGAACGCAGCGTCGGGAGTTTGCGCCGATGCCGCCGCAACCATTGAATACACTACGAGCGCCAATGCCGTCCTATTCATGCTGCCCCTATTTTATAGGAACTGGGCAGCCAACGTTCGAGGGATCCCTAGTGATAGGTTCTAGAAGGTCCCGCACCCTTACTTCTGCGCGTCCGGGTGCGCTGTTCTTTACCTGGCGGGGCACCAGCTGACGGGGCAGGAATAATCGGGGTCCAGCAACACCTACGATCAGGGCCAGACACTTGCGAGATACCGCTTCAAGGCTACGGCGTCGTAGAATCGGAGGGGAGGCATGCATGCAAAGGCAATTCGATGTAGTTATCGAACGGGACAGCGAAGGGTTTTACGTGGCGTCCGTACCGCAGTTGCCTGGATGCCACACGCAAGCAAAATCGCTGGATGAAGCCGTGGAGCGAATTCGCGAGGCCATCGAGCTTTGTCTTGAAGTCCAAGGCAATGCGCCTGGCGATCTGGAGTTCGTTGGAATTCAACGAATCACGGTTGCTGTCGCCGCATGGGCCGGACTCCGCGCTTAACAGGCGCGGCTTTAGTGGCCGCATTTCGAAAGGCCGGATTTCAAGCCCTGCGGATACGGGGAAGTCATCATTTTCTCCGGCATGCAGACGGCCGGCAAACCGTTTTGCCAGTTCACGCCGGCGAGATAATCGGGCCAGGCCTCCTGCAAAAGATCTTGCGGGATTGCCAAATCGGCGTCGAAGAACTGGAGAATATCATCCGGGCATGATCGCTTGCCAGAGTCGCGCCCCTCAGTCATGCTTCCAGGCGCGGGTCGGGCACGGCGTGGCCAATCGCAAAGTGATAGACAACTTGGCCCTGCTCGGGAGCCAACTCGAGGTAGCGATGGACCTGATCGTCGAAGAAGGCGCCGATCCCCGTCGCCTGCAATCCCTGGGCTTCGGCGGCCAGATACAGGCGCTGCCCGATCGCGCCGGCTTCGAAATGGGTGTAACGATAGCCGCGATCGCCAAAGGCGCGGGTGGCGCGCTCCAGATCGGCGGCCATGGAGAAGGCGATGCAGGCATTGCCTGCCAAATCCTGGCCCAGGCTGAGTCCGGCGGCGGCTACGCGCTGATCCCCGAGCTTGCGGGGTTCCAATTCGCTACGCTCCGGCCAATGCCGATAGGCGCCGCCCGGGAGTCCGTCGACGCGGTGCACATATAGATAGAGCTGGATGAAGCGGGCCGAGGCGAAGTCGGCATGCAGGGGTTGGTAGGCGGCTTCGAGGATTGCCGATAGTTGAGCCAGAGACATCGAGAGTGCGCCGCCTTGAAAATCGAGAGCCGAACGCCGGCGGCGCGCCACCTCGCCGAAGCGGCGGGTTGATTTGGCTGGCGGCGGCAGTTTAATCGCGCCTGACCCAGCGGGCAATGGCTCAGTTGGCGGCGCCTGTCCTCCCAGGCAGACACTCGTCAAAGCGTGCATTCGTTCCACCAACGGATACTCGATGGTCTCGCTCGAGAGCTGGTTGGCTTCACCGGGCGACCAGATCGTCGGGCCTGCGTCGGGCGCAACCAGGGGCATTGAAGGGCCGCGCAGTTGGACCAACAGCATGGGCCATTCGTCGCCGGGGAGGCGGCAGACTCGTGCGATCTGCTCATCCGCAAATTGCCCCAAGGCCAAGGTTTCACAGCCCATCGAACCGGCGGCGAGCGCCAGGGATTGCCACGCATGGCCGAGGTCATGCAAGCAGTAGCGATAGGCGCGGTCACGATATTTCCACTCCTCGCGCCACGCGGCGCTGGTGAGGAGAAACAGCACTGGCGAACCAGGCTGACCTAGTTGAGCGGCGAAATTCCCACGCGCGCGCTGCTCGGCCATGTGAGCCGATGCGCGGTAGTGATACAGGCCATCGGGCCAGTCCTTAAGACCGTTGGTGATGAAGTGGAACTCGGTGGGGTGCAGATTGCCGGACGACGGATTCACCCGCAACGCGTACTTGTAGCCAGTCGAGGGAACTCGCTTGGCGGCGCTGATGGCTGCCGAGTAATAGAGGAGTTGCGAGAGAAATGCCGCACCGTCGGGCCTAGGAGTGGCCGCGGTGTCAGGCGCGGGAGGATCGGCGGGCAGATCCAGCACCGGAGCGTCTTCGTAGTGGCGAAACGGGTCTGGCATGTGCGCCCAGTCCAGCGAATGCGCTGACCGTCTCAAGGACTCGGCAGTGTGTTTGGTGGCCTCATGAAAGTCACGCCAGCTCATCCAGCCGATTCCCGTTTCGGCGCCGCCGGACGGAAGTGGAGGGGGTCTCGCAGGTTCTGGAGCTCGCGGTAATAGTAGAGCGGCGCGGGCCGGCGGTCTCTGAATCTGAGTAACTTGAGAAACTCGATCTCTTCGCCGGTGGCGCTGGCGCTCAGTACCGGGTCTTTGAGAAACTCCTCAAAGCCGGGCTCGACGTGAAAGGGATGATCGGGTTCGCGTTCGACAAATTCAAACCTCTTCAGGCGCCCCAGCGTCAAGCGGGAATCGAGCACGATCTCGACACCGAAATTCTCCAGATCGATATCCCAGGACTCGATTAACGGATCCATAAACGATACGCAGTTATCCACGGAGACGTGAAACACATCGGTGTCGAGAAAGTCCAGGATCATCACGCGCATCTGCTCGTAACTCTTCTTACTCAACCGCGCCACCATGCGCAGCCACTTTTCGCTGCCCAGCTCCTCCCTGGCGACGTTTTTGGCGACATCGAGGAGCTTTTGTGTAACCAGCCGCTCCAGTTCGCCAAAAGGCTCTTTGCCGAAAATGGCGCGAATCTGTTCGCGTCGATCGGGATGGCACTTACGCAGGACCAATTCTCGAAACGCATGGAATAGCGGCTGGGGCGGGTGCGCAGTCCGCTTTTTCAAATACTCCAGA
>JAYTKJ010000329.1:0-1725 GCA_043730365.1 Acidobacteriota bacterium | reverse complement strand
TGGACTTGTAATCGGAATAGTGGCGAAATTGCTGATGCCGGGACGCGATCCCGGTGGCTTTATCATCACTACGCTTATTGGTATTTTCGGCGCCGTAGTAGGCGGGTTCGTGGGGCAAACGCTGGGGCTTTACCGCGACGGAGAGCCTGCCGGGTTTCTGATGTCGGTTGCGGGCGCGATGCTCCTGCTGTTTTTGTATCGACAGTTTAAGCCTGCGGCTACAGCCTAGATCTCAGGCTCCACCAACACGAAGCGGCGTTGCGCGCTGTTCGCAGGACCGCGAATAACGGATATTCGTCAGACGAGAGTGACTACGCCTCCGTGTCCAGCGGCGGAAGCGCATCTGGGAAATGCGACCAGGCTGCCGGTGCGGCCGGAAGCGTAATGAGTCCGTCCGGTCGCCCGCGAAATATAATAATCGCCCATTGGCCGATGGTGCTTTGAAGAATGCGCTGCCTCCTCGTGTTCGGCTCGCACTAGGACTTTCAATCTTTCCGGCTCATGGCGGAGTTCCGTCATCTGGGGGGTCCGTCGGGGGACGGTGATGGGCTCAAGTAGCCAATGCGGGCATCGTCGGCAATTTCGCGCGGTCTCTACTCATCGAGAGTGTACGCGAGAATAGCGGTGGGTTTAATTGCGCTGAGCCTCGTAGCGGCGGCCAGCCCCGCTACCCCGCCGGCACCCGGAGATTGGCCGTAATCGAAGCACCGCCTCGACCCGCAGGACGCGCTCACCGGCCGATCAGAGCTTCTTCTTAATCATCGCCGCGTTCTTCGCATCGGGCGCCAACTCCAGGTACCTGGCGAACGCCTCCTTGGCGCCCTTTCCATCCTTGCGTTTCTCTAACGATTCGCCCAGCCGCAACCAGGCGTCGGCCATCCCCGGATTCCACTTCGTGGCCTCCCGGTAACGCAGACTCGCCGCCTTATAATTACCCTTTTTTGCGTAGAAATTGCCCGTGCGTACTTCCTTCTCCGCCTGCAACGGATTAAAGGTGTATTCCTTGGCCTCCACTAGTGTCGCGTCTTCCTCCGGCGGTTCCTGCGTCACCGGGGGCGGCTGTTGCGCCATCAACGCGAACCAGCTCAAAACGACGGAAAGGCAAATACGGCGTGCCACAATTAAAGTATAGCGCCGACCAGCGTTTATGGACCTCAAAGACAAAGTCTCGCAGTTACCTCTGTTACCCGGCGTGTATCTCTACAAGAATGCCCACGCCGAGGTCATATACGTCGGCAAAGCCAAAATCCTCCGCGCCCGCGTGCGCAATTACTTCTCCGAAGAAAGTCTGTCCAACTCCAAAACCGGCACCTTGATCAGCGAAGCCCGCGACATCGATTACATCGTCGTCGACAACGAGAAGGAAGCCCTCGCCCTTGAAAACTCGCTCATCAAACAGTACAAGCCGCGGTTCAAGATTCTGCTCCGCGACGACAAGACTTATCCCTATATCAAGGTGACCGCCGAGAAGTTCCCCCGCGTCTTCGTCACCCGCCGCCTCCGCAAAGACGGCGGCGTCTATTACGGTCCTTATTTCCCCGGCAACCTCGCTTACCGGCTGGTCGACTTCATTCACCGCCATTTCAAGATCCCCTCCTGTAGAGTCGACCTCACTAAGATCCATCCCAATCCTTGTCTGCAGTACCACATCCACCGCTGCCTCGGCCCCTGCGCCGCCGGTCTTACCACTGAGTTCGAATACGCCGCCGCCGTCGGCAATGTCCG
>JAYTKJ010000328.1:0-26294 GCA_043730365.1 Acidobacteriota bacterium | reverse complement strand
GAGGGCAAGGGGCATGTCTATGAAGGCGGCATCCGCGTTCCTTTCATCGTGAAGTGGCCGGGCGTTAAACCGCGCATCGACGATACGCCGGTCTGCGGGTTGATCTTATGCCCACCTTTTGCCGGGCCGCCCATGTGACGGCGCCTGCGGCTATTGACGGTGTAAGTCTGGTTGATCTGATTACCAAGCGCCGGGCACTGGCGGCGCGAGAACTCTACTGGCACTATCCGCACTACAGTAACCAGATGGGCAAGCCGGGCGGGGCTATCCGGCAAGGTAACTTCAAGTTAGTTGAAATGTATGAGGACGGCAGCCTGGAGTTGTATGACCTGGCGAATGACATCGGCGAGAGAACTGATTTGGCGGCCAGGATGCCGAAGAAGACTCGCGAACTCCACGCCAAGCTGGTGACGTGGAGGGCGTCGATTCCCGGGCTGCAGATGCCGAGTCCGAATCCGGCCTATGATCCTCAGACGGCCGGGACTGGCTACTGGTGGCAAACGAGCGACCGGCCCGGCGGCAAACCCTGACGGTGCCGGGTTGACATCCACCGATTTGTTCGGAACACTGGGATCATAAATGAGTACTGAAACGCGCGATTTCCGGAACGTTGTTTCCGGCAAAATCGAGCGGAATGATCCGGAAACTTTCCTGGGTAAGGAAGTGGACGTCTACTATCGCTACAACTGGGCGCTTGGGATCATGCTCCAGCGATCATCAGACCAGCAACTGCGGGTGCTTGAGCTCGGTTGTGGGCTGGGCTGGTTTGGCCGGGTGCTGGAGCAGCACTTCGGCGATCAGGTCCGCTACGTTGGAGTGGATCTGGACCAGGCGGCAATTGAGGAAGCCTCTCGCAGAAGCGCCGGCGGCAAAGGCCTGGAGTATAAACAAGGCGATATTTGCCGGTTGGAAGACCTGAATTTGCAGGCCAATAGTTTTGATTTTGTGATCTGGTTTGAGAATCTCGAGCACGTCCGCCCGGCCAATTTCCTCGATCTGGTGGACACCGTGCGCGGCTTCCTCAAGCCGGGGGGGCAACTGCTGGTGGAGGTTCCCAACCGGATTGGTGGCGGCGGACTACGTGCTTCCGGACCGTTAAGAAAGTCCAGCAGCCGGTACTCGCGCGGCCAACACAATCCACACCACTATTTCGAACCTACCCTGGAAGAAGCCCGCTTCCTCTTCCCGGGCGCATCAATTGAAGGGTTTGAGCCGGGCGAGCAATTGTTGGCGCTCAAGGGAGTGGCGCGGGGCCTGGCCAATCTGATTCATCGACTGTTTCGGCCGGCCTGCCATATCGAGCGCGGGGGCATGATCCGCGATCAGGATCTGGCGTATCTGGCGATGTATCGCCGGTTGCCGCGCTGGAATCGCGCCTTCCTGATCCGGGAAGTGATGCCTTAACACGCCAGCAGGGGCTTGACGCGCCGCCGAGTCCACTGTACAGTGTCTGTGTACAGTAGACAGTATGCCTGACGCGCCCATTATTGAAATCGATCTCGCCAGCCCGGCGCCGGCCTACCGGCAAATTGTGGATCAGATCCGCCATCTGCTGGTGACCGGGGCATTGAAAGCCGGGGCGAAGCTGCCTTCGGTGCGGCGGCTGGCGGCGGATCTGGGCGTTCATCACAACACGGTGGCTGAGGCTTACCGCACTCTGGCCGGCGAAGGTTGGCTCGAGATTGCGCAAGGCAAGGCCGTGTGCGTGGTGGAACGCTCCGCCCGTCCGGCGCCGCCCAAGCAAGAGCAGCAGGAGATGGCGCTCTCTTTCGACCGCCGCCTCCGCAACCTGGCCGCCGAGATGAAGGCGCAAGGGTTGCCAGACCGGGCGATTGCGCAGCGGCTGCGTCTGCTGGCCGAGGAGGTTGGCTGAAATGAATTGGCAGGTATTGCTCATTGCTGGCTTAAGCATTCTGCTGCCGGCCGCATTGTTCCAGATGTATCCCATGTGGCAGCAGCGTTTTTTCTTTACCGTTCGCGTGCCAGAGGGTTTTCGCGAGACCGGTCCGGGTCGGACGATTCTGCGGACTTTCCGGCTGGCCATCTGGGTCACAGCGCTTGGGTGCGCATTGGCGATGTGTGCTGGGACATGGCTGATGCTGCCAGCGCCTTTGGTGAACAGCTTGGCGATGATTGGGCTGCTGCAGTGGGCCCGCGTAAAGACTCTCCCGTATGCCGCTCCGGCCGCCGGCGCCGTGCGTCGCGCCGCGCTTCTCGCCGATGCGGACGAGCCCTGGTGGATCTGGATGGCGCCGGCGGTGGGCTTGGCTGTCCTGGGCACGGCGGCGGCTTACGTAACGTTGCATTGGGGTGCTCTGCCTGAGCGTTTTCCGATACATTGGGGATTCGACGGCCAACCTAATCGATGGGTTCGCAAGACGGTGACCGGGGTTTACGGCGGGCTGTTTATAGGCTTGGCGGTGCAAGCGCTACTGATCTGTTTCCTCTATGGATTGAATCAGGCAAGCACGGCTAATTCGATGCGCCGCCGCCTGAACCAGAGCCTGCTGGCGATGACTAGCTTAGCTCTGTCGGTCCTGTTCGCCGTAATTATGCTAACGCCCTTGCGGGGGTCATCGGCTGAGTTGCCAGGGTCCAAGTGGATCTGGATGGCGCTACCCGCGCTTTTTTTGGGTCCCATTGTCGCACTAGCAGTCCGGTTGCAACGCAGCGAAGCCGAAGAGGTTGAGCCGACGCGGGACGAAAACTGGTGGGCTGGGACTTTCTACGCCGATTCGTTGGACTCGCGGATGATGGTACCCAACCGAATTGGCGCAGGTTATGCGCCGAATCTGGGTCATCCGGTGATGCGCATCCTGGCCCCGTTGCTTCTCTTGACGGTGCTGGGTACGGTGCTGGCCGTCGCCACGCTCACATAGGATCGATTGTGTTTGACTCCCTGAGGATCTATCTTGGTTGGGTACATGATCACGAGGCGCGGGTTTTCGTTGATGGCGGCTTCCCCGCAACTGGGTAAGATTTTTGAGAAGTTCGGGGCCAAGGGCGGCCCGCTGACCGATGGCCGGATTGCCGATGGTCTTAAAGAGGCGTTGAAAATCGGCGCCTCCAACGCGGTGAATCTCACGGGGAAGAAGGACGGCTTCTTCCTGAATCAGGCGATCAAGATTCTGCTCCCCGAACCGTTGCAAAAGGCCGAGCGCGCGCTTCGGCTCGTTGGAATGGGCAAGCAGCTCGACGAGTTGGTGCTGGGGATGAATCGCGCCGCGGAGTCGGCGGCGCCGCTGGCCAAGGACATCTTCCTCAACGCGATTGTGGAGATGAATTTCGAAGACGCCAAGGCGATCCTGCGTGGCTCGGAAACGGCCGCGACGGACTTCTTCAAGAGCAAGACGACACCGAAGTTGACGGAGCTGTTCCGTCCGCCGGTCGCAACCGTCATGGGCGACGTGGGCGTCACCAGGCAATGGAACACTCTGTTCTCGAGAGTCAAGAGTCTGCCCCTGGTGAAGACCGATCCGATCGACTTTGAAGGGTACGTCGTCACGAAAGCGCTCAACGGACTGTTCAGTGTGCTCGGCCAGGAGGAAGCGAAGATTCGCAAGGATCCCGCCGCGCGCGTGACGTCGATTCTTAAGGAAGTCTTCGGCGCGCGATAAGCCGAGTGGATCAACCATGCACGAAGAAGAAAAGGATCAAGGTCTTTCGAGGCGCGGCGTGATCGGCGCCGCTTCCCTCATCCCACTGGCCGCGCTCGGCGCTCCCGCCACCAAACAGACTTTCCAGGACCGGCACCTTCGAATAATTGAGGCGTTCGTGGACCGCATGATCCCCAGCGACGAGCATGGACCGGGGGCGCGTGAGAGCGGCGTGGCGACCTACATCGATCGTTCGTTCGGTGACGCTCTCGCCGCGGAGCGGCCGTCATTCCTGGCGGGTCTCGAGGCGATCGATGCGCTCGCGCGGAGTAAGCACGGCGCGCCCTTTGCCGCACTCGACCCGGTTGAGATGGACGAAATTCTTACGGCCCTGGAGAACAACGAATCCACGGGATTCAGCCCGGACTCGCGGACTTTCTTCTATCGCGTCCGTCAGCTCACGCTTGAAGGTATGTTTGGCGATCCGTTCTACGGCGGAAATCGCGCCTTCGCCGGTTGGGACCTCATTCGTTACCCGGGCCCGCGGATGGCGGTTTCGGCCGAAGATCAACGGCTGCGAGAACCGATCAAGCCGCTGCGGACGTCGGCGGCGAATCGAGCGGGACGTCATGGCCATTAAGTTGAGGCCAGTGGACGTTGCCGTGATAGGCCTCGGCGCAGCGGGCGGCGTTGCCGTGCTGCCGCTGGCTCGCGCGGGGCTTGAGGTGACGGCGCTCGAAGCCGGCACTTGGCTCGACCCTCGCACCTTCAAGCCGGACGAGATTCATAATAACGTGCGTGGCTGGCCCTCATCGGTACAGAAGGCCAATCGCGAAGTCCCTACGGTGCGGCGCAGTGCGACGTCGGCCACGTTGCCGCGCGGCACGGTCCACGCCATGATGAACGCGGTGGGCGGATCGACGCTTCACTATTGGGCGCAAAGTTGGCGGTTGAGTCCCTGGGATTTCCAGGCGCGCACGAAAGCTATCGAGCGCTACGGCGCCGGCGCGGTCCCCGCCGGGTCAACGCTCGAAGATTCGCCGCTGACCTACGATGAGCTTGAGCCGTACTACGACTTAGTCGAGCATGAGATCGGCGTATCCGGCAAAGCCGGTAACATCCAGGGCAAGATTGACGCGAACGGCAATGTGTATGAGGGACCTCGACGGCGTGAATTCCCGATGCCGGCATTGCGCAGCACGGGCTTCACCGAACTCATGGCGGGAGCGGCCAAACAACTGGGCTGGAAACCGTTTCGTCCGCCGGCCGCCATCAACTCGGAAGAGTACCGCGGCCGCCCAGCGTGCGTATTTCATGGATTTTGTAGCCGCGGCGGCTGCCACATCCAGGCCAAGAACTCCACGGCCGTAACCACCATACCCGAGGCGCTGAAAACCAAGAGACTGACGGTTGTCGATCGCGCTCACGTAACGCGTATCGTGGCCGGAACCGATGGCCGGGTGACCGGCGTTACTTACTTGCGCGGCGGGCGCGAGTACTTTCAGCCGGCCAAGGCGGTTCTGCTAGGTTCTTATACCTATGAGAACACCCGCTTGTTACTCCTGTCGCGATCCAAACCCTATCCCCGCGGTCTTTCCAACAACCACGGTCAGGTGGGCCGGCACTACTTCGGTCATTGGGTGGGTTACAGTAACGGCGGCGTGCTCGGATTATTTCCCTTCGACCTGAACGTGTGGTACGGAACTCCGGCGCAGGGCATGGTGGTGGACGATTGGGCCGACGACAATTTCGATCACGCCGGCTTGGGATTTATCGGCGGCGCCAATCTGCACGTGTTCAATGAAATGCATCCCATCCAGTCGGCCAGCATGGACACGTTCGGCCGCGCGCCCGCGTGGGGTTCGCGCTGGAAGTCGTTCGTTCGTGAGAACGCCGGGCGGTGGACCGCGGCGCATATTCAGACTTCGAGCTTTCCATACGAGGACAATTTCCTGGACCTTGACCCGGCGGTGCGCGACCCACTCGGCGATCCGGTTTGCCGCATCACCTGCGGCCCGAAGGACAACGAGATGCGGACCTTCGAGTTCGCGCAGAAGAAGATGGAGCTTTGGTACCGCGCGGCGGGCGCTGTCGAGGTGGTGCGGCGGCCGATGACGCCGCCCGGTGTATCGACGCATGCCTATGGTGGAACGCGGATGGGCGATAACCCGGAGACCAATGTTGTAAACCGGTGGGGCTTTTCCCATGAAGCGCCAAACCTTGGCATCCTCGGCGCATCGGTCATGGGCGCCAGTGGCGCGCGCAACCCGACGCTCACGGTCCAGGCGCTTTCGTGGCGAACAGCGGAGTATCTGGCGAAAAACTGGAAGCAGATCGCGGGCTGAGCCTGCGGCGCTAGCGGCGCGGACGCTGCTTGGCGGAGATCGATTTGATCAGCAGGGTGCCCGGGCCGACTTTCGGATCGATGGGAGTCTTCGCCGCCTTCAACGCCACCGCGATCAACTTTTTCACTGCGGGCTTGTCGAGATCGGCAGCGCCACTGGTGAGCCTGATGCTGCGTACGGTGCTGCCGCTGCCTTCGAGCGGTCCGTCGGGATCGGGTAGCCCGGCGCCCTGCAGAAAGAACAGCCTCACCCAGCGAGTATAGAGAGCGATCGAGAAAATACCGTCCGACGCTTTCTCCGTGGGAGAGTAGCCGATCGCCAAGGCGTTGTAGTTGTCGTAGACAAGTTCGTGGGCGGTGGGCAAGAGCTTGCGCATGCGGGCCCGGGTGGCGCGGCCAACGGCAGCGATCTCCGGCGAGTACTTGTCGAGAAATGAGTCGAGTTGCTTTTCCGGGTCCGATTGTGCCGGCGGGCGCCGTTTGCTGGTGGGCATCTACCTACTTAGCGGGTGCGGGAAGGCCTAGCCGGCGCTTGACAGAGTTGCTGCTTTGCGGATCGAAGGCAAGGACGTTGCCAGTCTCCCGATCAGCCACCCACACAATGTCACTTGAGTCCACGGCGACGCTAACCGGGTCACCAAGCTTGAGATTCTGGTAGATCTGCTTGCGTTTGAATGTTATCCACAATGACGAGGGCTGCGCAGAGGTGCGAAAGACGGCGTCCCGGTGTTCGTCGACAACGAATACTTGCCCCAGTTTATCGTGCCAAGCGATGCCCATGGGGTCGGCCAGAACCCGCAGGCTATTGGGATTGTCGGCTACGGTTGAGAAAGGGATCTGGGTGTCGCCGGTCAGCGCGACCTCATAGACGCGTCCTCGAATAGGGTCCGTGACGAACAGGCTCTTTCCTCCTCGTCCAAGCGCTAGCGCACCTAGCTGTTCAAATACCTTGGTTGAGGCAACGCGCGCAGCAGACCCGCCTGCCAGTCCCATGCGCCAGATCTCTCCTTTTTTGGCATCGGAAAGGTAGATGGTAGCCGCTGTCGAATCCACGGCCAAACCGCCGGCGGGTCCAGCGAAGGGAATCAGTTGCGTCGCAAAGGCGCTCGCAGCCTCACCACCGACGCCATAGACTTCAATCGAACCGTCCTTCGCAACCACCAGAAATTCGGCGCCCTGATAAGTCGCGGCGGCTATATGAAGATACCTTTCGAACTTGAGCTGCCTTGTGAGCGGAGCCAGGGTTGACGTAGACTTCGCTGTATCCAAAGTGAAAAGCGATCCAGCCGACCCCACCACAATGAGCCGGCCGGATGGGAAGGCTGCCAGGGCCAAAGGGGCCTCGGCATCAGCGCACAGCGAGGCCAACACAACCATGAAAAATCCCAAACAAAGTTTCATGTCACACCTCTCGCCCCCGGGGCCGGTTCGGGCGTGAGGCCCTTTTTGAATTTGTCCTTCAGCCACTCGACGACCCGCTGGGCGGCCCAGGCGCCAAGGATTCCGATACCAAATCCCTGGAAGAGCGCTACGATTGCCTGTCCGGGCGTTAGCTGCCAAGGGCCGACTTCCACTTTGCCAACTACGACGTAAGTGAATGCCCATATGACTAGTGCCAACAAAGCCAGAGCGGCTTCTGCTTGCCATGCCTCTTTTGCTGCCGTCAGCGTCCGACGCACAATGGCGCCGACGAGAAACCCCAAACAAACCCCGGCTAAGGGCAACCAAATCGGCTGCTCGAAAGCGACCTTGATGCGGATCGATTCATTTGGACCTGCCAGCCCACCGATCTTATAGGGGAAGTTGAAGACTAGCTCATGCTCGGTGGTGCCAGGCTTGGCAAAGACAAGCTCGGAAAGCACGGAAGCCCGGAGATCTGCTCGAATTCTTAGTGTCTTGGTCCCATTCAGCGCCAGCCAGCCCCGCGGATCCACAGTCAAATTCGAGAATTCGTGATGGACAAAACGGTCGATGTCGGACTCCGGCTTTGGTTGCTGGAGGTGAACCGACGCCTCATCAGCCAAACTGCTCATTTCGATAATGCAGTCCGTCGAACTGCCGTAAGTGATCGGCCAGGGTTGTCTACACTGTCCGGCCGCCACCCGGATGCTCACGGCCCGGCGACTGCCTTGCAGTAGTAGACGCACCTCGACGTCTTCTCGAAGCTCCGTCGAGGCCGGTTGGCCCGATTTTGCTATGGAAAGCGTCGCCTTGAGGGCCTCGTCTTGAGCCAGAGCGACGCGGTATTCGCGCGTCAAATAGCTCACGAAACAGCTCGGCTTGGTGCCGTCTTGCGGATTGCGAGCGATCCAGAAGTAGTATTTGCCTTCCACTTTGGCGTCTTTGGCGTCGATGCCCACGGTGTAGTTTCTCCTTGCTACACACTCGATGTTTGGAGGACAGTCCGCTTCACACGAGTCAAGAGCTTCCGGTTTAGACAGCCTTAGCTTGATCGCGTACCCGGGGATCTCCGCTTCGCTGATCGTCAATCGGATCCCGTTGACTTCATTTCGAACTTGAGGCTCCGCGACCAACGACCGGGCAGCTATCATGAACAAGACTGTCTGGGCAGCACAGGCGTGCAGATGGAATTTTGCCAAACGTCGCATTGTTGCGGCGATCTTATCACAATTCCCCCACAGGTGACTAACTTCGATTCCATCTCGCTGACCAAACCTGAAACAGCAGATGTGAGCAGTCACGACAGGAAGTAGGATAAGATGGGTCGAATTCTTGAAAGTGGGTCTTTGTCATGAAAATCACGAAACAAAGCATCTGCGCCGTCATAATCGCATTGGCCGGCGAGGCAGCTCTGGCGCAGGATCGCGGCACGATTCGCGGCACAGTGACAGACCAGTCCGGAGCAGCCGTGGCCGGGGCAGAGGTGACGGCGCGCAACGTGGATACCGGCCTGCGGCAGCCCACCACCTCTGGCGCGGACGGGATCTTTAGCCTCCCCTACCTTCCCGCCGGCAACTACACAGTCACCGTCGCCATGACAGGTTTTCGCTCGGTGGAACGGACCGGAATTCGCGTAAATGTCGCCACGGTGGCGGGCCTCGATGTGACGCTGGCCGTCGGCACGGTGGACCAGTCCGTGGACGTGACAGCGGCGCCTCCCTTGCTGGAGCTGCAGGGGACCAATCTGGGCAAGGTGCTGCCGACCCGCGCCATACGCGACTTGCCGCTTTTCATCGGCGGTGGCGTGCGCAGTAACCTCGCTTTCGTGATCCTGACGCCCGGCGTGATCGGGCCGGCCAACAACCCGCGCATTGGCGGTGGCTTGCTCGACGGGCAGAGCGAACAGCTCGACGGCGCCGAAGCGCAGAGTGAACGCCGCAACGACCCGGCGATGAACGGCGTCAGCGTGGAAGGCATGGAGGAGTTCAAGGTGCAGAGTTCCGGGTACTCGGCCGAATATGGGCGGACCTCGAACGGCGTGATCAACTGGGTGACGAAGTCGGGCACGAATCAAGTGCATGGCAGCGGTTTTATCTTCAATCGCAACGAAGTATTCAACGCTCGCGGCTTCACCTTTGCCCCCACGCGCCGGCCGATCGTCCGGCAGTGGAATCCGGGCGGCAGCTTCGGCGGCCCGATCTTCATCCCCAAGGTTTTCGATGGGCGCAACAAGGCGTTCTTCTTTTTCGCCTACGAACGGGCCTCTACGCGCAACGGCCAATCCACGGCGCTGGTTACCACGCCTGTCGACGAGTTTCGCGCCGGTGACATGCGGAGAAACGTGGACGCGGCGGGCCGCACGATACCGCTGTATGATCCGTTCGACGCAGGCGGCCAGATCATAGCGAACGCCGCCAATCGGCCCCGCCTGCAGTGCAATGGCGTGCTTGACGTGATCTGTCCGGAACGCATCGATCCCACCGTGCGACGCCTGATCTCGCTACTGCCGCGCCCGGATGACCCGACGCGAATTGTGAACAACTACCGCTCCCGCAGTTACTCAACCTCGCGCTCACATCTGCCTTCGATCAAAGCCGACTACATCTTCAACGACAAGCATCGCGTCAGTTATCTGTTCAGCCACTTCTTCAGCCCGGCCCGGCCCAGCATCAACAACCTCGAGGGGTTGCCCGGCACCGGGTTCCCGTCCGAAGTGCTGACCGAGTATCACCGCTACAACGATGATTATGTGGTCCGGCCCAACCTGCTCAACCACATCACCATCGGCTTCAATCATCGCCATGTGATCGAGGCGCCCGGTTATGTCAGCAGCTTTCCCGCCGATCTGGCGCGCGCCACATATCTTCCTGGCACGGTTACACCGCTGGCGCCCGGAACCTCCAGTGTCTACTCGGCGGCGGGTGTGCAATGGGGCAACAGCGTCTTCACCGATTCGCGCCAACGCACCACCAACATCAAGGAGCAGATGACTTGGCTCCAGGGCAAGCACAGTGTGAAGTTCGGCATGGAGTATCTGCGCGGCATCTATCGTCGCCTGGACTTCAACGGGGCCTACGGTACGTCGAGCTTCAGCGCCGCCGGCACGGGCAGCCCGGCAGTGGCCAACAGCGGCTCCGATTGGGCCTCGTTCCTGCTGGGCGCCGCGTCCGGCGGCGGCTTCCGCTATCCCGGCGACACCGCCTTCTTCTGGCCCTACTACGCCTGGTACGTGCAGGATGATTTCAAAATCACCAAGCGCCTCACCATCAGCGCGGGCCTTCGGTATGAGCTCCCCATTCCGAAGCAGGAGCGGAATCTTAAGAACAGCAACTTCTGCCCTACGTGCCCGAACGCGGCCGCTGGTGGGCTGCTTGGCGCGATGGTGTACGCCGGGGTTGACGGCTCACCTAAACGTTTCGGCGAGACCCGGCACAACGCCTTTGGTCCACGCCTCGGTCTCGCTTATCAACTTACCAGCAAGACCGTGCTGCGCGCCGGGAGCGCTCTCTACTATCAGCCCAGCCGCGAGGACGGCAACGCCGATAACGGGATTCAAGGCTTTGGTGGAACCTTCGGCGCCGTGGCCAACAACCTCTCGAATGGCGTTTCCTATCTGGTGAAGGATGGCTTCCTCCCTTTCTCGACTCAGGTAGCGGCCCTGCGTCCTCCCATCAAGGATCCGGCTGTGCTGAGCGGGAACCTGCTGAATCAGGCGCCTTTCTTTTACTATTCAAAGGCGGGCCGCGCGCCCTATTTCGGCGATTGGAACTTCACCGTGGAGCGGCAGATCACAGAAGGCTCGGTGTTCCGGGCCACGTATCACGGCGTGGCGGGCGTCCGTCTGCTTTCGCGCCAGCAGTCGCAGAATCAGCTCGATCCCAAGTACTGGAGCATCTATGGCAATCTGCTCAGCTCGCCTATCAGCGCGGTGATCAGCAATCCCGTGGTGGTGGCCGCGGGTTTCAAGCTGCCGTATGCGGGCTATCCCACAAACCTGCAATTGCAGCAGGCCCTGCGGCCCTTCCCGCATTACTCGGACATCAACAGCAATGCGGGTGGACAGAACGATGGGCATTCGACGTTTCATGCGCTGGAAACCAGCTTTGAACACCGGTTCTCGAAGGGACTGTTCGTATTGGTCTCTTACACCTTCGCCAAACTGATTTCCGGGTCGAACGGCGAAGACGCCAACCGCACCAGTGACGGCGCTGTGCAGAATCAGTACGACCGCCGGGCTGACAAAGCCGTGGCGAGTCAGGATACACCGCACAACCTGCGCTTGAGCTATGTCTACGATTTGCCCTTCGGCAAGGGCAAGGCGTGGGGCGCGAATCTGCATCCGGTGGCTAACGCGATCGTGGGCGGATGGAAGATCTCAGCGATTCACACCTATGTGAGCGGCTCGCCTTTGACGATCAACTGCAATCAAAATTTTTTTGGTGCGGGCAACAATCCGCGATGCAGTTTTGCGCCGGGCGTTTCCACGGGAGCGGTGCCGCTCCTCAATCCGGATTGGAAATCGGACCGGAGCACCGCCTTCAGCGTGCCGTACCTGAACAAGGCCGCGTTCGTCCTGCCGGCGAACATGGTGTATGGCGACACGCCGCGGCGCATGTCCTATTTGCGGACTCCCTGGTCGGTCAACGAGGACTTTGCGCTGCTGAAGGAGTTCCGGGTTACTGAGAAAGCCAACCTCGAATTCCGCGCGTCGGCATCCAACGCCTTCAATCGCGCTCTGCTGGCCGCGCCGGTGACGGCACAGAACAACAGCACTTTTGGGTTCATCACCACGCCGCAGGGCAACGGTCCGCGTAACATTCAATTGGGAGCGCGGGTGTCGTTTTGACAGGTCTCTCTAGCGGTAGCGTCCTGTGTTTGAGACGGGAGGCGAGTCTTGGTTCTCGTCCGCTCAGAGAGGAGATTGGAGAAGATTCGAGCAGCCCCAAGAGGCCCGGCACGCCTGCAAACCTCGCCGGTAGATCCGACTGGTCAGTCGAAGAAGAGGTTGACTTTCGCCTTTAGTTCGCCTATCATTCTAGAACAGAATAGTGGAGAATTGTTTGACTTGACTCCACATAGGAATTACGAAATCCGTTGCCCGGTTCACGGCTTTGTGCTACTGAACGATTGGGAGATGGGTATCGTAAGGGAGCCAGCCTTTCAAAGGCTTAGACGAATTCGCCAGCTCGCCTGGACGGATCAGGTGTATCCAGGAGCCATGCATACTCGGTTTGAACATTCGCTTGGCGTAATGCATACCGCCAGCCTGCTGTACGATTCCATTGTGCGCAATTCTTCAGATGTGCTGAGGGGATGAACTGGCTTACGATCCATCGGGGCGTGACCGTTACCGCCAGCTTGTTAGGCTTGCCGCACTAGTCCATGATATTGGGCATTCACCATTTTCACATGCGGCAGAGGATCTTTTCCCGAAACGCGGCGAGGAGGGTGGCAGGTATCGGCATGAGCATTACTCCGCCGCAATCGTGAGGACGCTCCTGCGTTCGGCGATTGAGGATCATCCGCTAAATAATAACCACAATTTCAAGGCGGATGATGTCGCCGCCTTGCTGGATGGAAGCGCAAGCGCGAAGCAGGGCCTTTTCTGGCGCGATCTCCTGGACGGACAGATGGATGCTGATCGTATGGATTATCTGCTTCGCGATTCTCACCATTCTGGAGTGCAGTATGGTCGCTTTGATTTGCAGCGCCTTTTGTCTACGGTAGTCGCTATTCCTGGCAAAAACGGGCGACCGCCGAGGCTTGGCATCACAGAGGGCGGCTGGCATTCTGCCGAAGCTCTGGTTTTGGCAAGGTACTTTATGTTCACCCAAGTTTACTTTCACAAGACGCGCGTCGCGTACGATATCCATATTCGAGGGGCCTTGAAGGCGATGCTCCCCGATGGAGTGTTCCCGAAGCCCGTGGAATTAGGCTTGAGTGATTACATCCCTTGGGATGATTGGCTAGTTCTCGGGCGCCTCCTTAACGGCGACGGTGGAGAGCATGGTGAGCGTCTCTGCAACAGGCACCACTATAGGCGTGTTTACGAAACGCCAGAGGTCTGTTCGGGGGACGACCTCGAGAGGCTCGAGCAAGCGAAGCATTGCATGGGGACTATGCTGGTAGCGGAGGAGCATGCAGGTAAGAGCTGGTACAAGACTGGCGTCACCGACATCCCGGTCCTGAGCGATACGAGGGATCGAAAAGTTCAGCCTCTGTCAAAATATTCGAGTGTGATAGCCAGCATCAAGAGCAACAATCAGGTGCTTTTGTATGCTAAACCGGAAGATGCCGAAGCGGCGAAAGCAGCCATAGAAAGAGCATTCCCTCAATGACCATTGATGCCAATCGCATAGCGTTAATCGCCCAACTCGCCGAAATAACGCCAAACCTCGGCCGCACAGCTTTGATGAAGTACTGCTACTTCCTGCAAACGATCCGCAAGGTCCCTCTGGGGTATTCTTTTTCGTTGTACTCCTATGGCCCGTTCGACTCTGATGTCCTTTCGGATCTAGGTTCCGCAGAAGCGCTCGGGGGGGTGAAGACGAGAGTTGAGTACCATCCGGGTGGATACGGATACAGGATTGAGAAAGGTGAGCGAACCGATGCCGCCAAAGTGGTCGAAGGACTTCCTCAAACGGCACGAGGAGGATATTGATTGGGTTCTGACTCAGTTCAAGGGACTCAACTCCGCTCTGTTGGAGTTGGCCAGCACGATTATTTACTCCGATCGTGAAGCTGTTGCGAAATCAGAAAGCTTATCGATTGATGTTCTCACCCAACGCATTCAGCAGATCAAACCGCGTTTCAACGAGGCGCAGATCCGGAGCACGATACTGGACTTGCGTAGACGGGGGC
Source organism: Acidobacteriota bacterium (assembly GCA_043730365.1). GTDB lineage: Bacteria > Acidobacteriota > Terriglobia > Bryobacterales > Bryobacteraceae > VFZP01. Next base: position 12,092 of record JAYTKJ010000328.1, on the reverse strand, counting down.
TCCTTTCGGCCGTTACGTCCCAGGAGTTGTAACCTTAATCTTTAGCGTCGCTTTTGCAAGTTGGCTTTTGAGCACCATTCCTAATCGCTCAAGGTCATCCTTACGCAGCGCTCCGACAATCTGCACCAACATATTCCACGCCCCCTCAACCTAAGGGAGACTACGCTCACCCGCTGTGGTATATTTATTCATAGAGATGAATAAATATACTGTCGGCGTGGCCGGCTTCACCGGCTACAGCGGCGTTGAGCTCATGTCGATCCTCACCCGGCATCCGTCGGTCGAGCCCGTCTTGCTGGAGCATCGATCCGACACCAGTGACCGGCCCGTACCCCGCGGCGCCGCCGGTCCTCGACGCATTGCCTGCACGGGCGAAGCCGTGGCCGCGGCGAAACTGGACCTGGTCTTCCTCGCCACGCACCAAGGCGTCTCGATCGAGTTGACGCCCCCGATGCTGGCGGCCGGGGCCAAAGTAATCGACCTCAGCGGCGCCTTCCGCCTACGCACCGGTGAGAACTACCGCCGCTGGTATGCCGAAGAACACACACAACCGGAGCTATTGGCCGAGGCCGTCTACGGGTTGCCGGAGTTTAATCGCGACCGCATCCGCACGGCCCGGCTCATCGCCAATCCCGGCTGCTATCCCACTGCCGCCAGCCTGGCGATTGCGCCGCTGGCCGGACTGATCGATCTCCACGCCGGCGTGGTGTGCGACGCCAAAAGCGGCGTCAGCGGAGCCGGGCGCAAGCCCACGCTCAAAAATGCCTTCTGCGAAGTGACCGAGAATTTTTCGGCCTACTCGGCGCTGAATCATCGCCACGTGCCGGAGGTGCTGATGAACACGGGCCTCGCCGAGGCGCAATTCAGTTTCACGGCGCAGTTGATCCCGGTGTTTCGCGGCATTCTTGAAACCATCTACTTTCGCGCTCCCGGCCTCACGTCCCCCGCGCAGATTCTCGAAGCCTACGAAAAGCGTTACGCCGGTGAGCCGTTCGTGCGGCTGTACGATCACGGCGGCTTTCCAGACCTCGCCGCCGTAAACCACACCAACTACTGCGATATCGGCTTCAAGTTTGACGCCGCCACCGGGCGCGGCGTGGTGGTCACGGCCATCGATAATCTGGGCAAGGGCGCGGCCGGGCAAGCAGTGCAGAACATGAATCTGGCGCTCGGGCTACCTGAGACGGAGGGGCTACTGCAATGAAGCTTCTGGTGAAACTGGGTGGCACGCTGCTGGACGAAGCCGCGTCACGAGACCGGCTGGCGCGCGAGTTGACGGCGGTATCGAAGCGGCCCGGCATGCAGATGGCCGTGGTGCATGGCGGCGGCAAGCAGATGACGCGGTTTCTGGCCGAGCGCGGCGTGGAGAGCAAGTTCGTAGACGGCCTGCGTGTGACCACGCCTGACGTGATTGACGCCGTCTTGAAGGTGTTCGCCGGCAGTGTCAATCATACGCTGGTGGCGGCCCTGGTGGCGGCGGGCTCACAGGCCGTGGGGCTTACGGGCATCGATGCGTCTCTCACCGAAGCCGAACAGTGGAGCCCGGAGCTGGGCGCTGTGGGCAAACCCGTGCGCAGTAACGCCGCGCTGCTGGATCTGCTGACGTCCAACGGCTATCTGCCGGTGGTGGCCTGCGTGGCCGGAGACAAGCAAGGCAACATCTACAACGTCAATGCAGACCAGATGGCCGCCTCCTGCGCCGCCGGTTTCAGCGCCGCGCGCCTGCTGTTCCTGACTGATGTGCCCGGCGTGATGGACGGCGCCAAGCAAATTCTGCCGCTGCTGGACCGCGCCGCCAGCGAACGCCTCATCCGCGACGGCGTGGCCACCGGCGGCATGCAGGCCAAGCTGGAAGCAGCGCACCGCGCGCTGGATGGCGGCGTGCCGGAAGTGGTGATTGCGCCGGGCGACGAGCCCGATATCGTTGCTCGTCTCGCCGATGGCGAGAAGATTGGAACCCGGCTGGTCCGCTAGCCGTCATTGTTGCTGTTTACCGATTTGCTGGATTCGAAATCAGGAGGCCACTACCATGTTGTTGCTGCGCAAAGCCACGATGCGAGACATCCCCGAGATGTTGGCGTTGATCAACGGCTATGCATCGCAAGGCACGATGCTGCCGCGTACCGATTTCGAACTCGCCGAGGATATTCGCGACTTCGTAGTAGCCGATCTCGACGGCATGATCGCCGGCTGTGGCGCGCTCCATATATACACGCCCACGGCCGCCGAAGTGCGTTCGCTGGCAGTGGACCCGCGCCACAAGGGGCTAGGCATCGGGCGGAAGATTGTTGAGGAGCTTGAGCTCGATTCAGCCAGATATGGCCTGACTTCCCTCTTTGCCTTTACTTATGTTCCTGGCTTTTTCTCCAAAATAGGCTACGCCACGGTCGATCGAGGACTCCTGCCCCAGAAAGCGTGGAAGGACTGCCTGCGATGCCCGAAGTTCCAGAACTGCGACGAGATCGCCGTGCACAAACAAGTGCCCGCAACTGCGGGTACCTGGAGCCCCAGTACTCGCTCACTCACGGTCCTCCCCTCGTCAGCGATTTCACTCCCCACCAAGGTGGGTAGCGTAGCCGAAATGCACAAATAAACGCAAGATTACCTGAGAATATTAGCCTTTAGTTCCCACTATATCTCAGAGTCGTGGGGGGAACCCTTGAAACAAATAAATTGCAATACGTTGCGAATAGGGCTTTCCTCTGCACTGGTTTTAGGGTAGACTTCCCTAAGCCTATTAGTACTAGACCTGATCTAGAGGGAATTCAATGAGGGCACAGACAGTTGAAGTGAAGGAGTCCGCTGGTCGAATTCTTTGCTGCACGATTTTTCGACCCGGCGGAAGGAAATTACTTGCTAAAGGGCACGTAATCAGCGAGGAGGATATCCGCCTTCTCGAAACCGAGGGAATGGAAAACATTTGGGTAACCCAGCTCGAGGAGGGCGAGGTCTCCGAAGACGAAGCAGTATTGACCGTGGCCCAGGGCATGGGTTGCGGGGCGCTGGAGATACGCCCTGCCGCCGGCGGGCGCGCCAATCTGTTCACGACTGAAGAGTCCTGCGTATTGATCGATGACGATCTGCTCAAGCAGATCAACTGTACATCCAGCATTGTCATCGCCACTGCACTCAACTTCAGCTTCGCCAAAGCTGGCGTCCGGGTAGCCACGGTGAAAAGCGCGCCGTTTGCGGTGGCGTGCTCCCAAATGGAAGCGGTCTGTTCGATTCTGCGCGAGCGCGGGCCGATCCTGCAAGCGCGGCCGATCCGCCGTCCTCAATTGGGCGTGCTGTATACGGACCCGGCCAGCGGGGATCGCGCGCGCACCTTGTTTGAGCCGGTAATGCGTCAGCGCCTGGAGCGTTTCAACGCCGCACCGAGCTTCGTGCTGAATGCGGTGGAGGATGAGGAGACGGTGTCGCGGGCACTGGCGCATCTACTCCGCTCAAAGCCTTCGTGCATTCTGGTTGCTTCCACGACAGCTCCGGCCGGCCCCGAAGACGTGATTGGCCGGGCCATGCTGCGCGTCGATTGCCACATCGAGAAATTTCTAGCTCCGGTGGAACCCGGCAATCTTTTGTTGCTGGGCTACAAGGACGACGTGCCGATTGTGTCGGCGCCCGGATGTTTCCGGTCAGCGCGCAATAACGTCGTTGATCTGGTGTTGCCGCCGATGTTGTCGCGGTACCGGCTCTCGGGCTGGGAACTGGCTTCACTCGGCCATGGCGGGCTGTTGAGCTAAAAGACCTCGACCTTACCGAGACGCAGGCGGCATGGACCGCCGGCGGGCCCCCTGCCGCATTCCGACCGCGGTACGAGGCTTGTTACAAGCGCTGGACGCGAACCCCCAACAGCGTCCGGCGCCTTTTTTCTTTCTATGCTGGTAGAGATGAAGATTGACCGCGTAGATTCCTTCCTGCTCTCCTATCCCTTGGCTGCACCAGTGGTGCTGCCCTATTATGGCGGCGAGCGGACGATCGTCAAACGCGACGCGATGCTGATTCGCGTCCGAACGGAGAACGGCCTGGTCGGCTACGGTCCCGGGCAGGGCAGCGAAGCCTTGCACCAGCGGATTCAGAGCGTCGTGGCCCCGTTCCTGGCCGGGCGACTCCTGGCTGACCCCGACGCCCTGCGCGTGCAATTCGAATTGGCGGCCGGTCGTGACCCGGAGCTGTACAAAGCCTACTGCTGCGTGGAGGTGGCGCTCTACGATTTACTGGGCAAGGCCTACGGCGCTCCGGTGTCGGAGTTGGTGGGCGGGCGCGTGCGCCCCTCGATTCGCCTCTACGCCAGCGCCGGGATGTATCAATCGCCGGAGGGTTACGCGGCCGAAGCAGCCGGTGTCAAAGAGCTCGGCTACTCTGCCTATAAAATGCGGCCCGCACTGGGGCCGGAGGACGACTTGAAGACCGTGCGCCTGATGCGTGAGGCAGTGGGCGACGGCATGGATCTGATGGTGGACGCGCACAGCTGGTGGCGCATGGGCGACCGGAGCTATTCAGCCGAAACCGTGCAGCGCCTCGCGGGCGAAATGTCCGAGCATGTTGTCGCCTGGCTCGAAGAGCCGCTCCCTCCCCAGGACCATGCCGCCTATGCCAGGCTCCGCGCCGCGCAGCACACGCCCATCGCCGCCGGTGAGCATGAGCCGGATGAAGCCGGTTTTCAGGACCTGATGCTCGGCGAGTGCGTCGACTTTGTGCAGATGGACGTCGTCTGCCAAGGTGGTTACACCGCCGGACGCCGCATTATCACCGCGGCGGGACGCGCCGGTCTGCGCTTCGCCTTCCACTGCTGGGGTACGGATCTGGAGGCGCTGGCCGCCGCGCACATGGGCATCTGTTTTCCTGAGAGCGTGACGGAGTGGCTTGAGTATCCGGTATACTCAACGCCGCGGCTCAAGACCATGTACCCGTTCCCGCTGGCGCAGGATATCCTCAAGGAGCCGCTGCCGATTGCGCACGGTGAACTCGTGGTGCCAGAGGGGCCCGGCCTCGGGATCGACGTCGATGAATCAGTCATTGAGCGATACCCTTGGATCCCGGGGCCATGGTCTTTCTTCAAGCTCCACTCGCCACCTGGAACTTTCGCCGTAACGGGCGATCATAGTATTCCCTGGGCTGGGTAAGAGCCACATGTGGCGGCCAGCAGTAGCAGCGATCGCGGCGGCGGGCGCAGCGGCGTGGGCCGTGCGGGGACGCGCGTCGAGTGTGTGTGCGCCCTCCGTCTGGCGCGGTCCGGCGGGGCGGCGAGCCCTTGCTCTCACGTTTGACGATGGCCCGAGCGAAGCTACCGCTGAGATCCTGGCGCTGCTGGAACGGTTCGGGACACGCGCGACGTTTTTCCAATGCGGCGCCAATGCGGAGCGCTTGCCGGAAGCAGCGCGGGCGGTGTCGCAGGCCGGCCACGAGATCGGCAATCATACTTACTCGCACGCGCGCTTGTGGATGCGCTCTCCGGCGTTCATCGAAGGCGAAGTGTCTCGCGCGCAAGCAGTGCTGGGTGCGATTCATGGCGTGCCGCCGCGGTTGTTTCGCGCTCCTTATGGCGTGCGGTGGCCGGGCCTGGCGTCTGCCCAGCAGCGCCACCGATTGCTGGGTGTGATGTGGACGGTGATCGCGCGCGACTGGGCAGATGAAAGCGAAGCCGTGGCGGCGCGGATCGAACGCGGCGCCTCGCCCGGCGGGATCATCTGCCTTCACGATGGCCGTGAATTGACGGCGCGCCCGAATGTTTCCGCGACGATCGCCGCCGTGCGTCTCGCCTTGCCGGCGCTGATTGACCAAGGGTACGAATTCGAGACCGTAAGCGGGTTGATCATCCACTCGTTATCTGAGGGCCACTGACCGTCCGTCCGCACAAACCTTTGGGTGCGCGACATTAAAGTGGAGCTCCGCAAGATCGGTTCGAGGCGCGCCGTGTAACTGAGACGCGAGCGTAAGCGAGCCGGTTGGCGGCTTCAGGGCACGGCCCCCAAGAAGACCGCCAGAGGCTCGCCTTACTGCTCCACCACATGGCGGATCGCCTCACCAACATCCTGGTCCCTCCACAGCCATCGCCTGCTTCCATGACGGGCCCATCGTCTCCGGCCTGGTTCATGGCCATCGAGTTGGTTCAAAGCCCGGCTTGCGTAGGCCTTGAAGTCGTTCGTCACCCTCTCAGGCTGGAGCTCCGCTTTCGACGATGACATGCCCGTGATGTGATTGGTCCGCACAGGCGCCGCTCACAGATTCCTGCCTTGACACCTGCCGCGGTGCGAGCAGCCATCGGCGAGCGTTCGCAGTATGATCGCACGGCTGTCGCTGTCCATCTCATAAGGGGCCCGATTCATCACCGTGAAGATGTGTGCCATGTCGCACACCCCAAACCTTTCCGTTACTTGACAAACGGAAATCACGCCCACAAGACATCGCGGGCCATTCATGCAAGGCCGAGAGGCCCGGATCACTTGCCGATGCAGAAAGTGGAGAAGATGCGGTTGAGGATGTCGTCGGCGGTGGTGGCCCCCGTGATGGCGTCGATAGGTTGCAAGGCGGCGTAGAGATCGAGTAACAGCATCTCATGCGGCAGGCCGTGGCCTAGCGCGGCGATGGCATGGCGGATTGCTTCGGCGCTTTCGCGGAGAAGTTGCTCATGGCGGAGCGAGGTGATAAAGCCGTCCTGGTAGCTGGCTTCGCCGCCTCCCGGCGCGATGGCGTCGACAATGGCTCGGCGGAGTTCGGCGATCCCGGCGCCGGTGAGCGCCGAAACGGCGAGATAGGGATGCGCGGCCCGGACCGGAAGATCCGACTTGTTCGCCACGACGATCCGCCGGCCCTGGCGCTCGGCGCGCTCGAGTAGCTCACTGTCGGCAGGCCCGGCCGGGACCGTGGCGTCGAGCACGACCAGGGTGAGGTCCGCATCGGCCATCGCTTGAAAACTTCGCTCGATGCCTAGCCGCTCCACCACGTCACGGCCATCGGCGCGAATGCCGGCGGTATCGACGAAGCGCACGGGGATGCCGTCAATGGCGGCGGTCTCGGAAACCAGGTCCCGCGTGGTGCCGGCGATGTCGGTGACTATAGCGCGGTCCTGCTCCAGCAGCCGGTTGAAGAGGCTGCTCTTGCCGACGTTGGGGCGGCCCACGATGGCCATGGTGAAGCCCGCGTGCACCAGTTTGCCGTAGGCAAAGCTGTCGGCCATCCGGCCCAGGCCTGCTTCAATCGGCTCGAGACGGCGGGCGATTTCGGCGTCAGACGCAACGGATATGTCGTCTTCGGCAAAGTCGATCCCAGCCTCCATCAGCGCGATCAGCTCAAGCAGGTTGGCCTTGAGTGGAGCGAGGCGCCGCGAGACCGAGCCATCCAATTGGCGGGCGGCGATGCGGGCCTGGTAAAGCGTGGTGGAGTCAATCAGGTCTCGCACCGCTTCGGCTTGCGCCAGGTCGATACGGCCATGGGTGAAGGCGCGCAGCGTGAATTCGCCGGGCTCGGCCAGCCGCGCGCCCAGTTGGCAGCAACGCTCCAGGCAATGGCGCAGTACGACGGGTGAGCCATGGCAGGAGATTTCGACAACGTCTTCGGCGGTGTAGGAACGGTTGGCAGGAAAGAAGGTCACCAACACCTGATCGACGGCGCGCCCTTCAGGATCGAGTAACTCAGCCAGTTGCACGGACCATGGCTGCCAGGCAGCGCCGCCTCGCGGGAAGCCAAGAACGCCTTCGGCGATGGAGCGTGCCGCGACGCCGGAGATACGCACAATACCGAGTCCGCCGCGACCGGGTGGCGTCGAAATGGCGGCAATTGTGGAAGGAGTCACTACGTCAGGCTGGCGAGGCTAGTAGCGAGGAGGGCGCGGGCCGCGATCCCGATCCCGTCCCGGGCCGCCACGACGCGGGCCACCACGATCGCCATCGCGTGAAGGAGGGCCACCCCCAGGACGCCCGCCGGGAGCGCTGAAGCGCTGCATGAGTGACCGTTCAAACTCCGGAGAAGGTGGCTGCGAAGGCATACCGGCCGGGTAAATCACTACGTACCGGCGGGGTTCGAGGCCCTCGCTTTCGCTGCGCAGTGCGGTTTCGGCGCGCAACGCCAGATGCAGAATGCGGCGCTCGCGGCTGTTCATCGGATTGAAGCGGAACGGCGCCTGCGTGGACTTAACGCGTTGAGCGGCCTGCCCGGCGCTAGCCCGCAGCTCCTCGATCCGCAGCACGCGATGATCGTTGGCGTCAAAGCAGATCTTGCTGTGATCTTCCGGCGTCACCCGGAGCATTTCCAGCGTAAGGTGCTCAAGCGCCAGGATGAGTTCTGTCTTGTTCGACAGCAGCTCGTCCACGTCACGGCCGGAAAACTTCACGCGGAGGTCCGGATTTTCAAACTCCGGATGCATGGTCTCGTTTTCGGCCATCGAATACGTCACGTCAAAGCCCATCAGCGGCAGCAGTTTCTTGAGAAACGCGTCGATCCGGGGACCGTGTTCGGCGATGGTGTAACGCTGACTCACTGTAGTTATACCGTCACTTTTTCTTCTTCTGCGCCGCTACGGGCGCGGCCACCACCGGCGCCGCAGAGAGCCGGTTAAAGAACCATTGTTGGGCGATTCCGACCAAATTGCCTGTCAACCAATATAACACCAGGCCTGAGGAGACTCCGTAGAACATGAAGCCCATCATGATCGGCATCAGTTGCATCACCTTTTGCTGAGACGGGTCAGCCGTAGTCGCAGGCGTCATCTTCTGCATGACGAACTGGCTGGCGATCATGGCAATCGGCAGGACGCGGAGTGCCAAGTCCTCGGGCCGCGACAGATCGGTGACCCACAGCCACTCAGCGCCGCGCAGTTCAATCGCTCTCGATAGCACATTGTAGAAGGCGATGAAGAAGGGAATCTGCAGTCCCATAGGCACGCACCCGCCCATCGGGTTGACGCCATGTTTCTTGTAAAGATCCATGACCTCCTGATTCTTGTTCTGCGCCTTGGGGTCGGTCAGGCTCAGGCCTTTGTACTTGTCGTTGATGGCGGCAATCTGGGGTTGCAGACTCGACATCTTCTTCATGGACTTGAGACTGGTGAACTTCAGGGGCAGCAAGAGGATGTTGATGATAATCGTGGCGACGACGATCGCCCATCCATAGTTGTGGACCAGATTGTCATTGAGCCAGCGCAGCGCCAGGAACAAAGGCTTGGCGAGCAGGGTGAAATAGCCGAAGTCCACCAGTTGTTCGAGCCGGGGCGAGATGCTGGCTAGCAGCTTAGTGTCTTTGGGACCCACGAAGAGCTGGAAGGCGTTGATCGCTTCGCCACCGACCGCGACGCCGACGTTGGCCTCCAACTTCTTGTCCTTCGGATGCTCCAATTGGTCCGACATCGAGTGGATCTCAAAATCGCGATTTGTGTCGGCCAGCGCCACGGCGGCAAAGAAGCTGTCGGTGATGCCGGCAAAAGTAAACCGGCCGCGATGCGCCTGCGGATTTCCCACTTCAGCGCCCGTCAGTTGATAGAAGCCGGCGGCCACGTCATACCGGACGGACATTTGCGAAGCCGCCGCACCCGCCACGGACGCGTCGCCAAACCCGCCACGCCAATACAACAGGTGCGGCTTGGGCTGTCCACTGTTGCGGACCTCTGAGGTGACGCGGGTGAGGTAGGAATTCTGCTCAAATGACAAGCTCTTGCGCGCGTACCACTCGCCTTGCGAGTACTCGAAATCGATGCGCAGCCGGTCCGGCGTCAGCTTCATGACGTAGGGCGCCGAGTTGAGCGCTTCGGCTGATTGGTCAACGTGGAACCGCACAGCCAGCGGGAAAACCGTCTTGCCATTGGCCTGCGGGTTGACCAACTCAAGCAGCTTGCCGTTGCTGTCCTTGAATTTCTTCAGGATCCAACTGCGAACCACGGCGCCGCGATTGGAGAAGGTGATCCGGTAAAGGTCGGTCTCGACCACGGCGGTCCCGTCCTGATCGGCGACGATCACGCCAGCGCCAGAGGCGGGCTTGGCCGGCTGCGGAGCCTTCGACCCGGGGGGTGCCGCGGTAGTGGCGGGCTGTGTGACCGCTTCGCTGGGTTTGGCTTGCTGTTGCTGCGGAGGTTTGGCTGGCGGCGGCGGAGCCGGGGCGGGAGTGAAATACTGCATGCCCATCAGCACCACGCCAATCAGGGCGAAGGCGATCAGGAGCCGTTCCTGCATTCCCTCGGGTTCCTGACCGGGCAACTTGATCGGTTTGTTCTCAGAAGAAGGGGAGTTATTGCTCATTGCGGGCGATTCGGGACAGGATCGAAGCCACCTTTGTGGAAGGGATGGCACTTGGCCAGACGGCACACCCCCAGCCAGACGCCTCGGGCTGCGCCATGCTTGGATACCGCATCGTTCATGAATTCAGAGCAGGTGGGGTGAAACCGGCAGGCCGACGGCAGGAGTGGGGAAAGCAGGCGCTTGTACGCCTTCAGCAGGAAAATCAGGCCGCGCGCGATCAACATTGGCTATTGCGCAGCCTCGCACTTACGGAACATCCGCACAACCTCGCGGCGGAGTTGGGGGAACGTCACGCCGAGGACGGACCGGCGTGGGTGGAAAATGTAGTCGACCGCCTTGGTCAATTGCGGCATTTCGAGGCGCACCGCTTCCCGCATACGGCGTTTAATACGGTTGCGAACGACTGCCTTGCCGAGTGCGCGGGGCGTGGTGAAACCAATGCGCGGTAGTCCCGGATCCGAAGACCGGGTAGCGAAAAACAGGGCGAAAGAAGAACTGGTCACGCGGCTGCCATGGTCGTACACCCTGCGGAATTCTCCACGCTTGAGCAGGCGCGCGGATTTCGGGAACCCGAAGTCGACGTGGTTAGGCGACTTGCTTGGACCAGCGGACGTTGCGTTCGTCGCTGACAGTAAGCTTCCATCGGCCTTTGGCTCGGCGTCGGCTGAGGACATCGCGCCCATCCTTGCTTTCCATGCGATTCATGAACCCGTGCTTCTTGGCGCGCTTGCGATTGTTGGGCGTATATGTACGTTGTGGCATTCTGCTGGGTACTACCTTTTCTCAAAGCGCTCGAGGACAAACGGGTCAACAGGCGCACGAATAGATCCGGCCGATTCGACCGAACTCCCAGTATAGGGGATTGGGGGTGGTTTGGGCAACCGCTATCCTTCAAGGGGAAACCCCCAGCGCAACCGGCGTTCGCCTACCGGCACTGGCCGAGCCTGCCTGTGGTACTCGGCTTTTTACCGACAAAAGCTTTTGTCTTGACAATATAGATCTCCAATGCTTAAATCGATCCATGCTGGCGGCGTTGCAAATCGTACAGAGCCCTGGAAAGGCAGGCGTCTTGCTCCAGCCAGGCCTACTTCGTCTCCTCGAACAACTAGCTGAGCCCGATTCCGCCGCCGGACTCGCCCGCCGCCTCGGCGTGCCTCGGCAGAAACTGAACTACCATCTGCGCGAACTGGAGCGCGAAGGTTTCCTGGAATTGATCGAGGAACGCCGAAAAGGCAATTGCGTGGAACGAGTGGTGCGCGCCGTGGCCCGCGAATTCCTGATCGCTCCCCAGACCGGCGATGGCGTCACGGCCGACCGTTTCTCCGTCGCTTATCTCGCTTCTACCGCTGCGCGCATGATTCGCGAGTTCGCCTTTCTCTGCATCCGCGCCCGCCGCGCCGGCAAACCCGTCGCCACGCTTACCCTGGTAACCGAGATCCGCTTCGCTAGCGCTGAATCCCGCGCCGCCTTCGCCGAAGAGATGACCGCCTCCCTTGCCCATCTCGCGGCGAAATATCATAACGAACGGGCCGAAGGAGGGCGGCGTTTCCGCCTGCTCTCCGCCGTTTATCCCGCCGGCAGGCAAGAACAATCCGGCAGCGAATCTGCAAACCTGGAGTGAAACATGAGTAGATCCCACGAGACCATCATCGATATAGAAGCAACCCCAGAAGATGTCTTCCGGGCTCTTACCGAGCCTGGCCAGATCGTAAAATGGTTCGTCCCCGGAGCCCGCGTGGACCCGCGCGTGGGCGGAGAATACGTTAAGTCACTAGTGTCCGGTAAAGTACTTTGTCCGATCTCATAACACCCTAACTATCAGTCGTTTGCGACGATTTATGCCTTGCCGCGATTTGAACGACGACG
>JAYTKJ010000327.1:0-19651 GCA_043730365.1 Acidobacteriota bacterium | reverse complement strand
CGTGAAATTCATCCGAGAACGGCTTGACCTATCCCGAACCGAAGGAACCAGCTTGGCGGCATGAGCCGCCCGCCCTCTGACTTCGGTACTCTCAAGTGTAGTACTCGACCGGCTTCATAGGGATACGCCGCAGTGCGCTATGCCACCACTCTTCGCGACTTCAACTGAACCAGCGGCTCATCCGGCCACCCGTCGGTTAGCGACGCTAGCTCGCGAACCAAAGCGAACCGCTCCGCACGTGACGGGATAGGTGTAGTTGATTGTGCCGGCATCTCGTCGTAGGTGCGTCCGTCCAAAGTGCGGCCATACTTTGCCTTCTGGACGCCACCCCATTGCTTGAAGAAGAAGCGGGCTTGCGCATCTCCGCAAGACTGGCGGATTGCTTCAACCCACTCTTTTCTCATCACCCTTGCGCCCGGGCCGCTCTCGCCACCTACGATCACCCAATCGATACCTCGAAGGTCTAGGCTGCCGAGATGCTCCAGCAAAGGCTCTACGCTCAGGAACCGCGTGTGCGCGGGCGCGTTACGCAGATGGTTGATGCGCGGTATGCCGTATTGCCGGTCCTCCACGCTAACGCCCCACCAGATGTGCGGCGCGGCCGATGCGGATCGCAATTGATCGCGCAGTAGCGATTCTAGCCGCGCTGATCGCTTCGTTAGAACTTGGTAGGTGTGCCATGGAGCGCGAAGCATTACCTCGGCGACGGCCACGATGTAGTCGTCGGGTACGGCATCCTGAAACAGATCGCTCATGCTGTTCACGAAAACCGTTTTCGGAGACGCCCACGATAGCGGCTCCAGAAGTTTCTCCGGAACTAATCGCGGATCGAAACCCTGCTCGTACGGATGACTAGGCACGCCCCGAAACCTCTCAGCGAATGTCTCGGCGTAGCAGTGTTTGCAGCCGGGGCTGACCTTGAGGCAGCCCCGCACTGGGTTCCAAGTCGCCTCTGTCCATTCAATTTTAGAATGCTCGCTCATCCGCTAAATCTCCACACGAAACTCATAGTACATTATGGCTCGGAAATGTTCCTAACCGGCACTGCGAGATCGCCTGGCCTCGTCAAGATGCGCCGCTTTGAGCGAAAGTCCTGCAATCTGCCCCCGTATCGTTGTAACCGTACGGCCCGAGAACGGACCAGAGAACGGGCCAGGGGCCGCTCCAGCCGATCAGGCAGCCGTCGAAGTGACGCCAAGCCCCACCCTACTCCTCCTCCGCCTCCGCATCCCACAGCCGCCGCATCTCCGCCTGCGTTCGCAGCAATTCCTCCAACCGCCCCTCGGCGATCAGCCGCCCCTCGCTGAGCAGCAAAATCTTCGTTGCTCGCCGCAGCGCTGGCCGACGATGGCTCACCACCAGGCACGTGGCATCCTTGGACCGCCCCAGGCTCTCCCACAATTGCCGCTCGGTTGCCACGTCCAGTGCCGAAGAAAGATCGTCGAAGATCAATAAATCCGCCCCGCGCGCAAACATTCGGGCCGCACTGGCCCGCTGCACCTGCCCGCCTGAAAGCTTAACGCCTCGCGTGCCCACCAACGTATCCATGCCGTGCTCGAACGTTGCCAGATCCGGACCCATCGCGGCAAGGTGCATCGCCGCTGCGAGTTCTTCCTCGCCGCCCGCCCCCATCATCACGTTGTCTCGCAACGATTCGCTAAACAGCCGCGGCGCCTGCGCGGTGTAGCTGGAGTGCGGTGGCGAGAAGAAGGTCGCCGGATCGTCCACCCGCCGCCCGTTCCATTCGATCTCGCCGGTCTCGCACGGCAGCAAGCCCTGCAAGACGCGCAGCAGCGTGGTCTTACCCGAGCCAATCCGCCCGGTCACCACCACAAAGTCTCCGCGCCGCAATTCGAAGCCCACCCGCTCGATCCCGTTCGGTGATTTCGGATACCGGAACGTCAATCCACTCACCTTCAGTCTCTCGAGCCATTCGCCCTCGCGCGCCATGGGCGCAAACTCAGGCGCTTCCCCATCGAGCGTCAGTTCGCGAGACTCCACGAGTTTGCCCGCGGGCGCATCCACCATCAGTTGCTCCATCCGTTCGGTGGCCACTCTCACGCGCCGGTGTTGCGCCATCACATCGCCGCCCACAAAGGTCATGACGTTGGTGATGCGCGGCAGTAACTGGATGAAGATCGCCAGATCGCCCACCGAGAATTCGCCGGACCGGATGCGCGCCGCCGCCAACGTCAGCATCAACCCGATCCCCACATACACCAGGCCGTTGTTGACGCCGCGAATCATCTCGGTCAACAGCACGTCGGCCAGCGCCCGCCGTCGCCGCTCTTCGCCTAGCGAACGAAAATGCGCGGTCATCGCCTCCTCGCCGCCCGCCACCTTGATCGCCTGCACCGCTGCGAACGCCTCGCCAATCGCATCCGTGATCCGCGCGGTTGCCTCGCGCATCCGCCGCCGATACATGCGAATCACCGGCGAGAGCCGTCGCATCAGCAGCGTCATCAGCAAGAGGGGCGCGCCGGCGATCAGGGTGATCCATGGGTCTATCCACGCCAGCACCGCCATAGAGCAAATCCCGTAGAGCACGAATCCGCCAAAATCGGTCCAGCTTTCCAGATACGCGGTAATGTCGCTCACGTCATCGCGGAATCGCGACACCGCTTCCGAGGGCGATTCAGGCAGCACACGTGAGCCTGCGGCCATCATCAAGTGGTCAAGGAGATTCCGCCGCAAGAAGGCCTGTGCCGAGAGATAGTAGCGGCTCAGCAGCCGGATCGCCAAAAGGAACGTCCCCTGGCGCGTCGCGTAGGCGCACGCCAAAATCGCCAGTAGCGTCCAGGCATTCAAGCCCGCCGGCGCGCTGCCGGAGAGCGCGTTGAAAACTTCACGGACCACCAACCCATTCACGAGTGGAATGAGATGGAACACGCCCCAAGCCAGGCAGTTCAAAATGAACTCGCGCCGCCGCCAGGCAAACAACCGCTTCATGTATTGCCAGGTGGTCATTCGTTCTCGCCCAGTTTTTCCATCGATTCATCGAGGGCATGATCGCCGGCCGACATCGCCACCAATTGCGAATAGCGCGAGGCAGGATCGCGCGCCAGGTCTTCGCGCCGTCCGAACTCGACGATTCGCCCGTCGGCCAGCACCAGGATCTTGTCCACGCGCTGCACCGTCTGCAAGCGATGGGCGATGATGATGCCCGTGCGCCGTTCCAGCAACCGGTCCACCGCGCGAGTCAACATCTTTTCGGTGGCCGGATCGAGCCGGCTCGATGGCTCATCCAGAATCACCAGTTCCGGATTCTTCAGAAACACCCGCGCGAACGCCAGCAGTTGCGACTCCCCACCTGACAGTCCCGCGCCCCCCGCCGTGAGCCCCGAATCCATCCAACTTTCGATTCCCAATTGCCCGGCCACCCGGCGAATCTCCTCGTCGGGAATCGACGCGTCGAAGAATGTCAGGTTCTCTTTCACGGACCCATGAAACAATTGCACGTCCTGTGTCACCAGCCCGACGTGCTGCCGCAACTCAGCGACGCGGGTCTGACGCACGTCCACGCCGTTCAGCAGCACGCGCCCTTGCGTGGCATCGTACAAGCGAAACAGCAGGCGGATCAGCGTGGTCTTCCCGCTCCCGGTGCGGCCCAGCACGCCCAGTGTTTCGCCCGGCTCCAGGGTAAAGCTCACGCCCTTCAGCACGTCCTGCGCGCCGCCGTAGTTGAATCGCACGCTGTCAAACTCCACTCGCAGGCCGCCACCGGCGTTGATCGCCAGCGCCGTCTCCCCATCCAGCACATCACGCTGGAAATCCAACATCTCGCGCACGCGCCGCAATCCCGCCGCCGCCTTCTGGAATTCCTGCAACTGCTGGGTGATCTGGTCCAGCGGCGCCTCGAGCATGGCCATGTAGTTGAAGAACAGGTAGACCGTGCCGAGCGTCGCCGCGCCCGCCATGTAGAGCCCGATTCCCAGTCCCAGCGTCAACACATAGCCAGTACTGAACAGCAAGCCCATCGTGATCCAGATGGTGTTGCGCGCCCACCAAGCGCGGAGCGATTTGGCGTACCAATCGCGCTGCACCATCAGGAACCGGTGCATCGCATAAGCGCCGCCGCCATTGGCGCGGATGTCATCGAGGCCCGTCAGCCGCTCTTCGATAAAGCCGAATAGTTGCGCGTTGGCCTCGCGCTCATCCCGTGTCGGCCCCACTGCGATTTCGCGCCGCCAGTGCAGCACTTTGACCGACACGGCCGTGAACACCGTCAACGCCAGCCCCACACGCCAGTCTTCGCGCCATAGCAGCACCAGCACGCCGCCGGTGAGCAACACCGCCGCCGACACGCGCACCACGAACTGCGAGAAAAAATTCGAGACGCTGGTGACATCGCCGTCGATCCGCTCAATCATCTCGCCCGGAGTTCGATCTTTGTGATAACGCATGTCCAGATGCAGCGCGTGGCGAAACAAGTCTCCGCGGAGCGCATTCGTGGCCGCCCAGCCGACGTCGGCTGAAAGGTAGGTGGCCGCCGCCGAGAGTAACTGATTCACCACCGCCAAGCCGAGGTAAGTCAGGGCCAGCCGCGTCAGGGCCTCCACTGCGCCTTTGGCTGCGGCCAAGTCAATAAAGGCGCGAGTGATTTGAGGGATGTACAATTGCAGCCCGGTCGCGGCCAGCAGACACAGCCCGAGCACGGCGGCCCGGCCGGCCACCGGAGACAGATATTGCCCGAGAATCTGCAGATAGGGAGACATGAACGCGCAGCGGACGGGAGCCTCATTTGATGATAATGCACCCCGCCGGCACCGCTATCCGGCTATGATCTATGACGTGGGCCTGATCATTCTTGCCGTCACGCTTTGGCTGGCCCCGCCGCTGCCTGCAACTTGCAGTGTTTCCGGCCGGGTCACGGACGACGCCGGTCAGCCCGTCCCCTTCGCGGCAGTCACGGCTCTCCGCGATTTGCTGCCGTCGCCGGTAAACGGCGGTTCGGCCAATCAGCGCGGCGAATTCTGTATCGGGGAACTTCCCCCCGGCGCCTATCGCGTGCGTGCGTTTGCGCGGCTCAGGCCCCCATCGGCGTCGCCGTCTTGCCGTTCCTGCTGCCCGGCCGATCTCACTGAATTCGTGCCCACCTTCTTCGATCGCCCCGTCACAGTGGCGAGAAGCCAAGGAGCATCGAAGGTGGACATCCGGATGCGCAAGACCCGCGCTTACTGCCTGCGCGCCGAGGTACGAAATAGCCAGGGGGCATTGGTGAGCGATGCAGGCATGGCCATTGGGCAGGCTGGCTCGTCGTCGACCGTGTTTGGCGAAGGCGGGCGCTTCCTCATCACAAGCCTCCCGCCTGGACCATATGAGCTGCACGTGCAGGACCATCGGCAAAACGGGCGGCTCCCGGCATCACGCGTCGTCCAGGTGGTTATCCCTTATCGTGGCCCGCTCCTGGTGATCAGGGTTCCGTAGGGCCGGCCGTCTCACTTCCGTCCCCGCCGCACCGCTGCCTGAATCTCTTTCTCCACAAACGGCAGGAGGAACGTCACCAATCGCTGATAGCCCGCGCCGGTGGGGTGAATGCCATCCGGCTGCATCAGCCCCTTGACATCGCCTCCCTGCAGCGCTGCCCCGCGCACGTCAATCAGAGTGATTTTATGTTCCGCAGCCAGGCCTGTAAAAATCGCCTCGAACTTAGTAAGGTATCCGGAACCATAATTCCTGGGCAGAGTCATCCCGATCAGCGCCACTCGCGCGCCCGCCTGCTGGAGACGCACAATCACCTCGCTCAAATTCTTCCGCGTCGCCGCCGGCGGTAATCCGCGCAACCCGTCGTTGCCGCCAAATTCGAGAATCACGAGCGCCGGCTTGGCCGCGATCACCGTCGCCACCCGGTCCAGCGCATTGTTGGTCGTATCCCCGCTCACCCCCGCATTCACCATCTTGACCTTGACGCCTTTGGCCGCCAAAGCCCGCTCGAGTTGCGACGGATAGTCCCCCCCGCGCTCAACGCCGTAGCCTTCCGTAATGCTGTCGCCAAACGCGACAACCACCGCCGGCATGGCCGCCTGTGCGACCGTGCCTAGCAAAAGTATTAGTCCGGCTATGCCCATACTTCGATTCTATCGGTCTGCTCCACCTGCCAGCCTGTGGGCTCGGCCCGGCGTCATCGGTTAGCATAGAGGGATAACAATGAAAGTAGGAACACAGAGATGAAACTGGTGAGAGCGGCTATGCTTTTCAGCTTGGCGGTCGAGGCTTGGGCCCAAGTCAATATGGGCGAACAGAAACCTGAAGCAACCCTGCCCTTTAAGATGACCACGGTGGCCACCTTTGGGCTGCCCTGGCGGCTGGCCTTCCTGCCGGATGGCCGCATGTTGGTGACCGAAAAGATCGGGCCTATTTGGCTGGTATCCCCGCAGGGAGAAAAGATCGCCCCGTTGTCCGGTACGCCCGCCGTCTATTGGCAGGGCCAGAACGGCATGCTGGGCGTCTTCGTTTCACCGCATTACGCCACCGACCAGAGTATCTACGTCACTTACATAGAGCCGGGTGAGTATGGTGGGAGCCAGGTGTTGGCGCGCGGCAAGCTGATTACCGGACGTGTGAACCGACTCGAAAATTTCACTGTGTTGTGGCGCCAAATGCCCAGAGGCAAAGGCGGCCAGGCAGGCGGGCAGGTTGTATTCTCGCCCGACGGCCAGCATCTGTTCATGACGGTGGGCGACCGCCAGCGCATGATCCCCGCCCAGGATCCGGACCAGCCTGTCGGCAAGATCCTGCGCCTGACGCTGGACGGCAAACCCGCCCCCGGCAATCCCAACCTCGGCAAAACCGGTGCCGCCACCATCCCCTTGATCGATCCGCCACGCGACACCGAAGTTGCCAAGACAGCGAAGCCAGTAAGCACCTATACCTTTCCCGGCCCCAACCTGACGCCGGCGGAAACCTGGGCTAGTGGCTTCCGCGCGCCCTATGGCTTGGCGCTTTCGCCTACCGGCGAATTGTGGGAAGTCGAACATGGCCCGCGCGGCGGCGACGAGTTGAACTTGATCCAGAAGGGCAAGAATTACGGCTGGCCGGTCGTCTCTTATGGCATGAACTATAACGAGGTGCCCATTCCCAGTCACAACACTCGGCCCGAGTTTACCAAGCCGGTGCTCTATTGGGTGCCGGTGATCGCCCCGGGCAATCTGATGTTCTACCGCGGCGCCAAGACCTTCCCGCAATGGGACGGCAGCGGCTTCATTAGCGGCCTGGGGAGCATGACGCTCAATCGCATCATCTTCGATGGTAAAGGCGGAGCCAAAACCGCGGAGCGCTGGGATGTCGGCAAACGCATCCGCGATGTGGAGCAGGGTCCCGATGGTTCGCTGTGGATGCTGGAAGACGCTAATCCCGGCGCCCTAATCCATGTGACACCGAAGTGATTCCTGCTCTTTAGAAGCGCAAAGGCCGCCGAACCCAAACCCGCCCGGTTGACAGCCCGAATCAGGGGTTGTAGAGTCGAGTCTCGACATTGGGAGGTATATAACGGTGTTCAACAAACAACTCTTCTTGGCTACAGCGACTCTGACGGCGGCCCTCGCCACCCCCTGCGGCCTCGCCGCCCAGCAGGCAACCCCGGACGGAGTCCGCCTGGAACATGCGGTCAACACGCCAGAGCGCCCTTACCGGCAAGCGGGGTCGTCCGATCCCCGCCACCGCGGGCCGCAAGTGGCCAGAGGATTCGGCAAGCGCGACCGGCGTCTTGTCTACGTCGCCGTTCCGGGCGGTTCGGCGGGCGGGCAGTATTCCTCCGAGATGAACGGCGTCGGGATCGTCGCCTTGGATGTCGACCGCAACTTCGAGTTCGTCAAGCGCATCCCCACCTGGAACGTGCCGGCGAGTATGAGCGCGGAGGAAGTCTCGGGGATTGCGGCCAGCCGGGCCACTAACATGATCTATCTGGCAACGCGGGGCCGGCTGGCGGCCTTCGATCTGGGCACCGATCAGAAGGTCTGGGAGAACACCTATGATGGGACGTGCTGCGAGCGCCCGGAAGTGACTCCGGACGGCAAGACGCTCGTGGTGGGCTCAGACCTACGAGACTTCTGGTACGTCATAGACGCCCAAAGCGGGACCCTGAAAGGCAAGATCCAGGCACCCAAAAGCATGTTTGCCCACAACATGGCGCTCAGCCCCGATGGCAACACGGTGTTCATGGCTCCCAATGGCGTAACGATGACGGTGGGCGACGTGCCGTCCATGAAAGCCCTGAAGACCATCACCTTCTCAGACCATGTGCGTCCCTTCGTGATCAATCACGACGCAACGCGAGTCTATGCCAATCTCAACAACTTACTCGGATTTGAAATCGCCGACGTGAAGACGGGTGAAGTGATCAAGCGGATTGAAGCGCCAGCCGAGATGTGGAAGGCCAAGTGGGGTGACGTCAGGCAACGCTTTTACGGGCACGGCTGCCCCAGCCACGGGATTGCCCTGACCCCGGATGAAAGCGAGATCTGGGTCGTCGACAACATCAACTACGGCGTGCTGGTCTACGATAACACCGGAGAGTGGCCCGTGCTGAAGACCACCTTTGCCACCACGGCCTCGGCCGACTGGGTCACGATGGGCCTCGACGGCCGGTACGCTTTCCTTTCGTCGAGCGACGTGGTCGACGTCAAGACCAAGAAGATTGTCGGCCAGATGAAGGACGAGTACGGCAAGCCCATGCACAGCGAGAAGTACCTGGAGATGTCATTCTCCGATGGCAAGCTGGTGCGGACGGTCAGCCAGTTCGGTGAAGGCATCCCAAGCGCCGTGCAGGCGCGTCTGGCCGGGCGTTCGCAGGCGGCGCGTTCGAAGTGACGGCTGGCGCGTCTGTCGTTGCCTGGGCCGTTACGGCTGCGCTCGCCGGCGGCGCGGCAGTAATGGCGGCGAGCGCGGCGGAGGTTCGCGATCCTAATATGGAGGCGGTGCAAGCGGTCTGCGGCCGATGTCACAAAGCCTCGCTGTTTCTCAACAAACCCCGTTCCTGGGACCGTTGGAACGACGTCTTTCAGGACATGACCAAGCGCGGCGCCAACGGAACCGACGAGCAGTTGGCGCGCGTGACGACGTATTTTCTAGAAAACCTGACCTTCGTAAACGTCAACACGTCGCCGGCGGATGAACTCGCAGGTGTGCTCGGTGTCGGCGATGACGTCGCCGAGACCATTATCGTTCTCCGGCGGCGTCAGCCATTCCGCATGCTCACGCAACTACGCGCGGTGCCCGGCGTGGATCCTGCCAAATTGGAGCAGCGGCAGGGCCGTATTCTTTTCTGAGGGAAAACGGGCTCAGCCTCTTTTTTCTTTCGATTCGAGTCGTTCAGGAATAGTGTCGGCTCGAAGGGAAGCGGGCTCTGACGGGGACGTCGAAGTTCTGGGCTAATCGGTCGATCTGATGAATCATTTTGTCTATTGGCCGGGCAACAGTCAGGTGATAAACTGAGCGAGCAACGATTTTGATTCTTGCGCGGGCTAGGCTGGGAGGAGGACCCGGTTTGACTGAGGCTGTCTCCATTTTGGCTCGTGCCGTCGGTAGCCTGCGGCGACGGAGCAAGCCCAAGTCTCGGGTCACCTTCGTCGGCGCCTCGACCATGACCAAGGGCGGCATGCGCTCCCGGTTCTTTGCAATAATGTCGCGTCTGGACGCGTTCGGGCTGCGTCCACCCAGACCGCTTCTGATTTGGCTAAACCGCCTTTACCAAGGGTACCGTCGGCACATTGTCTGGCAGTGGCAGGCCGGGCTTGCGCAACTCGAAGTGGTCCAAGTGCGGACACTGCGGCAGCGGCGGCCAGTGCTTGGGCTGCGGGAGTTTGCAACCTTGGGTAGAGGGTGGACGGTTAGCGTTGAAGAACGCAGCCATCGGCGGTTCCTGGAGTACACAGTCGAGTATCCCGGCAATTTGCAGTCGTTTCCTCCGCCGTTTATCTGCCGCCTGGAATCCGCATTCGTGCATGTTCCAAGCGGTGGCGTAATCGGTTCGGGCGGCGTGGTAATTGCGGAGTCCACCGGGTTTAAGGTGGAGAGGTTTGTTGCGATGGGCCGGCCCCCGGAAGACCTTGCTGCCAGGCCAGGCAGTTACACCACGATTCTGTATTCCCTCCACCGGAATTACTATCACTGGATGATCGACTGCCTTCCTCGAACGTACCTGCTTTCCAAGCTGCAGGACCGGGGACCGGTGGGATTGCTGATCCCGCCCGGACTGGCTCCCTTCCAGCATTTGACCCTCAAATGCTGCCTGCCTGAGAACGTCCAGCCGTTTGAGGTGAACGTCGACTGGGTCCGCGCCGAACAACTGGTCCTGCCCTCTTTCGCCGCCGAGCCCAACAACGGGTCCCTGCCCTCGGAGTGTCTAAACTATATTCGCGGCAAAGTGTTTCAGCACCTAGGTTTGACCGATGTTGCCCGAACCCGGCGCCGGATCTATGTCAGCCGGGCCAGGACGGCTTGGCGGCGCATACTGAACGAGCCGGAAGTGATCGAGACGCTGGCAAAGTTCGGATTCGAGGCCGTACGGCCCGAAGAATTGTCTTTCGAGGAGCAGGTCAAGATGTTCCACTCCGCCGAAGCCGTGGTAGGGGCTCGCGGGGCCGGCCTGACGAACATGATTTTCTCGAAGGATCTTCGGATCCTCGAGTTGACGGGAACCAGACCGTTCGTAGGAGTTGCCTATTTCTCGCTGGCCCGGGCAATGGCGCACCAGTATCACTACGTATTCTCGACACCGGTGGGCCACGACTTCAGAGTGGATCTGCGGGCGCTCGAGAAGGCGATTTTTGAAATGGGGCTGTCCGGCTGACGGAGATGGAGGTGGTTATGGCTTTAGATGATCAGGCGAAGAAAGACGAAAGTACGGTCACTGAGAAAGGCGCCCGGAAAGCGGGCCTGATTGAAGGTGTCGTATCGCGGCCCGCGCTGACCCATGTGGATGAGCGCGGCACGATGTGCGAAGTCTACGACCCGGCCTGGGGAGCCGTGGACTTCCCGCTGGTAACGGTGAGCTTGTACACGATCCGGCCAGGGATGACGAAGGGATGGGTCGTTCACCGCGAGCAGGACGACCGGAATTTCCTTGCCCGGGGGCGCGTCAAGTGGGTTCTTTATGACGACCGGCCCAACTCGCCCACTTACAGACAGATCAGCGAGTTACACGTGAGCGAACATAACAGGCAACTGGTGGTGATCCCTCGGGGTGTGTTCCACGCCGTTCAAAATGTGGGCGACGTTGAGGCGATTATCGTGGACATGCCCTCGGTTAGATACAACCATGAGAACCCCGATAAATACCGGCTGCCTCTGAATAACGATCTGATCCCGTATCGGTTCACGGGCGAAGCGACCGGCTGGTAAGAGGAGGCTGGGCCAACCGCGAACGAGGGCCCAAACCTCGGCGAGGGCTACGCCGGCTGCTGTACCGTCTTGGGCGCCTTCGGAAACGCCGCGTCGTTGGCCACCCGGCGCGCCTGCCACAAATGACGCTTATCGTGCGCCGCCTGAATCCAGAACGCGATACCTAATGGATACTTAATCCACCGCGACGCCGGTGACGTCGTTTTGATGCGCACCAGATCCAGCCCGTTGGCCTGCTGGATCAACGCCTCAATGCGTTCATGCGTGGCCTTCCAATCGGCCTGAATCTGTTCCCAATTACCGCCAGGGGCGGCTACGAAAGCAGCCGGCGCCTTAAACTTTCTCTTCACCGGCGGCTCCATCATCCGATGGAACATGCGCGACAGGAATCCATAGGCGAAGGGCCCGTCGCTCACCATATTGGCTTGCCGCCCCCGCCGGATCGACTCGTCGATCACCTCTATCATCTTTCGATTCGTCGCGTTCAGGTGCGCCAGGCACTGAGATAAAGACCATTGCTCCCGCCCGGGGCTCCAGTTCAATTGCTCACTGGTCATTCCCACCACCAAACCCTCCGCTTCCTGGCGGATCATCTTGGCCTGGAACAGCAATCGTTCGATTTCCGGATTGATCTTCTTGTCGGGTGGGCGAGGTGGTAGGGGCATGGCAGAGAAGTGAACTACACGCTAGTTTACCAAAGTGCACCGGCGAACACAGTACCAAATGAAGGGATGCGTGGCCCTAGTCACATAGGTGAATCCCCCATGTTGGGATCAATCGACACCTAGTACCTAGGAATACGCAGACTTCGCTGGTAGCATTGCCATAGAGCAAAAAAGAGCAAAGAGTTCTGAGTGGCACTTCCGATGCGATACCACGAAGAGGAATAAGATGCGCTGCCTGCAATGTAGCAAAAAAATCGGGTTGTTGCGCCGTTTGGTGGACCGGCAGTTCTGCTGCGACGGTCACCGCCAACGGGCCCGGCAGGTGTACTCGGCCCGCGTGTCCCGAGACCTTCACCATGAGGAGTCTCAGGATGAAGGCTGGTTGGGGAAATCCACTGGTATCGCGCCCAAGCCTGCCTCCTCATTTGGCCCCGGTTCAGGTGTCCTGCTGGTGGTGCTGTCCACGCTCCTGGTGATGTTTTTGCCGTCGTCCCAGTCCGCCGTTCCCAAGACCAATCAAAGCTATTTGCCTCCCGTGGCGGGGCTCACAGATCGTCTTTCCCAAGCCTTTCCTTCGTCTCGATCTTCGATCTCGTTGCGCGAAGACTTCCGCATGGATATGCGCAACTGGCAGGGAGCGCTGTCGGGATTCTCGGGCGGGTGGGCCAAGGTCGGAAGCGCCGTGCGCGTAGGCGAGTTGCGGCTGTGGAAGCCCACGCTGGCTCTGGCAGACTACAACATCGAGTTT
This sequence comes from Acidobacteriota bacterium, assembly GCA_043730365.1. Classification (GTDB taxonomy): domain Bacteria; phylum Acidobacteriota; class Terriglobia; order Bryobacterales; family Bryobacteraceae; genus VFZP01. The sequence continues at coordinate 6,898 of JAYTKJ010000327.1, read as the reverse complement.
GCCGGGCAGATTGAGAATCATGCTATGGGTTGGGCGTTTCGCGCCAAAGACCAGCAAAACTACTACGCCACCAAGATATCCATCAATCGGGGCGAAGCCGGTGTGGGGTCCGGTGGCCGCGCCGAGATCATTCGGTACACCATGCTGAACGGTAGCCCCGTCAGTCGCGTGACGCTTCCGATTCCAATCACTGCCGTCGAAAACATGATGTATGAAGTGAAGATGCGCGTGCGCGGAGACCGGTTCACCACGATGGTGAATGGCCAAGCGGTGGACTCCTGGACAGACCGGCGGCTGCGCCGCGGCGGCGTTGGCTTCTTCAACGAACCGGGTGACCGCTCTGTGCTCCACTGGGTGTCGATTTCCGAACGCGAGAGCTTCCTGCAACGGTTCCTCTCCTTCTCCTTCCTGGTGCATCCAACGGCTTGGCCGCTGGATAGCAATAGCGACGACAGCGAATAGCCCGGCGTTACCCGAGCCGTGCGCGCAAGTCTAAAGGATTGGTTGTAACAGGGCACTAGTACTACTGTGTCATAAAGCTGCAGGGCTACTCAACGAGTCCAAACACGCGCCGTACAATGCTGTCGCGCAGTACCGGGACGTTGAAGTTGACGAGAAGTCCGATCTTCCAACCACCCAATCGTAGGTAGGTCAGAAGTTGGGCTTCATGGACAGGCGCCAGACGTTCCACTGCTTTTACCTCCACCACAACGGTGTCCGCCACCACATGTCCACCCGATATCCGCAGTCGAGTTTCAGCCCTTTGCATTTCACAGGCAGCGACAGTTCCCGGCGGAAGGGCAAGTTCCGCAGGTGGAGTTCGTGACAGAGACAACTGGACATAGGCGGACTCCAACAAGCCCGGCCCAAGGGCTCGATGGACCTCAATTGCGGCTCCGATCACACTATCCGTAATCTCGTTAACCTGCATCTTTTGAATCTACGCCATCCTAGCCCTAGCGGGTTTCTCCGCGTCTCCGTGCCTCTGCGGTTAAAGCAGCCACATACGACTTTGATGGAGGCATCGTTCCAACGCTGAGGCGCGGAGACGCAGAGACCGGCCCTCGCAGGAGAAGATGCATAGGCTCAGGAGGCGACGGGCGAAACGAGCGCTGCTCACATCGGTGCCTGGACTCTCGTAATTTTGTAACACAGTAGTACTAGTGGCACCGGCGTTCGTTTGGCGTCTTTGCGTCTTGACGTGATTCTCCGCTTCTCTTGAATTCGGTTTCCGGAGAATCGCACGCCAAGACGCAAAGGTATTGCGACGATCTCAAGGCCAAAAGGAGCCACGCCGACAGTCGTGTGTACAACGACGGGTTCAAGATGTTCTACACCGTGCATCAGGTAGAATCGGCGTTGGTGTGAAAGAAGCTGGCGCACTTGGCTTCCTGCCCCGTCCAGTAGGCGGCGACTTACTTCTGGAACGCGTCGAGGCGGGGGATCAGAAACGAGCTACACCACTATGACATGCACTTCACCGGGGCCGTGTACGCCCCGCACCAGAATCTGCTCAATATCAGCGGTGCGGCTGGGGCCGGTGATCAACACAACCGAACTGGAGCGCAGCGAAGGAATGGGGACCAGCGTGAGCAGTTCGTCCAGGCTGGTGAGAATCCGTTCGCGCGGCAACAGCGCCACATGACACGGAGGCAGCAGCGAGATCATGCGCGCTTCCTCGTGGGAGGAGATCATCACCAGCGAACCGGTATCGGCCAGCGCATAGTCGGCAGAAGTAATGCCGGCATCGAGGTGGATGCAGGCTTCCCGGAGTTTAACGCGATCGACAAAACCGGACTCAACACCGGCCAGCGTCTTGACGCCGCATTCGTCCAGGAAGGGCGCATTGGAAGCGACAGCGCGGCGGCCAGCCAGGATCCGCTCCGTCGTGGCGCGCGCTTCTTCCTTCGAGGCGGCGCGGTATGACTTGCCGTTTAACTTCTCATAAGCCGCGCAGAAGACTTCGATGCGCCGCTCCATGTCCATCTTGGGAATTTGTAGCAGCGGGGGCGGCACGGGCGGAATGCCGGCGCCGGCGGCTCGGCCCAGCGCGGTGCGCACGCGATGGAGAACGGCGTCGCGCGACATTATCGGCGGCCTCCGCTGCGCTCACGCCAGAGCTCACGAAAATTCTTATCCGGCGGTGGCGGCAGGTCCCGCTGGCTCAGCCACCCGGCCACGGGAGGAATCGCCATGATGCCCGGCACCTTTTGGATCCAGGAGCCATCGCGGCGTCCCGGAAAAAAGCGCGGCGCCAGACTGGCGATCCAGGCGTAGAGCCCGGGCCGCGTCATCACGAAGGCGTAAAGCTGAAAGGCCAGTTTTTCCAGACGCCCGTCTCCCGCCTTGCGCTTCGCGTCGGTCACCTCATGGCGAAGTTCAAGCAGGATCCTGGGGATCTCAATTTTGACCGGACAGACTTCGGCGCAAGCGCCACACAGGCTGGAGGCGTAGGGCAGCCATGGGTCTGTCGAGACGCCGTGGAACTGCGGGGAGAGGATCGCGCCTATCGGACCTGAGTAAACCCACGGATAGTTGTGCCCGCCGATCTTGCGGTAGACCGGGCAATGGTTCAAACAAGCGCCGCACCGGATGCAGTAAAGCGATTGCCGCTTGCCCTCGTCGGCCAGCACCTTGGTGCGTCCGTTGTCGAGCAACAGCAGGTAGAACTCTTCCGGACCATCGATCTCGCCGGGGCGGCGCGGGCCCGAGAGAAACGACGTATAGACGGTGAGCGGCTGCCCGGTGGCGCTGCGGCCCAGCACCTTGAGAAACGTCGCCAAATCCTGTGCGCGCGGGATCACTTTTTCGATACCGGCGACGGCGATTTGAATGCGCGGCGCCGAACTGGACAGTCTCGCATTGCCTTCGTTCTCGGTGATCGAGATCGCGCCGGAATCGGCCATCATGAAGTTGGCGCCAGTGATGCCGAGTTCGGCGGTCAGAAATTTTTCGCGCAGCACGCGGCGGGCAATCATCGTCTGCTTTTCGATGACCTCTTCGCGCTCCACACCCAGTTTCTCGGTGAAGATATCGGCCACGTCGTAACGTGTTTTGTGCAGCGCGGGGGCCACGATGTGATAGGGCTTCTCGTGGGCCAGTTGCAGGATGTACTCGCCCAGATCGGTTTCCACTACGTCCAGATTGTCGTGCTCGAGAGCCTCGTTGAGCTCGATCTCCTCGGTGGTCATCGACTTGGATTTGACGATTCGCTTGACGCCCTTTTCCCGGCAGAGATTGCGAATGAAGGCGACGGCCTCATCGGCATCGCGGGCCCACACCACTTTGCCGCCGTTGGCGATGACGTTGCGTTCAAGCTGCTCGAGGTAAAAGTCCAGATTCTCAATCGTGTGCTGCTTGATCTTGCGCGCCTGCTCGCGTTGGCTCTCAAAATCGTCAATCGAATCGGGCGCGATGGCGACTTTGCGCTTGTGCATCAAGCGGGCGGTGGAATCGTAGATGGCCGCCTGCAGTTTGGGGTTGGAGACGGCGGCGGTCAGTTTCTCGGCGGGAAAGAAGCTCATCGAAGTTTACGTTGCCCCTTTTTTCTTACCGGCTGGCCAGCACTTCAGCCAGATGAATGGTGCGGACGGGGCTGCCGGAACGAAGCAGCGCGCCTTGAATCTGCATGAGGCAACTGGAGTCGATCGAGACGACATACTCGGCTCCCGATCTCTGAATCGATTCAATTTTGGTGCGGACCATGCCGCCGGAAACCTGATCGAATTTCACGGAGAACGTGCCGCCGAAGCCGCAGCATTCCTCGCAAGTGTCCATCTCGGCGAATTCCAGATCGCGCACCTTGGATAGCAACCGCCGCGGCCCGGCCTTCACACCCATTTCGCGCAAAGCGTGACAGGAATCGTGATAGGTGACTTTGTGCGGGAAACGAGCGCCGAGGTCGTCCACCTTCGCCACTTCGGTGAGGAACTTAGAGAACTCCCAGACGCGGGATTCCAGGGCGTGGACTTGCGCCAGCTTGGCCGCGTCGCCTTTGTAGAGGTCGGCAAAATGATGACCAACCATGGCGCCGCAGGAGCCCGAAGGGATCACGATATAGTCGGCGGCGGCGAAGACTTCGAGGAAGTGATCGGCTACTTTGCGCGCTTCGTCCCAATAGCCGCTGTTGAAGGCTGGCTGACCACAGCACGTTTGAGCCTCCGGGAAATCCACCCGGTAGCCCAATCGCTCCAGCACATCTGCGACCGCCAATCCGGCCTTGGGAAACAGTTGATCACCGATACAGGTGACAAAGAGAGAAACCTGACCCGCCATGAACTCCTTAGTCTAACGCACGTTTCCGAGATGGACCGGAGGGAGCGGTTTTCGGTCCTCGGAATGGCCAAGTCCCGGTCAGGACGATCTTCGCCTAGACACGCCGAAGAAGAAGAACGCGAATCCAATAATGAGGTAGATCAGGTTCGGGTACAGGGCGGTAGTCGCGCCGTTCAGCAGTGAGGAGAACCGATGAATGAATTCCGTCATGTCTTTTTTGGCCGCACATTCGGCGGCTGACGAGTAGTCTAAGGTGCGATCTTGAATTTCACATGAACCTTTAAATCGATCCGTTGGGCAACCAGTTACGAGCCGTACCGGTACAGCAAAGAACGGGATGTTAGCGGTCCAACAAACCTGGTCCGGGATTGGTAAGATTGGTATCAGAAACATGCTGCGCCGACATTTTCAGGGCTTGCTGGCGATGGCTGCGGCTAGTGTCGTCCAAGCCACCGAAGTCTTGCGGACTGTGCGCGGGAAACTGACGCCGGGAGTCAAACCTCGCTTGGCGGCCCAGACCGGCCCGGTGATGCTCACAGGCGATGCGGGAACAATGTTGGTGTTGGGCGATCAACGCCTCGCCGGTTTCGACTTGGAAGTAGTGGGCGAGCCGGCGGGCGAGCCGGGCCTGTTCCGCGTTGGTCCTCTGCACAAGCGGGCCATGTTTGTGCATCGTGGCGGCCAGCGGCTGATGATTACCTATTGGTGCGAAGTGTGCTCGATCCGCACGTTCACGCCAGGCGTGTGCATGTGCTGCCAGGACGAAACGGCCGTCGACCTCAAAGAAAAACTGGAGTCAGACGACTTGTCCGCCAAGTGAGCCCACGGCGCTCGATATAATACGAGCCAATGCTCAAGCCGTTTGCACTCGCGTTCGCCTTCACCTATATGCTGCCAGCTCAAAACTACTCAATTCAACGCATGACCGTCGATGGTACGGCGGTGTTTCGTCTGGCGGATGCGGCCGCCGGCGTGGAAGTGATGGTCGCCCCCGAGCTGGGCAACAATGCTTATTCGATGAAGGTGAAAGGCCACGAGGTCATGTGGTCTCCCTACAAGACGCTCGGCGAGTTGAAGCAGAAGCCTACTCTAGCCGGGAATCCTTTCCTGGCGCCGTGGGCCAATCGTATCGACCAGGATTCCTTTTTTGCCAACGGGAAGAAGTACACGCTCAATGACGGCTTGGGCAATGTGCGGCGCGATGGTAACAAGAAGCCGATTCACGGGCTGCTGATGTTTGCCTCGCAATGGAAACTGATCCATCAGAAAATCGGCGGTGAAGCATCGATCACGTGCCGCCTCGAATTTTACCGGGAACCGGATTGGATGGCGCAGTTTCCCTTTGCGCACACCATCGATATGACGTACCGCTTGAAGGATGGCGCCCTCGAAGTGGAAACGGTGATCGACAATCTATCCACTGCTCCGATGCCGGTTTCCATTGGCTTCCATCCTTATTTTCAATTGACGGACTCGCCGCGCGACGAATGGCAGGTGTCCATGCCTGCGCGCGAGAGCGTATTGCTCTCAGACATCCTGGTGCCTACGGGAGAAAAGACTCCGCGCGATCCGGCGCCGCTCTTTGCGCTGAAAGGCACCCAACTGGACAACGTGTACACCGGCCTCAATCGCGGAGCCGATGGCAAGAGTATTTTCTACGTGCAGGGAAAGGCTCAGAAACTGGCCGTCGAGTACGGACCCAATTATCCGGTAGCGGTGGTGTACGCTCCGGCGGGCCGCGGCTTCATTTGCTTTGAGCCCATGTCGGGGGTAACCAACGCCTTCAACCTAGGCCACGCCGGTAAGTTTCCGCTGCAGACAATCGCGCCGGGAGCCAAGTGGCGCGAGAGCTACTGGATCAGGCCGAGCGGCTTCTAGACATGCTGTTGGCGCTTTCGAGCTTGTTGTTGCTGCAAGCCGCCGCCGCTGCTGAGGCTCCCAAGCCCGCCGCCCCCGCCACTGCCCCGGCTGACGAGACTACGGGTAAGCGGGTCGAGCTGAATCTGCTCGGCAAGACGGACGCGGCGGCGGGCGAGAGCCGGCGCAACGAGAACATCCAGTTCAATCTGGTAGACAACAACGCGCTGAAGGAGCTTAACCTCCGGCTGGGCACGAGCGCCACGATTGTGGAAGAGTTCCGCCCCGAGCGAAACTACTTCAGCGCGGAGTTCGGCAACCCGGCGGTAGGGCCGCCGCACGTGGCGCCGGCGCTCAAAGCCGCCTGGCACGGCATGGCTCATTGGGCGCATTTGAACAGCGTCTTTTCGGCGCGAAGTTTCTTTCAGGTGGGCGGCGTGCAGCCGGCTCGCGAGAACGACTATGGGTTTTCGACGAGCGGCGCGCTGGGCAAGCGATGGTCTTTGCAGATCGATGGGAGCCAGCAGAAATTGCGCGGGCAGGTGAACGGCAACGTCCTGGTGCCGAAGCCCGATGAGCGAACGGCGCTGGCCACCGATCCGGCGATTCGCGCGCTGGTGACCCGCTTCCTCGGCGCGTATCCTCGGATCCTGCCCAATCGCCTCGACGTCAACGAGCGCGCGCTGAACATCAACGCGCCGCAGGTGATCGACAACAACAACGCGGGCTTGCGCCTAGATCATGTTGCCACGGGCAGGGACAAGCT
>JAYTKJ010000326.1:0-6939 GCA_043730365.1 Acidobacteriota bacterium | reverse complement strand
TCTGGAGTGATGTCGATGACCGAAACAGGGCGCGCCATGCCTAAGCATGCCACGCCCTTGGAATTATTGCAAGCTATTTTAGTTACACAACACTAGCGTTCGACAACCCAGCAGAGCGCTGAAGAAGCCAAACGTCACTAGAATAAGAATAGATTGCGCATGTTTACACTATTCCTAAACCAAAAGGCTTGCCTTCGCCTCGCTCGATACATAGGGCCATGTTGCTATTTTCTTTTCAGCGTGGGGTGTGGCTTCTTTCAGCGCCCCGAGTCCTCGGTTCAGGCCGCCGCCCCTGCCCCATATCAAAGATTCGTGCCAATAAACCGGCAACCTGCCGACGTGAGCGGGGTGCCATGGTCCGGCTACTTCGCTCTCGGCACAAAGACGGGCGTTCTGTGTCGGACGTACGAGATCGGGAATGCCACTTGGGATAAGGCTCTCAATGCCTGTATTGAACTGTTAAAAACATTCCCAGATGAACCGCGATCCACGAAACCTTAAGGGACCCGACAGCTCTCAAAAAATCCCTAAACCCGATCAACGCACCTTTGGGACACTACCCAGGCAAGATTGCCTGCCCGACAGAGCGCTCTACAGCATTTGTGAAGATGGTCTTAACCATACTTCGCCATGCTCCCGCGCCAATCGGGGAGAGGACTTCGAAGGGGCCGAGCATGTCGCTGCCACCACCTTCGGCGGCTGCGATCCACCCACCGGCGTGAGGATGTGCGGGTGATTCAGCGAGGCAACGGCGCGCGCCTCGCGCTCGAAGCGAGCACGCAGGTCGTCGCGCTTGGCGGAATGTTCCGGCTCACCTTGATGGCGACGGTGCGGTCAAGTCTGGTGTCGCGCGCCTTGTACACTTCAACCATGCCTCCCGCGCCGATCGGCGAGATGATCTCGTACGGCCCAAGTTTTTCGCTAGGGGAAAGGGGCATGAGATCAGGCCTAGCCAGGCTAACCTAACGCTGGATTGGTATCATCATGCACGCGGAGACGGCCCGGCTCGACGATCCAGAGGCGCCCCCGGATGGTTTCCGAGACGAGCACCTGCAACAAGTCGGCGGCCACTGTCTCCAGCAAGCGCAAAGAAGGATTCTTCGGAAGACGCAAGACGGCGATTCCGGCGGTTTGGTGAGGCGGAAATCGCAGAACATCGGCAAAGTCGATGTCAAGAGTCAGAAGGCATCGGTCCTCACGGACGCAGACCTCGAATAGGGTCTCGTCACTGGCGCCACTGAGTTCCTCCTGCAAGACCGTCTGGGCGTCATGGCCTGCTTTGAGAAAAAGGTGGACTGTCCGGGAACCCAGGTTCTCGTCCAGTTTCCATTTCATGCGGCGCTGCTGCCGGGCAAGTCCACAAATCGTTCTCGGCTCATTTCGGCGCCGTAGGCAATCGCAGCCAGGAGATCCTCCCGCGCGAGTTGCGGGTACTGTCCCAGGATTTCTTCCATGGACGAACCGGAAGCCAGAAAGTCCAGCAGTAGAGAGACCCAGATTCGCGTGCCCCGGACACAGGGTTTCCCACCGCAGATCCGGGGATCAACCGAGATTCGGTTCAAAAGGTCGTTCATCGCGTAGAGGCTTCCTTACTTAACTGAAATATACAGGATATCAACGCTGGCGCCCATTCGCCGGAGGCTCCCCACTTCAGCAGCGCCGGCCAGTTGACTACCACCTCCAGCGGATCCGTCCACCGACGTCAGCACCAGGAGCCGTACAGCACCGCACCGAACGCCCAGATGTCCGACCGCGCGTCGGCCTCCTTGCCCTCGAATTGCTCCGGCGCCATGTACTGCGGCGTGCCCATCACCGTGCCTTCCGTGGTCAGCACGGCGGTCAGCGTCGCCTCGGTGGGACCGGGCTTCGACCCGGACTTAGCCAGCCCGAAATCCAGCACCTTCACGCCATCGCGCATCAGCATGATGTTCTGAGGCTTCACATCGCGAGGCGTCACACCGGCGCGATGGGCGCGATCAAGCGCGCCGGCAGTCTGCGTAGCGAACTTCAGCGCCTGATCGAGCGGGAGTGCGCCCTTCTCGATCCGCGCCGCCAGTGTCTCGCCCTCGATCAGTTCCATCACCATGTAGCCGGGGCCGATGTCGTGCAGCGTGCAGATGTGCGGGTGATTCAAGGAGGCAACGGCGCGGGCCTCGCGTTCGAAGCGGGCACGCAGTTCATCACGCTTGGCGATGTGTTCGGGCAGGACCTTGATGGCGACGGTGCGGCCGAGCCGGGTGTCGCGGGCCTTGTACACTTCGCCCATGCCACCTGCTCCGATCGGGGAGAGAATTTCGTAGGGTCCGAGTTTTTCGCCGGGGGAAAAGGGGCATGGTCTCGCAACATCTTAACGCACGACTGGCGGAACCGATGAAACACAGGGTCCAGGAGCGGCGCTTGCTAGACTATGCTATACATAATGCCAGGTGGTCGTATTCGTCGACAGCGCGTTCAAGCACGGCTACAACGAGGACGACTTCTTTGAAGTGTTGGAGACAGGCCCCTTGAAACTGCGCTCGCGCTGCGGGCTGGAGGGCGTCTATGAGTTGCTCGGCCAGACTCACAGTGGAGACTATTTTCACATCGCTTATCGCCGTGAAATGGAACAGGAGGTCGTCTTCCACATGCGCAGGCCAGCGGAAAAGATCAGGTACCGAAAACGATGAGAAAGATCCGCAAGATCAAAGAGGAGCCCAGTGTCCGGCTGCCGCGGAAGTCCGCTAGCTACGCGGAACTAGCAGCCTTCTTCGACCGTCATGACGCCGTGGAGTTATTGAGTCAAGGAGTCACCGAGATCGACCCCGACCGGTCCGACCTGGACCGCATGTTAAGCCAATACTGGACTCAGGCGAACACCAAGCAGTTGAACATCCGAATCCCGCCCGCCGCCAAGCGCATGATCGAGATGCTGGCGAAACGCAAAACCCTCGAAGTCTCGACGCTCGTCCGGATGTGGGTGATCGAAAGCATGCGGCGGGAGGCTGCTCAGCCCTAGGCGCGGCTCCTCCTTCTCGCGGCGTTTGCTGCGCGTCGCCGGATCGTCATCATGGAGACGTTTGGATCGTCGTGTTTGTCTCCTGCGTTCATTCGCCGGATGCTCCCTTCTTCAGCAGCGCCGGCCAGTTGACGATCACCTCCAGCGGCTGCGATCCGCCCGCCGGCGTCAGCACCAGGAACCGCTTGCCGTCCGGCGCCACCGTGTAGGGTTGGAAGCCCCTTCTCGCGGACACAGCGAACAACTCGCGCGGCGTGGACGGCGTCACCGAATCCGCACCCAGCTTCAAATCCGCCGCCATCAGCTGGTTATCCGCCGCCGACAAATAGTACAACTCCCGCCCGTCCGCACTCCACTCGGGAAAACTGCCGCCGCCCGTCGAGATCTGGAACTTGCCCCGAGGCTCCGGAAACGCCTGCACGTAGACTTCGTTCCGGCCCGACTCGTCCGACGTGTATGCCACCCAGCGCGGGCTGGGCTCCGCCGAGAATCGCCCATCGCGTTCGTTGAAGCGCGTGGGTAGATAGGGCCGAGCTCCGGCCCTGGCGGCAGCCCCGGCCTCGGGCTTGCCGTCCGGTGTAACCGGCAGCACCCACAGGTCCCGCTGGGTCTCCGGCGCGATCTCGTAGTACAGCACCAGTCTCCCGTCGCGCGACCAGTCGGTGGGAACCTGCGGGTTGGCCGACTCGGTCACCCGCTGCTCGGTTCCCGCTCCACTCGCCTCCTTGCGGTACAGGTTGTACGGCGAGCCCGCGCGAAACATCACCTGCCTGCCGTCCGGCGACCAGACCGGGAATGACCCAGATCCCGGCAGGAACGTGAACCGGCTCCAGGCATCCCGCTCCACATCCACCATCCACACGTCGCGTCCGCTCCCTTGGCTAACCGCAACCCGCCGTCCATCGGGCGACACCCGGAACATCAGGTAGTCGCCCGGCTCGCCCAAAGTGCTTTTGGCCGACCCGGCGGCCTTGCCCGCGCGGTCCACCCAACTCAACTGCGCGCCGCCCGCCCGGCCGTGCACCAGCAGCCCGTTCGACGAAGCCGCCGCGAGCATTCCGCCGAGCCCGGTCGCGCTCACCGGGTCGGCGACGGGACTCGGCTCGCCGGAAAGCGCGAGCCGCTCCGGGTCGAACCGCTGGGCCACCAGCGTGGAGCCGCGCAGCCAGAGCAGGTAGCCCGCCGCGTACATGCCGCTGCCGTTGGTGGCCACCAGGCGGACCCGCTCCCGAGGATTGGCCAATGAGGTCGCGTAGATCCCCGCCTGTTCCGGCTTACCCACCACCTGGAACAGAATCCGTCCGCCCGGCAGCACCTGCGGTCGGCGATGGGAAGTCTCGCCCCGGCCGGCATCGAGCGTGGTCAACGGCTCGGGCGTGCCTCCGGAGGCGGGTACGCGGCGGAGTCCCGACACGCCCGCTGCGAACACGATGGCGCCGTCCGAGGACCAGTCGCCGCGGCCGAGGGCGGGGGTGTCGCAGATGGCGATGGGAGAGCCGCCCGCGGCGTCCACGCGCCAAAGCTTGCCGGAAGTCGAGTATGCGAGGGAACGGCCGTCAGGGGACCACAAGGGGAAGAACGCGCCTTGCGTTCCGGGCAGCAGCCGCGCCGCCGTGCCGACCATGGCGCGGAGCCAGAGTCCGCTCTTGCCCGACGCGGTGGCGACGAAGGCCAGGGTCCGGCCGTCGGGTGAGAGGGCGAAGCCGCTCATAAGATCGAACTGGCCGCCTTCGGGCGGGAGGAGTTGGAACCGCTGCGCCTGCTCTGGAACGGACCGCCTGCCGGGGACCCTTCACCGCCCAGCCAATCAGCGCGCCGAGGACGAGCATCGCGACCGCGACCGCCCAGGGCCACCGGCTTGCTTTGGCGGATACCGTTTCGACAGGCGGCGTCCGAAGCTCGATCACCACATCGCGCATCGTTTGCCAGCGGTCGTCAGGGTCCTTCGCCAAACACCGCAGGACTAATCTTTCCAGCCACGCCGGCGCAAACGGCTTCACCGCCATCGGTGCCGGATCGGCGGAGAGGATCGCGCCAAGTAAGCTCGAGTAGCTCTTCCCTTGAAAAGCCTTCTGCCCGGTCACCATCTCATACAGCACCGCCCCGAACGCCCAGATGTCCGACCGCGCGTCGGCCTCCTTGCCCTCGAATTGCTCCGGCGCCATGTATTGTGGCGTGCCCATCACCGTGCCTTCGGTGGTCAGCACGGCGGTCAGCGTCGCCTCCGTGGGACCGGGCTTCGACCCGGACTTGGCGAGCCCGAAATCCAGCACCTTCACGCCGTCGCGCGTCAGCATGATGTTCGGCGGCTTCACGTCGCGATGCGTCACCCCCGCGCGATGCGCGCGGTCAAGCGCGTCGGCAATCTGCGTGGCGAACTTCAGCGCCTGATCGAGTGGGAGCGCGCCCTTCTCGATGCGCGCCGCCAGCGTCTCGCCCTCGATCAGCTCCATCACCATGTAGCCGGGCCCGATGTCGTGGAGCGTGCAGATGTGCGGGTGATTCAACGAGGCCACAGCGCGCGCTTCGCGTTCGAAACGGGCTCGCAAGTCTTCGCGCTGCGCGATGTGTTCCGGTAGCACCTTGATTGCGACGGTGCGGTCAAGCCGGGTGTCGCGCGCCTTGTACACCTCGCCCATCCCGCCCGCTCCGATGGCGGAGAGGATCTCATAGGGGCCGAGTTTTTCTCCGGAGGTGAGGGGCATGAAGTGTGCGGCGTTTACGCGGCCGGCGCCATTTGCCTCATCTGTTCGTCCAACTGGCCGAGTACCGTCTGGATCGACTCCACCTCGCGTTCCTCGAAATGCGGCTCTCCGCACTGTGAGCAAACCCAAGCTGGCACTTCATCGAGCGACAGATGATAACCCTTCCGGTCGACGTGAAACGGCGCCGTCGAGCGCCGCATCTCGCCTTGACAATGTGCGCACTTCATTCGGATCTCCTGGTCTTGCAATCGGCTTCCCACTGCGCCGGATCCGGCTCGTAGGCGGTGATGACGGCGAGGTAATCGGCTTTCGGGGAGCAGACCACATGAATGGCGCGCCCGTCGTCACCATAGCCCAGAATAAGACAACTGTGCCCGCGCACGTCTTCCGGGTAGTCTTCGATCAGGTCGCCAACGGTCACGCAGCTTCGCACCTCGGTCACACGGATCATTCTATCGGGGCGCGACATCTGGCGAACGGCGTGGGGGAGAAAGAGTATCTTCTTCTCCGCCGCTTCTCGCACCAGCGGCAGAAGGCTCATGGCTGCGTCGCCCCTGTTTTCAACAGCGCGGGCCAGTTGACGATCACCTCCAGCGGCTGCGATCCGCCCGCCGGAGCGAGCACCAGGAACCGCTTGCCGTCCGGAGCGACCGCGTAGGGTTGATAGCCCGCCCCCGTATGCACCGCGAACAACTCGCGAGGCGCGGACGGCGTCACCGAATCCTCACCCAGCTTCAAGCCCGCTGCCATCAGCTTGCCATCCGCGGACACATAGTACAACTCCCTCCCATCGGGACTCCACTCGGGCCACCTGCCGCCACCCGTAGAGATCTGGAACTTGCCACGGGGCTCAGGGAACGACTGGACGTAGACCTCGTTTCTGGCCGACTCGTCCGACATGTACGCTACCCAGCGTGGCGTTGGCTCCGGTGAGAATCGCCCCTCACGTTCGTTGAAGCGGGTTCGCAGATACGGGCGGGCGTTGACGCCAGCCTCCGGCTTGCCGCCCGGCGTGACGGGTAGCACCCAGAGATCCCGCTGCGTGTCCGGCGCAATCTCATAGTACAGAACCAGCCGCCTGTCGCGCGACCAGTCGGTGGGCCACTGCGGGTAGTGCGACCCGGTTACCCGCTGTTCGGCTCCCGCTCCGCTCGCCTCCTTGCGGTACAGGTTCGGCGGGGAGCCAGATTGGAACATCACCTGCCTGCCGTCGGGCGACCAAACCGGGAAACTTGCGAA
>JAYTKJ010000325.1:0-13641 GCA_043730365.1 Acidobacteriota bacterium | reverse complement strand
CTGTTCGCCCGATTTTCGCTTCGAATACGGCAGATCGATCAGCTGCCTCACCACCCGCGTCGACAACTCTCGGAGTTGCGCCTTCTCCAGATTCGTCATCACCGCCACCACCACGCCTTCGCGCGGCAGCATCACCAAAATCGTGGACGTGCCCTGTTGACCGCCCGTGTGGCTCACCAGCTTCCTGCTGCCGTCCAACGTCGTCACGTTCCAGCCCAAGCCATAGAGTGAGGACTTCCCGTCGCTCGTCTTCTGCTGCGTGAACATCGCGTCCACGCTGCTGGCTTTGAGGAGCCGCCCGGCCCGCACGGCCGACGCAAAATGCACCAGGTCTTCCACATTACCGATCAGCCCGCCGCCTGCAACCTTGTTGCTGGTATCGGCCAGCGAGCAATTCTGCAATTGGCCGCCGGAGTTGATCACGTAGCCGCGGGCGCGATTGGGAATCACGGCGAACACATGGTCCTGCCGAATACGTTCCATCCCCGCCGACACGAAGACCCGCGACCGCACGTAGTCGAGATATCGCTGCCCGGCTGCCGACTCGACCGCTTCGCCCAGCAACACGTAGCCATACGTGGAGTAGTGAAACCGCGTGCCCGGCTCGGCCACCAGCGGATCGTTCTGGAAGATCTTCAGCGGCGACAGCATGTCGGGATAATGCCGAGTGCTGTTGATCTCCTCGCTATTCTCGTAATGGCGAATGCCGCCCAGGTGCCCCAGCAACTGGCGCACTGTGATGGTCCACGGCTTGGCCGGAAAAGTAGGCACGTAGCGGCGGATCGAGTGGTCCAGATCGATCTTCCCCGCTTCGCTGAGCTGCATCACCGCGACCGCCGTAATCGGCTTTGACACCGACGCCAACCGGTACATCGTGTGCGCCTTGGCCGGAACGAAGTTCTCCAGGTCAGCCAACCCATACCCGGCCGACCACGCCAATTCCCCATTCACGGCCACCGCAATCGAAAGCCCCGGCATGTTCTGCCGCGACATCTCCTGCGCCACCAGTTTCTCGATCTCCTGCTGGCGCGCCGGTGGCAACAGCCCTTGCGCGCTCAAAGAAGAGAGCGCGGAAACGGCAAGCAAGCAAACTCGAACGCGAATCATTACGACAACTACTTTATCTCACTGGCGAATGCCGGAGATGTTCTTAGCACTTCCCCGATCCGCCCGAAGCGCCTTCCCCGCCTCTGTCCAGATCGCCATCACAGGCAATCCTCCGCCGCTCGATAATGTCACTCCCTTCGAGCGGAGAGTGTGATCTGGCGCACAAGCAGTTCATGTTCTCGCTAACTCAAAACTGAACGTTCTTTTGGTGATCCAAGTTACCCATTAGTGACGCGACCAATACGTTACGTATGGCAACGAACTGAAGCAAGGTGCTTTACCAGACCTGGATCGGCTCGCAGATGCAATTCGGTCAGCCGCAGAGGTCGGCCGATGTTCCCGAGCCTTCGACGTGGTCCGCCATGGCGACCGGCTTGGCCCTCGCTTTGGTCCACCGTCGGCGGCGTCAAGTATTATCTAACCGGTGAAAACGGCAGCGGGCGCAGTATCGTATTGCTGATGTTGGAGACAATCTCGGCATCGGCCAGCCCGGGCTGCGCCCGAAGCTTCAACCATTCCGGATCCGCCAGAAATGCCTTCCACGCCTTGTCGCGCGCGGCCAGATCGTCATAGCAAACCATGTAGGTTAGCTGCGGCAGGTTGTCGCCGGCGAAAGCGGTGCCGAAGAATACCGGCCTGATCCCCACCCGCCGGAAAATGCCGAGTTCGCCGCCCTGCTCAAACATCTGGACCTTGCGCCGCAGCGTGGCCGAATTGTTTGATTCATATGTGCGCAGCTCAAAAATCCGTGCCGGCTTGCCCGCCTCGATCGGCGGCGGCTCAATCTTCGGCATCGAATCGATAGCCCGCAACAGCGTCACCTTTACGCGCTCATAGCCCAGTCCCGGCCGCGCGTAGTAAGCCTCAAGCGCCGTCATGAATTCCTTGTCTTCGGAGCCCTTGGCCTGGATCGCTTCCATCGCGGTCAACGATGCATAGCTGTTCACCAGCAACAGGTAAGGGCCGCCGGGTCCGATCATGTTGGCGAATACGGCGGAGGTACCCTCGCCCGCACGCTTGCCCGCGGGCAGCGCGTATTTCTCAATGAACTCAGAGGTGCGCTGCATCTGCGCATCTAAGGTGTTGCGCATGCTGTAGTGTCGGAGTTCAATAATTGAACCTTTGGGTGGTGTGGCGGCAAACATAGGATTGATGGCTGCGAGACCGCATCCGGTGAGTGTGCCGAGGAAACTGCGGCGTTGCATAGAAGATAGTGTACTCTGAGGACTCGATGACAGATGGGGACCCGAGCGGCGCGCTCAGAGCGGCCGTAGCCGGTTGACTGATCAAAACCTTCCTGGGTGCGCTGGAAGCGCGCCGAATTCCCGCGGGGGCTGACCGGTTTTCCGCCGTCGTGAACACTGGCGCGGGCGCCATTCACGTCCGCTTCACTCTGCGTGCCGATGAACGCCATCGCGCCGCGGTCGAGCGCGTCCATCGCCACTACGTCTCCGCCTGCCCGCTGCATCAGACGCTCCCGCCCGACGTCACTGTCGAAAGCCAACTGGTGTTTGAACCGCTGTAGCCTGGAGCATATATGTTTCCTTTTCTGCTGATGTTTGCCGACGCGGTGACGCAAGCGCTCGGTTACCTCGAAGCCAACCACGCCCCGCATATCGACAAACAGGCTCAGATCACGGAGATCCCCGCCGCCACATTCCATGAAGCCGAGCGGGCCAAGTTCCTGGCTCAGGAGTTTCGCCGCGTGGGACTCAAGGACGTCGAGATCGATCCGCAGGGCAACGTGCTCGGATGGCGGCCCGGTGCCTCGCCCGACTCGCTGGTGCTCGCGGCGCATCTAGACATCTCCTTTGAGCAAGGCGTCAATACCAAAGTCCGCAAGGAAGGGAAGCGCTGGTTTGCTCCGGGCATTGCCGACGATTCACGGGGGCTGGCTTGCATCCTCGCCGTCGCCGAAGCCCTGAATCACGCGCGCATCGAGACCCGCCGCACCATCCTCTTTGTCGCCAACGTAGGCGAGGAAGGGCTCGGTGACTTGAACGGCGTCAAGTACCTGTTTCAACAGGGCCGGCACAAGGCGCGGCTCAAGGCCTTCATCTCCGTGGACGGAACGAACCCGGCCCGCATCACCAATGGCGGCAATGGCGTCAAGCGATACCGCGTTACCGCGCGCGGCCCTGGCGGCCACAGCTATGGCAACTTCGGCCGGCCCAATGCCGCTCACGCCATCGGCCGTATGATTGCCCGCATCGCCACGTTCGAAGTGCCTGCCAGGCCCAAGACCACCTACAACGTGGGCCGCCTCGGCGGCGGTACGGCGGTGAACGCCATTGCCGAGGAGGCGTGGATGGAAGTGGACCTGCGCTCGGAGGCCCCGGCTGAACTTGACCGCATCGAACTGAAGCTCATGGAAGCCATGCGGCTTGGCGTGGAAGAAGAGAACAAGTTCCGCGAGCCTTCGGGTCAGAAGGTCAGTGCCGAAGCCAAACTCGTGGGCAACCGTCCGGCGGGCGTGACCGCCGAAGCGGACCCTTTAGTGCAAGCCGCAGTTGCCGCTTCGCGCCAAACCGGTCACACGCCGCTGCTGGTGTTCAGCAGCACCGACTCCAATCTGCCCATCAGCCTCGGCATCCCGGCCATCACGATTGGCGGCGGCGGGCATAGCGACAACCACCATTCGCTCGATGAGTGGTTTGAGCCCGAGGGCGCTTGGCGCGGCGCGCAAACCGTGCTGCTCACAGTGCTGAAGTACGACGCGGGCAAGTAGCGCTGGTTACTTGATCTGATAGATCTTCACCCGGCTCCCATAGCTGACCCAAGCGGCAAGATGGTGTTCGTCCGGAGCGGCCAGATAGTCGAGAGGCGAACCCAGCAGCATGTCGAGGAATCGTCCGTCCGGGTCATATAGCTCAAGACCCAACGCGGTGGCAATGCCGAGTCGACCCGACGCCGGCAACGTGGCTATGGCCGTAGCGAGCGGGGTCAATCCTTTCCGCTTGGTTGTCACAAACCGGCTACGGAGTTGGCCGTCCGGACTGATGCGGACGATGTCGTGCTCGGCCATGTCGGAGAGATAGACCTCGCCCAGGGCGTTAGCCGCAAAGTTTGTCAACCCGCCGGAAAATTTGAACGGCCGCAGGTAAGAGGATTGCATCAGCACGCGACCCTGGCCGGGATCGAGTTGAATCGCGTTGGCGTCGTCGGCCGCAAAGATCGTCCCCGCGGGGCCGGGCGCCAGGAATCGCCAATAGGTCAGCCCAAGTTCCTTGGCGTCGAACTGCTGCAGCGGCGCCCCGGTCCTGCCTTCGAAGCGGCGCAACTGGGGGCCGTACACCTTGTACACGCTGCCATCGCCGCCGGCCGCGAAACCGTAATGCGAAAACTCGCCAGGCAGAATCCATGAGCCCACCTGTTGTCCCTCGAGGTCGAAGGCTTGCACACGGCCCTTGCGCTCCTGCGTGAAGATCAACCCGTGGCCCGCCGAAAAGCCCCGCACTTCGGTGAACTCGCCCGCGCCCACGCCTTCATCGCCAAACTGATGAACCGCCGAAAGCACTCCGTTGGCGCCGCTAGGGGACGCCTTCCATTTGTTGAGACTGTAGGCCGTCACTGCCACCGCGACCGTCATCACCACCGCCGGTAACGCCACCCGGGTCGTCCAGGGCCTTGTTGTGCCGGTGATCGTCGGGCGACGAACCGGCGGCCGTTGGTCCAACCGCACCACCGTGCCGCAATACTCGCATTTGACCGAGATAGCTTGGGCAGATGTTTCTTTGGGCGATCCGCCGCAGCGAGGACAAATCAGCGCAGTCATCTCAATGGCAATCCCTGACGGTCCACCGCTGCCGTAACCTGACCGATAAAGCCGCCAACTCTGGCCCGGCCGAGCCGCTCGAGCAATGCCGCAAACGGCCTGCCACTATCGGCCGCCTGCAGGCCCAGCTTGGCGATCACCGTCCGTGGGTCCGCATCGAGACACTCGGTGAGGAAGGCGTCCGGGGAAATCGCCTCGACGCTCCATGACTGCAAATCGCCGGGGCGAAAGTCTTTCAAATTGTAGGTGACGATGACTGCCGCGCCCGCTTGAATCGCCGCCGCCAGCACGTGCCGATCTTTGGCTTGATTGGTCAGGCTCGGGATCAGATGCTCGAACCGCGCTACCCTGGCGTCCGGGAAGGCCTCCGTCATCTTGTTCTGCAGGTGGACCCACTGAGCCTCGGTACGGCCCAGCTTGTTGATCAACGTCCGGCCCACTTCGTCGAGAATGGCGGCGCTCCATCGTGGCGAATATTGAGGAGGGGTTTCAGCCAGACGCAGCAGCGTGTCTCGCAAGCAGGCGTCAACCAGTACGCACGCGTCCAGCACCACCGGCAGCGGCGTAAGAGTCACTCACTCAGGCTATCATCCGGCACGTAGACCTGATCGTAGCTGCCGTCTTCCACCTGCTGGCGTGTGAGCTCGCGCAGGGTGGTCCGGCGTTGGTCGTCGCGCTGATCCCGGAATGTGAGCACATCCGAGAGGTAGGCGCGGCGGTGCGTGCCCACGTGGTGGAACGGGAGCTTGCCTTCGTCAAGCAACCTGACAAAATACTGCCGTGAAACACCCAAAAGGTTAGCAGCCACTTGGGTGGTGAGGGTTTGCCCATGCGCTACAACTGAAACCGATTTGCCTTGAGCAAGTTGGTCAAGAATGTTGACGAGTACGCGGAAAAGTACCGCCGGAATCCCGAGTTGAAACTGCATAGAAGCTCCTTCCTCAGCACGGCGTGCTATCGCCAACAGCGCATCTACCTGCTGCTGCTGGGACAGGAAGATCTGGTTCGAATCAAGGCGAGCTGTCCGAAGTGTCGGTTGCATATAATCACTACAAAACTCTTATCCACTACAACTGCAACCATTCTGCCCCATTCTCTCCCCCTTGTCAAGCCCCAATTCTTTCGTCCAACCCCAATTAAGGCTTTTCCCAAGAGCTCCTACACAATCCCTCGGTCCCAGCCGATATGGACGTGGAGGGGTGGAGCGGATGAGTACTTCCAATTGTGTGGTTCCAAGTCGCGACGTAGTCGTGAAAGACTTGAATGGAGAGCGTGTATTGCTCAACCTGAAAAACGGGCACTGCTATGGCCTTGATCAGGTTGGAGCCTCGGTTTGGGAACAACTGGAGTTGGGGCGCAATTTAGACTGGCTGGCTGGTTTCGTCAGCGGGCGCTTCAAGCTTGACCCTGACGTTTGTATGAGTGATCTGCTTGCCTTCGCCCACGCCCTGCAGGACCACGGGTTAGTCGAGGTTGTCCGCTAAACCCCTACCGTAATACGTTGAGCCCCGCGGTGGCCGCCGCCGCAGTTCCCTCCGGCAAATCGCCATTATCGGGCCGCAAGTAGCGGCGATGATGGGGCTTGACCGTCTCCAGCAACTGCTTGCGGGTCTTAACTTCCAGAGGCTTGCCCACGTAAATCTTCCCCATTGCGGCCATCCATTTCTCCGGCAACGCGCTGGCAAAGTTGAGTAGCGGCCAGGTAAAACTCGGGCCGTTCAGCTTCCGCAGTTTCCACATCCACATCGCCACCGCGCCAAACCGCCACACCATGGGAGCCCACCAACTGTAGTTGCCGGGGCGCAGGTTCATCTTCCAGCACTTCATCATCAGCTGCCACTGCAAGCGTGTAAGCTGACGCGTTTCGCGCACGCCCTCCTTCTTCTCCATACGCGTGTCGTGAAGCGGCGTGAAAATGGACGGAATGAAGAACGCGAACAACCCGCGCCGCTCCACCTCATAAATCAGATCCAGGGTAGCCTTCACATCGTCATCGGTCTCGCCCGGGCTGCCGACGATCAACGTCACGGCGGGAAACCAGTTGTTCCGGTTGAGAATCTCCATTCCACGCAGGAAGACGCTGGGCCATTCTTCGATTGGGAACGGCACGCCTTTGGATGGCATGATCTGCTTGGCGATACGTACGGACCCCGTTTCGAGTCCGATCAACGGCGAAAGAATCCGCTTGGCTGGGTGTTTGGAATACATCGGCAGCGTGATCGGACTCCGGTCCAGCAGCAGGGCCGACATCTCCTCTATCAGCTTGGGGTCCACCACGGCGGGAGCGATGGTGGAATGGCTGAGGATGTGGTGTTTCACCCCGGGAGTCTCCACCACGGAGCGGTAGAGATCCAGCAGCGCCTCACGATTGGGGAAGTAGAACGGCGTGTCCGTATGGACCTGTCCCCAAATGAACATGTCCTCGGTGGCCAGCGAAATTTGCCCGTTGCCTTCGCGCACGTTGGCCCGCACGCCATCCATGATCCTGTCCTTGGGCACGTCGATCTGCGGATTGAGATCCGGCACGCAGAACTGGCAGCGCCGGCCGCAGCCGGTGGTCATTTCCACCACGCCGAAGGTGGTGCGGCGGTCGGGGACCATAATGTCGTTCCGGTCGGTAGGATGTTTGACTTCCATCTGCCGAGGAACAGCTTCACCACGGATGGCCTTACGAAACAGTTCCATCGTCTCGTGCGACTCGGCGCGCCCGTCCACCACGCAATCCACGCCGAGCGTATCCATGCTGTTGGTCTGCGTGATCTGCCAGCCTCCGGACCCGCCCACCAGGACCTTGTAACTGGCCCGGTGCGGATTGTCGCGGATCCGGTCAAACATCAGCCGCGAGTAGTGCGAGTTGATAGGTTGCTTGGAGGATCCGAATATGGACGTGTAGACGCCGGCGGCAAACGTCACGCCCAGCGGATTATGCGTGGAGACGGCCACTACGCGAGTGGCTGGACCGATAAACTTTTCAAGATCGTCCGGATAGCAGCAGGCGATATCTTCGGCGCGGTACTCGCGCAACAACGCCGCTTCAACGGTGCGTACTCCGGCCGGCATGTACTTGGCCGACCCATCTTCGTTGCGCTCAAGATCGCGCCATTTCGGATACTTGCTGTCCAGGATCTTCTCCAGCCAGATGGGCAGAGACGCAATCGCCATCTGGATGAAGTAACCTGCGTGATCGATGGTCTCCGTCACCGGAGCCGTGATGACAATCAGCTTTCCTCCGTTCACCATTCGGCCAGTTTAGCTCGTTGGAAACCGGAAGAAAAGGCCCCGGCGGCGAGCGTCAGATGAGCCGGATTTGGCGGAAATCGCGCAGCGGTCTGGGTGCGGCCTCATTAGCATCCGTGAACAGATCGAGCGCCGTCAACGGTCCAAAAGACAGCCCAGTTTGCTGCTCGATCCATGCCAGGGATCGTTGATGCGTGTCGTAGGCTCCAAACACGAATTCGGCCGGACTGAGGAATCTCTCCTGCGAAATCGAGTAGCCCGTGGCTGACAGCTTGCCGGTCTCGTCGTGAACGAAGGCGATCACTTTCCAAAACACGCGCGGAATCTGAACTTCATTCCGAACGGGGTCGTCATCGCGAAAAATCGGCCCAGTGAAAACGCACACCTTCATGTCGTCGTCTTTGGTGTGGTCCAAAGCGTAGTCCTCCAGGCCTAGCCAAATGCCCCCGTTAAAGGTCTGCATCTGCGGCACCGCATTGGTGACATGCATCGAGTCTGAGTTGCCCCGGGCGCCGGTCTCCTTGGTACCCCACACCGGATCTTCGCGGCGGGTCATGTGGCCTCGGCTGAACTTGGGGGCATTGCCGTAGCACTCGTCGCGAACCTGGGCCGTCGCCGGAATGCGGGGATCGCGAAGCCAGCCAGTGCGCTTTTCCTTGCGAGACAGGTTGCCATCGATGTTGACCGCGCTGAAGAAGCACAGCCGCCGGTCGCGTCGCATCACCACCGAGAAGTGCTCGTATTTCAGCACGGTCTCCTGCGGGTTGCCGGCAAAATTGAAGGCCAGAATCTGGTCGGCCTCCGTCACCACCTTGGGCAGCGGAATGTTCAGACCCGCGTCGAGCCCCAGAAAATCGGCTTCGTAACCCCGGCGATTGAGATAGTCGGACGGCACCCCCTCAGTGGCGAAATCTTCGTCGTCACCGGAATCGTCAATGGCGGGCACGGGCGTCGTGGTCACCGCAATCGTTGGTTGAGGCTGCTGCTGCTGCTGCTGTTGTTGCTGCGAAACCGGCGCGCCCACTTCGATCGTCACGTGAATCGGAATCGTGCAGGAGATGCGCATCGGAGCTGGCGCGGCCTGTTGTGTCTGCGCCGCCGCCGTCGTGCCTGAACCGCTCGTGATCACCCGCGGCCGCGCCTCGCCGCGCTCAGCCGCGTGGAGCCGTTCGGCAATCACCGCTGCCGGCACCGCGAAGTTGGCCTCCAGGAACCGGCCCGCAAAATGAATGCCCACGGCCTTCCCCGTAGCCAAGTCGAGCACCACGGAGCCGGAGTTGCCCCCCAGCGTAGAGCAGTCATGCTGTAGCTCGGTGGCGGCGGCGTCTCGAACCTGGCCCGGTGCCAGCCTCTTCTTGTCGTAGACATCGCCGAAGATCTGCTCCATCAGATCCTGGTCCGGAATACGGCTGTCGCGCGCCGGGTAACCAATAACCGCAATTTGTTGCTCGGCTCGCGTCGAGCCCTCGGCCAGTGCGATATGCGGCGCCAAGCCGCTAGTCTCGATGCGCAGAAACGCCACATCCGGACCGTTCTCGTCCTCGATGTGCATGATCTCGCGCACCTTCGCCACGCGCGCAGCCGAACGCCCTACTTCCTCGAGAAAATCGATACTCGCCCTCCTCTTGCGCCCAAACGTGCCGGAACGAAACACGAAGCCGGCTCGGCTGGCCTGCCCGAATTCCTGGGCGACATGGCGATTGGTGACGATCACGTCCGGCGCCACCAGCCAGCCCGTGCCTATCCAACTGAAATCTGGATGCGCCGAAACCTCTACGCGCCCCACTGCGCGGATCGCCGGCGTCAAGAGCGGTTCGGCGGTGGTAAGCCGGTCGCGCCAGATCTGGCTGTCCCCGGCGTTAAATACCAGTTGCGCCTTGTCCTGCGAAATCGCCAACACCGGGCGGCCGGTGCGCAAGACGATGGTCTCCTGAGTGAGCAGCCGTCCGCCTCCGGCAGGTGCTTCGGTGGTCATCGCCACTTCGCGCCCGCCCCGCTCCATGCGCTGGTTAAGCTCTCTGCCTAGTTCTTTATCCGACTGGCGAAGCCGCTCAAGGGCGGCCATCACTCTGGCGTTGTCAATCATCTGGGCGTGATCTCCTGTATCAGCTAAAGCGCGATAACGCGAGAAAAACCGCCACACCGAGAGCAATTACCGCGCCGTGCGGCAGACCAAAGCTATTTGGATGCGCCACGTCTAGCTCCGGATTGGCCTCGTGTGGCGCGCGCAGGCGGATCAATTGACGGAAAATCGAACCAATATTGCGCATCGTCTTGCCGGCGCGCCCGCGTATCAGAATCGTCACAATCGCGATCGGCCCGCCCAGGATCGACGTGATCAGAAAAATCGCGAGCCAATTCCCCGGTCCCGCGGCCGCGCCAATCGCCGCCATCATCTTCACGTCGCCACCACCCATCACACGCAGCAGGTAAAGCGGGATATAGACCAGCATGGCCACGCCGAAACCCAGGGCCGCGGCCTTAGCGCCGGGCCAACCGTTGACTGCAATTTGCGCCAGCGCCGCGAGCCCCAGCCCGCCCGCAGTAAGCCAATTGGGAATCGTGCGCGTTCGCAAATCGGAGACCGCCGACAGTCCGGCCACCAGTGCCAGTATGATCTGCAGAAGCGGGTGCGGTAACGTCAACCCACCAGGATAACGGCACGCTGGCCGGTTAGTCTGCTCCAGCCTGACGCCGCATGACCGGACCTTTGTCCGGGCCGCTCGGGGCACGCCGCTTCTCCAGTTCCAAACCGTTGCCGTCTATCTTGTGTACGGAACCCCGACCGGGTTTCGCCAAGAGCTCGTCCTTGGGGGCCGCCACCAATTCCGGCGTAAGGTCAAACTGCTTGAGCAGCCCGCCGGTAGGCTGGTTCTCCGGAGTAAACGTGGCCGTCAAGGCGCCACGAGCCTCGCGGTTCAGCGTAAACAATCCGAAGGCCACGAAATAGGCGCCAGCGCGTAACGCCGGGTTCGACGCGCTCGTTACAACGATTGTCTCGTCCCCCGTATCGCCTTGTGCTCGATGATCCGCCACCACCCTCCCGGCTTCGAGCGTGGGCTCGGCTCCAGCGCGGAGGAACAGGTCCACGTCGATCGCCGGATCGGCAGCCCGCATCGCCACCTCCAAACGCCCCGCCGCCGAAGGCACATTGATTCGATAGGCGAAGTCCCCATTGAGCAACGTCGAACTGGCTACCGCCGGCAGCACGAAACTAGCGGGCTGGCCGAAACTCAATACACGCCCCGCCGAAGCAGGCGGCGCCGGTGGAGCCAACTCGCGCTCGAAGGTCACCGAGATCGTGCCCGTGGCCGGCGTATTGCGCGCGAATAGCGCCAGGGCCACATAGTAAGTGCCTGCCCGTAGCGCAGGCTCTGAAGTAGGACGAATCGTCAGTAACTCGTTGCCTGAGTCGCTCTCAGCGGCATGGTCAGCCACCACTCTGCCGTCGGCGACTTCTAAGTCAGCCTCGTAGCGCGCGTAAAGATCGGTGTCAATTGAAGGCGTGTCAGCCGTGAGGCGCAATTGCATGCTACGCGTCCCCTCGGGTACCACCACGCGGAAGCTGTAATCCTCTATGAACACCGTGGAGGATTCAACTGCCGGCAGGCTGAACTTCACCGGCGACTGGGGGAGTAATCACGCGCGACCCCGCCGGCGGAGGAGTAGCCCCGCCCCCGCTGGTCACCACGGTCGCCACCAGCGATCCATCGATCGCTATCCCGGTGCTGAAGATGCCCAGCGCCACAAAATACCGGCCGGTCCGCAAGGCCGGATCGCTCGCAGGCGTGATCGTAATCAATTCGGAAGCCGTGGCGCCCTCGGAGGAATGGTCTGCCTGCACCTTGCCGGCCGATACCACCGGGGCGCTGCCCAACCGTGCGTAAAGGTCCAGATCGACGCCAGGCGTGGCGCTAGAGAGTCGCAACTCGAGCCGCACTGCGTTGGCCGGCACGTCCACCGCGTATTGCTGGCCAGCTAACTGCGCATTGGCCGCCGCGGCGAGTGAAAAGTTTTGTGTGACGCCGGATTGCAGAATCACCGGCCCCGTCGCCGCCACCCCCTGCGTCACGGCCGACAAAGTGGCCGTGATATTGACGCCGGTTGTAAATACTCCAATGCCGACATAGTAAGTCCCACTCAAAGGTTGCGCCGCGCTCCCCGTAATCGTCACCGTCTCATTGCCCGTAGGCCCGGTAGCGCGATACTCGGCCTGGACTTTGCCGTCCTGCACCAAGGGCGGAGTTTCCGCCCGCACGAACAGATCGAGGTCCACCTCCTGCGCCGTGGCGAGTTGTAACTCCAGCCGTTGGGTGCCCGGCGGAACCGTGACGTAGTAAGCGGCTTGGCCCGCCAGCAGGCGCGCGCCATCCACGGCCGGGATACTCAAGCGAGCCGGTGTACCCGGCGTCAACCGTGTGCCCGTCGCTGAGCCGCCCCCGGGAGGAGGCGCAGGCGCGGCAGGCGTCGTTACGGTGGCGGTGAGCGTTACCCTCCCGGCTCGATTCAACGTAAATATGCCCACCGCGATATAGTAGGTGCTGCCCGGGACCAGGGGAGGCGCTGAGGCCGGCGTGATCGAAATAAATTCATCACCGGTCTCTCCCGTCGAGCGATAATCCGCTACCACGTTGTTGTTCAGCACTTCCGGAGTCGTATTCCGCCGCACGAAGAGGTCGTAATCAATGCCGGGCGTCCCACCGCTCAGCCGCACGTCCAACTTCGTCGCGCCGGCCGGCACGAAAACCTGATACCCAAGGGCCCCGGTTCGCAGCGTGTTGCCCGCGACGGCCGGAGTCTCAACCACCACCGGGGTGCCAGACACCAACCCATTGCCGGCGATTGGCCGGAAAGGGCTTGAAGAGGCACGGAGTTTCAGACTTCGGGCCGGAACTCAGCATTCCTACCACCACGCCCGGCGCCCGCAATCAGCCCTTCGTCGTAGGCGACCGTGTAGTAAAAGGCGGGATTGGCGCCGGCCAACTGAGAGCCGGTCGTGGTGCGGACGCCTCGCGAAAATCGCTTGTAGTCACCGGCGGGATGGTGGATCCCCAACAGTTGAGTGCCGAGGTTCACCGCGTCCGTGCTCCAACCGGAAAAGGTCACTCCGCTCGGTACCGAGTTCAAGCGGACCAGCGAATAGTCGCCCCGCGCCGGTCCTTCGCTCACCAGATAGCGCGCACCCAGAGTACGCTGCGCGTCGCGCTTGTTGGCCGCCGGCCCGTTGCAGCGGGCCGTCTGATACTGCCAGAAGCTTTGGACCGTGCGCGCCACCGCGTCGGTGGCGATGCAATGATCGGCCGTGAGGAAATACGGAATATTGCTCGCCATCGTAGTGCGAAGCAGCGTTCCTGAGCAGACGTAGCTGCTGCTGTCTTCTTCAAAGACGAAATGCGCCACCGAGCGCGCGGTCTCTGCCCACTCCGTATATCCGGCCAATCTCTGCCCGGTCCGGTGAGAGGCCACTCGCGGTGATATCGATGCCGCCGCCAACATCTTGCACCTTGCCAACGTCGATTTCA
>JAYTKJ010000324.1:0-4438 GCA_043730365.1 Acidobacteriota bacterium | reverse complement strand
GATCGCCGAGCGCGGCTTGCGGCTGCGAGTGCGTGGCCTGCAGGTTCACGGCGCTGCCGCTAAACGCGCGTTCGCCGGTCAGCGCACTGCCGTGAATCTGGCTGCCATCGAAGCGGTTGAGCTCGGGCGCGGGATGACGTTGATTGAGCCTAACCGTCTCCGCACGGTTTCGCGGCTCGATTGTGAAGTCGAACTACTGGCTTCGGCGAAGCCGCTCAAGCATCGCGCGCCGGTTCACTTCCACGCCTGGACCGCCGAGACCGAAGCCGAGGTGCGATTGCTGGGCGACAAGACCGTGCTGGAACCAGGCGGACGCGCCTTGGCGCGGCTCGAATTGAAAGAGCCGGTGCTGATGCTTCCTGGCGACCGCTTCATCATTCGTCAGTTCTCGCCTGTCGTCACCATCGGCGGCGGCCGCGTGATCGCGTTGCCTACAGAGCGGCGAAAGCTGCGCCGCGCGGATCTGGCCAAGCGCCTCGCGGAGCTGGCCACGGCCTTGCCGGCGAGGCGCCTGGAAATCGCTGTGAGCGATGCGCCGTTTGGCCTCGATATTCACGGCGCAATTCGAGACAGCGGTCTAACCGAAGCGGAAATCGACGTCGCCGCTTCCGCCGGGCGTTTGATGGCTCTCACTTCGCCGATGAAATGGCTGATGGACGGAGCGTGGTTCAAGGCGAGCCTCGATCGAATGCACGCCAAGGTCGCCGCATACCATCGCGAGCAGCCGTTGCAACCGGGCCTCGCCAAGGAATTGTTCCGCACGCAAGCGCTGGCCGGCGCACCGGATTTTGTTTTGGAAGCGCTCCTGAAGGCGTCACCGACCGTGTTGGCCGAAGGTGAGACCCTGCGCTTGAAGAGCCATCGCCTGAATCTCAAACAGGACGAAGAAGAGGCCTTCAACCGGATCGTGGGAGCGTTCGAACGCGCGGGCCTCGCCGTACCCTCGACCGCCGAAGTGCTGACTGCCAGCGGCGTCGACCCTGTGCGCGCCCGCAATCTACTCCAGATTCTCTTCCGCCAGAAACGGCTGATCCGGATCGGCGACGATCTCGTCTATCACCCCTCGGCCATCGACGCCCTCAAGGCGATCCTCGCGGCCCACAAAGGAGAGACCTTCGGTGTGCCCGCGTTCAAGGACTGGACGGGAGTCAGCCGCAAGTACGCCATCCCGCTGCTTGAGTTTCTGGATCGCGAACGAGTCACGCGCCGCGAAGGCGACTCGCGGGTGGTGCTGTAATGGCTGATGACAAAGTCGTCGGCACTCGTTGGCAAGACGATGAGCTCGACGCCATCGTAGCGGACTACTTCGAGATGTTAGCCGCCGAACTGCGTGGGCAGCCGTATGTCAAGGCGAGACATTGCGCCGCGCTGATGACGCGGATTGGACGGACACATCGCGCGGTTGAGTTCAAGCACCAGAACATCTCAGCCGTGTTGGACGAACTGGGAATGCCTTGGATCGCTGGATACATCCCAAAGAGAAACTATCAGAACGCGATTTTCCCTGCGATTGACCGCTATCTTAGCCGGCATCCAGAAGCGCTTTCCTTCATTCCGTCTGCCGCCCCAGCGGCTTCCCCGCCGTCGACGGTATTTGTGCAGCCTCCGGTTGTGGTGGAACGTCAATCAGTGCCGGATGCCCTCCGCCGCTTGGTCAGAAAGTTTGATCCAGTAGCGCGGGACCATCGTAACCGCGCGCTTGGCCAAGCCGGAGAAGCCTTCGTGGTCGAAGTCGAGAAGCAAAGGCTCCTGGCGAATCATCGGAGAGACTTGGCGCAAGGAGTGCGCTGGGTGGCCGCCGAAGAAGGCGATGGAGCCGGTTACGATATTCTGTCCTTCGATCTAAGCGGCGCCGAACGGCTGATTGAAGTAAAGACTACCAATGGTTCGGCGCGCACTCCATTCTTCCTGAGCCGGAACGAGCGCGCCGTCTCCGAAGAGCGTTCCGGCGATTGGCTGCTCTATCGGGTTCACCTCTTTGCAACAGAACCTCGAATCTTTACATTGGCGCCGCCCTTAGAAAGTAGCGTAGATCTCAAGCCGGAGACTTGGCGGGCGGTGTTTGGCCGTCCTTGAGTCAGTTAGTTACCCGTTCACCTTCTGTGCGAACACCTCGCGAACCTTAGCCAACAGCGCATTCAGCGTAAACGGTTTTTGCAGGAAGCCCGCTCCCGGCGGCAATTGCGACGGGTCGAAACCCGACAAGCCGGTGTATCCCGAAATGAACAGCACCTTCGTCTTTGGCCGACTCTTCAGCAACTCCTGCGCCAGATCGAATCCGCCCATCTCCGGCATCACCACGTCGGTCAACAGCATGTCGATCACGCCTGGGCGCTCACGCGCAATTTCTAGAGCCAGCCTTCCGTTGGAAGCCTCGATCACGTCATAGTTCTGCCGGCTAAGGATCCGTCGAATGAGGCCGCGGATTCCTGCCTCGTCCTCAACCACCAGAATGGTCTCGGCTCGGGGGAGTTGCTCGGCCGCGGCAGGGCTGGGAGGCTCCACGACAGCCGGAGTCTCGACAGCCGGCGCGGCAGGCAAAGCATCCGCTCCGCGCGGCAACAGCATCGTGAAACAGGTGCCGCGATCGAATTCACTGGTCACGAACAGATCGCCACCCATTTCGCGAATGGATTTGTAGATCGCGGCCAGATTCTGACGAGGCGCTTCGTCGCCGGTCGGAGGCTCGAAGAGCCGTTGGACCAGGTCGGGATGAATGGCATGGCCCGTGTCGCGCACGGCGATCTGCAGATACCGGCCCGGCGCCAGACCGGCGCGGCCACCGGCCAGCGGATCGGCGGCCACCGCAGTGCTGGTCTCGACCGAAAGCACGCCTTCGCCTCTCATCGCTTCGGCGCTACGGTGCGCGAAAGTGCGCAGGGCGTTCAGGACTATCGCCGGGTCCGCTATCGCCATCGCCGACGGAACGCCGGGATTGATGATCAGGCGGATCGCCGAAGGCAGCAAGTGGCGGAGTTCATCGCGATGCTCACCGATCAATGTGTCCAGCGCCACGTTGCTGGGCTCAGGGCTTGGATGCTTGATAAACGTGCTGAGCTGCTTCATGAAAGAGTTCAGACGGTCCCCCGCCGTCAGAATCTCCTGAGCATTGGAACGAAGCGGATTGTCTGGAGTCAGCGCGTGAAGCAACTCCTCACCGTGACCGCCGAGAATAGTCAGCAGGTTGTTGCACTCGTGGGCGACGTGCCCGGCCAGCCGCGTCAGAGCATCGATCTTCTGAGCTTGCGCCGCCGAATCCTCGCGCTGCCGCAGGTGGGTAACTTCGCTGGTCGCTCCCTCAAGATGTGCGATGGCGCCCGAATCGTCGCGAACCGTTCGGATCACGTCACGGAGCCACAGCGTGCGCGTGGGATCTGTCGTGATGGCTCGATACTCGATCGAGTGAAGCGGAGCGCCAGCCAGAGCCTGCTCATAGAAGGACTTCACTAGCGGGAGGTGCCCTGAAGTAATCCGGCCAGACCAGAAATCGGCGCCTGCCGTCCAGGCGTCTTTGGGAAGATGTGCATCGAGGCCGGCTGGGATTTCGACGCTCTCAAAACGCAATCCGGCCGCATCGGCTCGCCAGAATACGCAATCCGTCATGAACGCCGCAGCGGGCGATTTGGCCGGCTCGTGAACCGTTGGCGCTTCCATCGGACTGAGCTTCGCCATGATCATCGCGGACGCTGCCGCCATCGCGGGCGTGGGTACGGGCGGCAATACTTCTGGAACCGGAGCAGCCGCAATCTCATGAGCCGGCGCGGGAAGCTGACCGGCCACCATATCGGTGACATCTTCCAGCGTCACCAGGATCTCGGCGGCGCCGTCGTCGTCCCAGTCGCGGAACGGCTGGAGCGAAAGCAAGACTGCGCGCTTGCCCTTCGCCGTATCGGTATCGTGGCTGAGGATCGTCCGCGTGCTGTGTGTTTCCAGCGCTTCCCGTACACGGTCCCTTAGACTGGGGATCCCGAATAGGTCGTCGAGACGGCGTTGACCGGCGGTTTCACGGTCAAGCCCCATCAGCCGCCGGAACGCGCGATTGGTCATCGTCACGTCCAAGGCCGGAGTAACCAGCGCGACGCCGACCGGCAGCATCGCCATCATTTCCTGGAAATAACGGCGTTCGGCCTCCACCAGCGACAAAAGGCGTGCTACGTCTCGCGGCTTCCAGTAATCGAATTCGACACGATCCATGCGGCTTCTTACTCCGTTTTGCGAGGCATGGGATTTCGACGGTCCACCGTCAAACCCAATTAACTGCCTATGGCAGTTTTACGGTTTTGGGCGGACGCGGCAAGGTACTTTCTTACAGAAGGCTCAGAGTACTTGGGTCCCGTGCGGGTGGCTCAGACAGCCTAAGGCCCAGGGCAGTACTTTCCACAAGATGCCCGCCGTCCCGCACGAAATCGGCTTGCGCATGGCGGGCGATGGGCGCGTT
>JAYTKJ010000323.1:0-34973 GCA_043730365.1 Acidobacteriota bacterium | reverse complement strand
AACATTTCCAGTGCTATTTGTTCAATCCACCTCAGACCGCCCAAGCTCCGCCGCTACTGAAACCTCCCCAGGGGTCGGCTGGGTCGCTAATCAATTACTGATCTCGACGCGGCCATCCACCTATCGAGTAACTCGGACGGCCACGATAGCTGCTCCGCCGGAGACAGTGTTTGCCTTGATCAATGATTATCATAAGTGGGCGGATTGGTCTCCCTGGTCCAGCCGTGATCCCAACATGAAGGTGACCTACGACGGGCCGTTGGCTGGTGTTGGCTCCCTCTACACGTGGTCCGGTAACGATATGGTGGGCAAGGGCAAGATGATGACGCTCGAAAGCCGCTCGCCCGAATACATGAAGATCAAGCTCGAGTTCATCGCGCCCTTCGAGTCCCAAAGTATCAACGAATTCACGTTGAAGCCGGCGGGCGCCGGTACTCACATTTCCTGGGATATGACGGGCGATGCCAACTTTTTCACCAAGGCTTTCACCCTGCTTTCCTCAATGGAAAGCCAAGTAGGCCCTGACTTCGAGTTGGGCTTACAGCAGATGAAGACGTTGGCCGAATCCGCCAAGCCGTAGGAGTGTGGTACGTTGTTCCGGAATGCAGACTGCACTCAACTTTACCGGTCAGTGGTGGCCGTCCGCCGCGCCTGACCTGTTGCTCAATGTCGTCAATCCCGCCACCGGACACACCGTGGCCCGCACTCCGATAGGCGATGCTGCCGACGTCAACGCTGCCGTGGGCGCGGCTGCGGCGGCCTTTTCCGCCTGGCGGCGCACTCCTCCGCAGGAGCGAATTCAGTACTTGTTTCGCCTGCGCGCCTTGCTGGTTGAGGAACTCGACGATGTGGCGCGGACCATCGTGATCGAGAATGGCAAGACGTTAGCCGAAGCCAAGGCCGAACTGCAGCGCGGCCTCGAGAATATCGAAGTCGCCTGCGGCATCCCCACGCTGATGCAGGGCTACAACCTCGAGGACGTCGCGGCGGGAATCGATGAAATCATGATTCGCCAGCCGCTGGGTGTCGTGGCGGCCATCACGCCGTTCAATTTTCCAGGAATGATCCCGCTCTGGTTTCTCCCCTACGCCATCGCTTGCGGCAACACGCTGGTAGTCAAGCCGTCCGAGCGCGTCCCTTTGACAATGCAGAAACTGTTCGCACTGATTGAGCGAACCGGACTGCCGCAAGGAGTCTGCAATCTGGTGAACGGTGGCAAGACGGTGGTGGATGCGCTGCTTGATCATCCCGCCGTCAGGGCGATTAGCTTTGTCGGTTCCACTGCGGTGGCCCGGCACGTCTACACCCGTGGCTCGGCCAACGGAAAACGCGTACAGTGTCAGGGCGGCGCCAAGAATCACGTGGTAGTGATGCCGGATGCAGACCTGCCGATGACTACTAAGATCGTGAGTGACTCGGCTTTTGGTTGCGCCGGCCAACGTTGCCTCGCCGTATCAGTGGCCGTCACCGTGGGGGAGGCGCATAGGCCGTTTCGTGATTCGATCACGGAGATGGCGGCGAGTCTCAAGGTTGGTAGTGGGCTCGATCCCGCCGCTCAGATGGGACCGGTCATCACTGGCGAGAGCAAGTCGCGCATCGCGTCCTGTATCGACCAGAGTCTTTCCGGTGGCGCGCGGGCAACGCTCGATGGCCGACAGGCTTCCGCCACGAGCGGAGCCGGCTATTTCCTGGGCCCAACCATTCTGGACAAAGGCCGCGTGGATTCGGAGATGGGCCGCACCGAAATCTTTGGGCCGGTCTTGACTTTGGTAGAGGCCCGGGATTTGGACGAGGCCATCGCGATGAATGCGCAAAGTCCATACGGCAACGCCGCGTCCATCTTTACGGCGAGCGGCCCGGCAGCGCGTAAGTTCCGTTACGAGGTCCCGGCTGGAAACATCGGCGTCAATATCGGTGTCGCGGCGCCGATGGCCTATTTTCCCTTCAGTGGATGGAAAGATAGTTTTCTGGGCGTGCTTCACGGTCAGGGCCGCGACGCCGTCGAGTTCTACACGGATAAGAAGGTGGTGGTCGAGCGCTGGCCATCGGAATGGTCGAGGAAATTCTAATGAGATACGCCTGGTTCCTGTTGTTGGCCGGCGGGTTGTTCGCGGCCGAATTGAAATTCGACAAGGCGATGACGCCTCCGGCCTGGGCGCTGCTCGAACGCGAGTTGCTCCGGTCTAATTCGGTTGCCTGCGAGCGTTTCGGTAACAAGTATCTGGACTCGCGCGGTTATCTGCTGCACACGCCACGCTGGGGTACTCTTGACGGACCGGACGACGCGATCGAAACCTTCTATAACTGGACCCTGCTCCATGCTCTGGGCGCGTCCGACAACGTGCTGGCGCTCTACAAGAAAGCGTTGGAAGGGCACCTCCAACAGTACAAGGAGATGCGCACCGTCAAAACGCAGCTCGCCAAGGATGGAGCCTACTACAAGGAGTTCATCACGCAGTCCGATTGGTTTCACACCGGGGAGGGCATGCGCGGATTCATGTTCCTGGGCTTGGCTGATCCCAATGACCCGCTCCTGCTGACTCGCATGAAGCGCTTCGCGGGCCTCTACATGAATGAAGATCCGGAAGCTCCAAACTATGACCCGGTCAACAAAGTGATCAAGAGCATTTGGACCGGTAGTAAGGGGCCGATGATGCATAAGGCAACTACGTATGACTGGGTCGGCGATTCCGTGCCAGGCAGCTTTCACTTGCTGCACGGCAAGCAGGCCCGTCGTCAATTAGTCAGCATGGACTCGGTCCACGAAAAGATGCTGGCCCACTGCGCCGAGTATCTGGACAGTGTCGGAGATCATCCGCTCAATTTGGCCTCAACAGGCCTGGCGCTGAATGCCTATATGCTCACGGGCGAACGCAAGTACAAAGACTGGATTCTAGAGTATGTTGGCGCCTGGAAGCAGAGAACGGACGGCAACGGCGGCAACATCCCCAGTAACATCGGCTTGAATGGAAAACCGGGCGGCGAATACGGCGGCCGCTGGTACAAGGGCACCTACGGCTGGAACTTCACGATCTACGATGGCGAGATCGATCAGGTCGCGCATCGCAATACGGTTGAAGCCGGTTCCTGGCCGGGTTTTGGGAATGCTTTTCTCGTGAGCGGCGGAGATCAGGGCTTTGTCTCCACCCTGCGGAAGCAGTTGGACAATCTCTATGCGCAGAAGAAAGTTGAGAATGGGCAAACGCTGTTGCCGCAGATGTTTGGGGATCCGCGCGGGCACAAAGAAACGGGTCGCGAAGAATGGTACGACTTTGGCCCGAACCTGCACATTCCCAGGCTGACGGAGATCTATCTTTGGTCCATGGATCGGCGCGACCTTGCTCGCATCCCCATCGAAGGCTGGCTGGCCTTCCTTGAAGGCAAGGATGCCAGTTATCCAGAGAAGGCGTTGCGTGCGGACCTTGAACATGTACGATCCAACGTGGCTGAAATGAATGAGGACGACACCAGCGCCGACACGCGTTTGGCTGACTACTTGATGGGCTTCAATCCGGCTGCCACCGACGCCCTCTCCAAACTCACTCTCGGCTCTTATCTAACTGGCAACATCTGGACGCTGCACGCCCGCGTCAGGTACTTTGATCCGGCGCGTAACCGGCCTGGGCTGCCCGAAGACGTGGCGGCGCTCGTTGAAAAGTTCGATGCCGATTCGGTAACGCTCACGCTGGTCAACACTAACGCTGCCGAGGTCCGTGACGTTACGGTGCAGGCGGGGGCTTACGGGGAGCATCAGTTCCTGACGGTAAATGGCCAAGCTGTCAATGGCTCGTCGGTCCGGGTGAAACTCGCGGCGGGCTCTGGTGGCCGGCTCGAGTGCAAGGTGAAGCGCTTCGCTAACCAGCCTACACTCCGCTTGCCTTGGGACCGGTAGCTACTTGAGTTCAGGCGCGGTCTGCTCCGGAGTGATGACACCGCCCGGCAGTTCCATAATGCGAATATTCCGGAAGCGGATCTTGGCGCCTTCCGATTCCAGGCAAAGGTAGCCCTTCTTCTGGCTGGAGCGGGCGATGCCGTTGACAAACTTCCCGTTCACGGAGAGTTTGATCACGCCATCCACGGCGACGACATCGTAAGTGTTCCATTGGTTGCGCGGCAGGCAACGGTTCTCAATAGACTTGCTCCGCTCGCCGCGCGGGTGGTCCGGCGTCGTCTTGACTCCACCGACTCCGAACAGTTCACCGTGTACATAGGCGATCGGCGGTTCCACTCCGTTTCGCATGTTTAGCTTGGGCCAGTCCAGCTCCAGCATTTGCACTTCCACGCCGTCGGGCAAACGGTTCTGCTCACCAGGGCGCGCGCCGCTCCAGACGAAGACGCCGGAATTGCCGCCCGGTTCGGTATGCATCCATTCGATATGAAGTACAAAATTCTCATACTGCTTGGCGCTGCGCATCACGCCGATCGGATGCCCGGAACAGACGAGTTCGCCATTCTTGACGGACCAGGTGTCCGGGTTCGTGTTGACGTTGATCCAGCCGGCCAGATTCTTGCCGTTAAACAGACTCTGAAACCGCGCCCCTTGCTCAGAACCGCCGGCTAGGGCGGCGCTCAAGGCGAATATGAAAAATCGCTGCATCATTTGGCTCCTGGTGATTGCAATCCGGCAATAGCGGTGGCGACGCCGTCGCCGAAGTCGCGTTCCACGCGCGGAGTGAAGGGCGATGTGCGAGGCTCGTAGCCGCCTTCGGCAAACGCGGCGGCCGTCGGCAAGTACCCGAGCCAGCCATTGGTGTACCCGAAAAAGAAGGTGTGAGAGAATGGCGAATCATTGCGAACACGCATGGCGATCTCGCAAAACAATTCGATCGGCGCGCCCCACAGTACCGTGTCGCCCAGCGCGAGGAAGCGTACCGGAATGCGGACCATGTTGGCGCTCCCATAGGTGCTCAGTTCGGGCGGCCAGACCAAGCCAGCCCGCAGCGGAGTCTCAATTGTCTTTTCGAGCAATCGCAGGTTAACCTCTTTCGCGCCGGTTAGGTTCGCGTTGGCGGCGAGAATCCGATCGCCCAGTAACACTCGAAACTCGCCTAAGTGCGCCGCACGTGGACTCACCTGAGTCGTATAGATAGGCGCGATATTGCCCGCCGCTCCGTTGACATACAAGACCGGTACGCCTAGCTTCTGCTCGACATAGGCAGCCGCCACACCGGGGGCGTCGCCACTGATCTCCATTGATTGGCCGCCGAGCGCCGTGCCATGCATCGCATAGTTGGCGATCAAAGCGATGGGCGAGCCATCCGGCCGCTCGAGGCGAAGCAAGCCGATCTGCCGGTCCACCGGACCATCGGGGTTGTAGCCAAGCGAAATCGTGCCATCCAGATCCCGAGCTCGCCGGTTGATGTTGGCGTTGGATCGTCCCTCTCCAGCCGCCAGGCGCGCCGGAACGAGTTTGGCGCGGGCCTCGGCGATACCCTGCCGCAGCGTGGACTTCACCTGCGCAAGATACTCTCTGCTCCATTCATGATCGCTACGCCCTTTCAGCAGCACGTCGTAAACGCCGGGCGGTCCAACCTCGGGCGCGGAGTGGGTGTGCGTGACCGTCCACCAAAGTTGCTTGGGCTCCAGGCCGAACTCGCGCCGCACTTCCGCAGCCGCTTCGTCGTAGACGGTTGGTGAGAAAACGCAGATATCGGAGGCGACAATTACTACTTGCGTCGCGCCGTCATCAAGGATCGCGATGCGATGGAAGATCGGATCATGCACGCCGGTGGACTGGCGCGCGGCATAACCCATCAGCCATTGCGGCGTCTTCGGCGTGATGTCGACCTTGACAGCCGCCGCGCGAAATTCAGCCAGTAGCGGCGCGGCGAGTGCGAGAAGGAGGAAAGGCAACATCGTATACACAGAACGTCATCTTATCTCGATTCGCTACTTGACCGGTTGGCTCCGGAGTTTCTTCAACTCGTCGCGCAGCAAATGATTGCCGGGGAACTCGGCCACCAACCCCTCCAGCAGCCGGATGCTTTGCGGCAATCGCTTCTCGCGCAGATGAATGATGGAGAGCAGGATGCGCGCAAACGGTCCGAGGTAGCGCCCCTGTTGCGCCACTTTCTCAAGGTTCGCCACGGCCTGCTGCTTGCTGCCTTGGGTCTGATCGAACTTCACAAACCACTTGACGAAAAACGGCAGGCTCCCCACCAGATACTCCGTGATGCCGGTAGTGAGGTTGGCGTCCACGAACGTCGGGTCCTGCTTGAGCAACTCAACGGCGTAATTGTGCGCCTTACGTGCCGAGGCGAGACTTCGCAATTGCCGCTTCTCCACAAACGCCGTGTAGTCAGTCTTTAATCCTTCGGTGATACAGAAGGCGAATAACGCATTGGGATCGCCGGGGTGATCGCGTAACAGCGTATCGGCCAGCCGCTGCGCTTCCTCAACCGAGGTGAAGAAATGCGCCCGAATCGCCGGGTCCGGTTGGAGCTTGTCGTCGCCGGAGATCTTCTTGTCGTCGGAGAGGAACTCGCCCTGCAGGATCTTCAGGCGATCCAGCTCATAAAACAAATACGCTGCGGCGCGTGTGGAGTGGCCCAGCGGGTCCTGCGGCGCGCCGGCGATATAGCCGTCCAGAATCTTGTGAGCGCCGGGAAAGTCGAAATTGTAAAGCCGCACGTAGGCGTCGCCGACTCCCGCGCCGCTCAAAGTCGACTGAATGCCGAATAGCAGCACCGCAGTCATGCGCCTCATGCGAACAACCGTAGAAAATAGTCGCGGGTACGGGCGCGAATCTGTTCCAACTCTTCTCCCAACGGCTGATCGTGCAAATGGTCCGGCGTCCACCGGCCCGATAGTTCCTCGATCATTTGCAATTGTAGCTGGGCCGCCGGTAGCTTGCCTTCCGCCTGGCCCGACGTGAGCCGCAAGGCATGATCCACGGCGCGATACAGCGTCGCCGCGTCCAGCAGGAACCGCGCGTCGGCGCGATCCAAATGCCCCATCTTATGGACCACGTCGATGCGTTCCGGCGTGTTCAGGACCTTGAAAAAGATGCCGGCGCTTTTGAGCCGCAGGAACATCAGGGCGAAGTCGATATCGTAGTAGCCGCCCAGGCCCGCCTTGAGGGGGCTGTCGCGTCCCTGTTCCTGCTCAAGGCGCATGCGCATTTGCCGCAGCGGCGCGCGGGAACGCTCGGTCTGGCCGTAGCGTTGCCAATCTAAATCCTGCAGTTCGCTCAGGAAGCGCTCTCCGTGGGTCTCGTCTCCCACCACCAGCCGCGCCTTCAAGTAAGTGATGCCCTCCCACGCCTCGGCGCCGCGGCCGAAGTACTCGCGCAGCGCAGTTTCGGTTTGTACGAGTGGGCCCTCGCGGCCGTTGGGCCGGAGGCGGGTGTCGGCGGCAAACAGCGTCCCATCGCCGGTATAGGCCGTCAGAATTTCGATGAGCCGCTCGGCGACCCGTGTCCAGAAGATGCGCTCTCCGGCGTCGCGATCGTCCAGAATGAAAACCAGGTCGGCGTCCGAGCCCAGGTCGAACTCACGCATGCCCAGCCGGCCGAGCGCAATCACCATCAACTGCTTTTCGGGCACGTACTCAGGCATTCCCGGGGGGTGTGTCCGCACCACCTGTTCCAGAGCCATGCCGTAGGCGGCGTTGATCGCGCAGTCGGCCAAGTCCGACGTCCATTTCAGGGTCTCCCAAATCGGGCGGCGCAGGCAGATGCTGTCGGACTGAATGCGCAGCATCTCGCGATTGAAAAAACGCCGGAGGTCGGCCGGACCCGCGAACGTCCCCGGCAGTTCGCGGTAGTTGTGGCTGCCGCGCGGCTCCCGCCGCATTTCCAGTAACTGCTCGATCAACTCCGGGCGGCGATTCAATTGTTCGGCGAAATAGGGACTATGTTCGAACAGATCCACCGCGTAGCCGGCCAGGGCTGGGTCTTCATTGAGGCGCTTGAGCCACTCGGCGTTTTGAAGAACCCGCTCAAGAAAATGTTCGAACGCCAACGCGCCATAACGCAGTGGGCTGCGGGTCACGGTGGCGGCGAACCCGGGTGCTTTCTGCGCCAGTTGCCGCGCTAGATTTCCGGAAATGCCTTCCGACGGCCGGGCTGGTTCCCAGACCGCGGGCTTCGGTTCGACGCGCGCCGGAACCGCCGTCATCTGGGCATGCACCACTCGCTCGTAGATCTCGCGCACGTTCGCCAGATGTCGCTCAAGCTCGGCCATGAGATTCTCCGCCGTCAATCCGGCGCCCAAGACTGCCGGCGGCATGCGTCGTGCCAGGGTTTCCAATTCGGCGGCGTCGTCGGAAAGCGTGTGGACTTGCCGGTCTTCTTGAATCTGCAATCGATGCTCCAGGTTTCGCAAGAACGTATATGCCGGCGCGAGCCTCCCGTATTCGATCTCCGACAGTAAATTCTTGTCGCGGAGACGCGCCAGCGCCAGAATCGTCCCGCCGTGCCGCACCCAATTGTCGCGCCCTCCATGCAAGCGCTGCAGGCACTGTACCAGGAACTCGATGTCGCGAATTCCCCCTGGCGCGAGCTTGACGTCTAATTCCTCCTTGCCCTTCCGCTTGCGGTTCAGCTTTTCATGGATGCGCGTACGAGCCTCCGACACCGCCTCCACCTTCGAGAAATCTGTGGTCGAAGAATAGATCAGGGGTTCGACGAACTCGAGCAACTCACGGCCAGGTTCCTGATCGCCCGCCGCCACCCGCGCCTTGATCAGCATTTGCAATTCCCAATCGCGCGCGCGCTTGCCGTAGTAGGCCTTCGCGCCTGCCAGCGACACGCATACTTCGCCTTGAGAGCCATCCGGACGTAAACGCAAATCCACGCGGTAAGCGCTGCCGTGCGGGGTGAAGGCCGATAGCACGGCGGTAAGTTCCAGGCAAGCTTTCTTGAAAAATTCCAGATTGCTGATCACCGCCGGCCCGGTGGTCTCGCCCGCGCCGCCGTAGACAAATAGCAGATCGATGTCGGAGCTGTAGTTCAACTCGCTGCCGCCCAGTTTGCCCACCGCCAGAATAGAAAGGCCGCATTCCAGCCCGCTACCGGCGAGCGTGGGCACGCCATGACGAAGCGCGAGCGCGGCCGAGACACGCCGCCACGCGCACTCCACCACCGCATCGGCCACGTGCGAGATCTCTTCGGTGATTTCGGCGAGCGAGGCGTAGCCGTGCAAGTCCCGCAACAGGATGCGCAGAATTTGTTCCCGGCGAAAGGCCGCGAATTCGGCGGCCGGCGTTTCGTGATGCGCAAAACGGGCCAGCCGCGCCGTCAGCCGGGCCACGTATTCATCGATGGTGGTCTGGCGATGCAGATTGCCCGATTGCGCCAGCGGCTCCAGCCACTCTGGCGTCTTCAGCAGCTCTTCGGAAAGGAAGTGGCTCTGGCAGAACACCGTCAGCAGAAATTGAATTGCCGCCGGGGCTCGCACGAGACGCTGGAAGGGAAACGGCTGATCTTCGAAAAGCCGGCGCAAGTAGTGCACGGCCGAGTCCGGATCGGCGGCAGAACGCAGCGAAGCCGCCAGCCGCTCCTGGATTTTCTCAGGCAGCGGGCCGGCCGACAGAACGGAGAGATTGGCGATGGCTCGTCCGCGATCGCGAAAGGCAAGATCGCGGCAGGCCTCGGAAAGACTGAAGATGCTGGTGCGCTCCTCGTTCGATTGTCGCCGATCCCAGCTACGAGCGAATGTGGACCCACGTGTGCACGTGCGGGTAACCCCGGAAATACCAGACCATGTTGGCGCTTTCCAATTGCCACACGTCCCACACACCGTCGTTGCCGATGTCCATGTTCTTGAAGAACGACAGGTGCAGCGAATCCACGCCGCCGTGTTTCCTGATCGAGCGCATCGCCTCGTCGGTATCTTTCTTCCGGAATGGCAGCAGGAGATCGGCCATCACCTTTTCCACCAGCGCGCGTTGATCTCGGGACATTTCCTTGACCGGCAGCCCCGCGAAGCCTTCCGTCCGTAACTCCACCGCCTTGTTGCCTGACTCAGACCGGGGAGCCTTTTTCACCAGCGCCGCCTCGCGTTGCTTGCCGTCGAGCGCCTGGAAAACTTCGTTGGCCCGCTGGGCCTGGAACCAATAGACATTGCTTGGATGATCTGGCTTCTCCATATCATTGGGCCCCGCTTGATGGCCGTACATGATCGGGCCGGCGAAAGCGACGCCATCGGTGGAGTTGCCGTCGCAACGGCTGG
This sequence comes from Acidobacteriota bacterium, assembly GCA_043730365.1. Classification (GTDB taxonomy): domain Bacteria; phylum Acidobacteriota; class Terriglobia; order Bryobacterales; family Bryobacteraceae; genus VFZP01. Next base: position 24,801 of record JAYTKJ010000323.1, on the reverse strand, counting down.
TGCAATGGCGCCCGGTGATCACGAACTCCGATTGGCCACGGCCTGGTTCGCCGAACATCGCGATGGCCAGGTTCTTGACGCCACCGGCGTCTTCGTCGACATGATAGATCGCTTTTTCCACGAACTCGGGGTTGTGCAACCCTCGGAAGATCTCCAGGATCATCGCCTGTTGATCGGGCTTGAAGAACTCACCCACCTTGTGTGGCGTGATCAGCCAACTGTTTTCTACTTTTGATCGAAGAGGGTCGTCGTAGGCGAAACAGATTGCCTGCTTCTGTTCCGTGCTCAGAGTTTGGTAGAGAGTACTCACCAGCGTCTCCGAGTCTGGGTGCGGGGATTTGGCCGCAGGCGCGGCTGCTACGGTAGTGGCCAGCGCGGCGGCTTGGAGGAATTGGCGACGGTCGATCGTCGACATGGACACTCTTGTATCGCAACGGAGTGCCGAGTGCAAGGCGCCTCTCGCTTATCGCTGCTTGCGCCGGCGTCGCTGCAGTAGTCCAAGGCCCGTCATTCCCAGCCCGACCAAAGCCAATGTCGACGGCTCCGGCGGGCCATCCACTGGATTGTCCGGCTCCGGGCGGGGCTCCTTGACGGCGATCACCTCGGGCGATTCGTCTGCGCCGGGCGACGAGGATGTTTGGAGAGGAGCCTCCTGACCAAGGGGAGCCCGGGCAACGCCAATGTTGGCCGCCCAAACACTCGTCAGCCCACTGACCCAAACCAATGCGAGATACGTTAGTCTACCATTCATACGCTACCTCCTCCGATAGCGCAGTCCAGCCTGTATAGTATCGGCCCGGGCTGGAATTGAACATACCGGCCATCGGGTAAGTGGGTAGCGCGAGCACTCGCCCAATGGCCCTGTTATAGGATGAAGCAAGCCATCCATGCACCACAGCGGACGTCACTTTCTCCAGATCCCCGGGCCGACCAACGTGCCCGATCGCATTCTCCGGGCAATGGCGCAGCCAACCATAGACCATCGTGGTCCGAAGTTTGCCGCGCTCGGGCGCGAAGTCCTCGAGGGGGTGCGCGCCATCTTCAAGACATCCGGCCCGGTGGTGATTTATCCGTCGTCGGGGACGGGAGCGTGGGAAGCCGCTCTGATCAACACGCTCTCGCCCGGAGACAAAGTGCTGGCGTTCGAGATTGGCGAGTTCTCCAGACTATGGACGGAAATGGCCCGCCGGCTTGGGCTTGACGTAGATCTGGTGCCAACGGATTGGACGCGCGGTGTCGATCCGAGCCTCGTTGAGGCCAAGCTCACCGAAGATACGGGAAAGCAGATCCGCGCCGTCATGGTGGTCCACAACGAAACCTCGACTGGATCCACGAGCCAGATTGCCGCCATTCGCCAGGCGATTGATCGCGCTGGCCACCCCGCACTATTGCTCGTGGACGCCGTGTCGTCTCTCGGGTCCATCGATCTGCACCATGACGAATGGGGCATCGACGTCACTGTCACGGGCTCTCAGAAAGGGCTGATGCTTCCCCCTGGCCTGGGTTTCAACGCGATCAGTGAAAAAGCTTTGGCCGCGTCGCGGAGTTCGAAATTTGTGAAGTCGTATTGGGCCTGGGATGCGATGCTTGGTCCGAACAAGACTGGATTCTTTCCATACACTCCCGCCACGAATCTGCTGTACGGCCTCGCCGAGGCGGTGAAGATGTTGCAGGAGGAAGGCCTTGAGAATGTGTTCCAGAGACATCGCCGCCTGGCCGAAGCAACACGAGCCGCCGTCCGGGCTTGGGGACTGGAAATTCTTTGCCGCTACCCCGACGAATACAGCAATGTCCTTACGACGATCATGCTGCCTGCCGGTCACGACGCCGACGAATTTCGCCAACTGGTGCTGCAGCGGTTCGACATGTCGCTAGGAGCCGGTCTCGGGCGGCTGAAAGGGCGGGCTTTCCGGATCGGCCATCTGGGAGATTTTAATGAGCTGATGCTCGCCGGAACACTGTGCGGAGTTGAGATGGGGCTCAAGCTGGCGGGAGTACCGCACTCGGCCGGGGGCGTTGACGCCGCGATGGCCAGCTTGACATCGGCCGCCTAGAGTTACTGCTTCGGCACTTCGCCTTTTCGGCGCAGCGTGGGAGCCTTGCGGGTTTGCTTGGTTTCGACGGCAGTTTGCTTTTGCTCCGCCTTGGCTCGTTCCTTGGTCTCCGCGGGAGTCATCATCTCCTGGAGCTTCTTGCGATCGTCGGCCTCCCGATGCACGACGTCTTTCTTGCGCTCTACCAGGTCCTGCTCGGAGACTTCGAGTGAATCCTGCGTGGTATCAATGGCGGTCCTGAGGGCAAATGCGTAACGGGATAAGTCGCTAGGCTCAGACTCCTCGATCGCCTTCAATTCGACGACCATCCGCCGCTCGGTTTCAATCACCGTCTTCATGCCTTCGGTAAGCACCGTACCGCGCTTGAGCGCGTCGTCGGCGACCGTGTCTATCGCTTCAATAATCTTGGTGTAGTCATCCAGGGTTTGATGGATAAAGGCGGAGCGCCCGGGCTTTTCCTTAGCCACTGACTGCTTGATCATGTCGAGGCGAAGACGGGCGAAGCTGCTGTAGAGAACCAGGCGCGCGTTAGGATCGGGCGCCGTCAAGCGGATCTGATCAACCTCATCGGCAGTCAGGAAATCCCGGGTGCCCTGTGCCACCAACAAGGTGGAAACAGCCAAGAGGAGTGTCCAGAGAATCGGGCGGCTGCTGCGCATCGGATGCAGGCTCCTTATCACTTTTTCTTGCCCATGATCGCGAGTAATATTTCTTCTTGCAACTGGTGAGCGCGGGCGACGATCGGGTCCACGGCGGGCCGGTCATCCACACTCACTTCGATGCGGAGGCTGTCGAGCCGCCGGCTCAAACGGCGAATGCCGATCTCGGCCTTCTTGAAATACTTCGGGCTCTTGCGGGCATTCTTGCCCGAGTCATCAAGGGATTGCTTGCACAAGTCGATCGACTCGCCGACTTCGTTAAGGGCCGCCTGGAAGGCCTTGTCTTCGCCTTTCCCGTATGCCTCTCGCGCACGGTCCAAAGCGCCATCGGCATTTGTCAGCGCCATCTCCGAGCGTCGCTCCAGACTGGGCTCCTTGCGAATCGCGTCGAGATCAAACGCCCACGATAGACCCACTCCAAGGGAGGCCGTCAGCAATAGTAGGCGCAGCATCATCGTCGGGCCAACTCCTTCTCAATGACTCTAAGCCTTTGCCGTGCCTTGAACTCCTCGTCGGGAAACTTGTTCCCGCTTATCGATAGGAATTTCTGGTAGTTGGCTTGCGCGGGCTTATAGTTGTGCGTCTTGTCAAAAGCCAACGCTCGCAGGAAATAGAGACCAGGGCTGGCGTCACCGAGAGATTCCAGCTTATCGAACGCAGCGACGGACTGGGCATAGTTCTCCAGCGACAGCAACATGGTGGCCATGCCGGACCAAGCCTCTTTGGATTCGGGTTTGAGTTGAGTGGCGCGCCAGAATTGCTCGGCAGCCACTTTGAAATTCTTCTGATCGCGATGGAGGCCGGCCGACGCGATGTATAACTCCGGGTTCTTGGGATCAGCCGCGATCGCTTCGTTTATTGACTCGGTGGCCTTTTGAGATTGCTTGTCGCGAAGATAGGCAGTGGCCAAAGCAAATCGATTGGCGGCGGTGGGCGACCCCTTGACGGCATTCTCCAAATGCGGGATTGCTTCACCGGCGCGTCCGGAGTTCATCATCAGGACTCCCAGGCGTTCATGTACCGCGGCGTCGTTGGGATGGCCGGCGGCAAACTCCTGATAGATAGCGATGGCCGGCCCGGGATCGGTGGTCCGTTCGTACGCGGCCGCCAATTCCAGCAGGCCTTCGGCATCGGCGGCGACGCGCAATTGCTCAGACGCCTCAGCCAGTTTGTTTTGACGAAGCAAGGCTCGACCGAGTCCCGCCCGCGCTTCGGTTGACTTGGCATCCGCCTCCAGGGCGATCCGAAACGAAGCCTCCGCGCCGGCGGCTTGGCCGGCCGCCAGTTGAGCTTCGCCTGAATAGTAGTTCGGTCTGAATTCCTTGGGCTTCTGGGCGGCTGCCTCCTTGAGAATCGACACAGCCTCGGCGGGCTGCTTGAGGCTGATGAGAACGACGCCGAGGTTCAGCTGGGCTTCATAGAGACCCGGCTTGAGCGCCAGAGTCTGGCGATAAGCCTGCGCGGCGGGGGCATGTTGACCCGCCATGGAACGCGCCAGCCCCAGGTGGAAATGGGCGGTGTAGTCACGCGGATCAACGCCGACGGCGGTCTCAAACGCGGCGATGGCGGCTGGATACTGTTTGGCCTCGAGAGCCTTGAGTCCCTGCTCCTGCGGGTTGCCGGCCTGCAGGGTGAAAAAGAGGGCAACGGAGAGTTTCATCCCTTAGCATTAGACTCGCACCCTTTACGCCGGGTTTCAACCAAGGCGGGGATGCACATCTTCCACGGCGGCGCGCAGCAGCTCAGCTACGCTCCAGGCTTGCGCGATGCAGCCTCGTGCGCGATGCGGAGCATCACCATCGGCAATCTCACTGATCTGCCCGAGCCCGGCCTCGCCCAGTTGACTCTGCATGCCGGTGTGCCAGGCAGCGGCTTGCGCGCGTGAGTCTGGATTCACCTTGCAATAGGCCGTAAGAAATGGCCCCATCAGCCATTGCCAAACCGTGCCCTGATGATAGGCCGAGTCACGTTCGAAGACGCCGCCTTCGTAACGCCCGCGATACCGCGAGTCACGCGGCGACAGGCTCCGCAGGCCCGCCGGCGTCAGCAATTCGCGCTCAACCACCTCCACCACCTGACGGGCGCGATCAATCGGCAGGATCTGGTGATGCAGGCTCACGGCGAAGATCTGATTGGGGCGGATCGCGCCGTCGCGCTGACCGCCGTCTACAACGTCGAAGAGACAATGCTCGCTGCCATTCCAAAACTGGGCGAGGAAACTGGCTTGGGCGCGGGTGGCCAGTTCATCGAAAGAATCGGCTTGCAGCGACTGGCCCTCGCGCCGCGTGAGATCGGCGGCGATCCGCAAAGCGTTGTACCAAAGCGCCTGAATCTCCACCGGCTTGCCGCTGCGCGGCGTCACCACCCAATCTCTGATCTTGGCGTCCATCCACGTGAGTTGCACGCCCGCTTCGCCGCAGGTCAGCAGACCATCGCTATCCATATGAATGCCGTAGCGGGTGCCACGCAAATGCCAGTCGAGAATGTCGAGTAGCGTGGGCAGCAGGCGAGTCCGCACGAATTCAAACTCGCCGGTGTAGGCGAGGTAGGCGCGCACGGCCTCGAAATACCAGAGCGTCGCGTCCACCGTGTTGTATTCGGGCGCCTCGCCGGCGTCGGGAAAGCGATTGGGCAACATGCCCCGATCGACACTGCGGGCGAACGCGAGCAGGATATCGCGCGCAATTTCGAAGCGGCCGGTAACGAGGGTCAGCCCGGGCAGGGCAATCATCGTGTCGCGGCCCCAATCGCTGAACCAGGGATAACCGGCTATCACGGTCTTGAGGTCAGCGCGCTGGACGATGAACTGGTCCGCCGCCAACGTCAGGTCGCGAACGAATGGTTCCTCCGACGGCGCCATGGCGGCGATGTCGCGGCGGCGGGCGATTTCGCCGGCGCGCAAATTGGGTGCATCGGCCGCGGCGCGGGATACCGTGGACGCGATCACTGTGGCGCGGACGGATGGTCCGAGTGAAAAGCGCAGCAGCAGGGGATTGAAGAGATCCTCACGGAAATCGAGCCCGCGTTCGCGCTCGATCTCATACTCAAAGTTGTTGTACCAGTCTCCGGTAGCCTCGGCGTGAACCGCATTGTGGGCCATGTACAACCGCGGCATCTCCAAGTAAGGCGCGACACTTGCCATGCCCTCTTCGAATGCCACCGTCGCATCCAAGCTGTCGTTGCGATGTGTCGTGCTGTGGTAGTCGCGGAAAGCAATCAACGGACGAAGCTCCAACGTGCAACCTTCGGCGGGGCCCGAGAGCAACTGATACTCCACCACCACAGTGTTCTCGCCGTGCACCATGAACACGCGCTTTTCGATCTCCACGCCGCCGGCCGCGTAAAGGAAGGTGGGCATCGGATCGAGGCGGAACTCGCGCAGGTACTGGTGCCCCGGCGGGTGAATTGCGCCGGGATACTGATTCACCGAGAGTTCGTATCGTTGGCCATTGACGACGACAACTTCCTCGAGCTTGGAGAGCAGCAGGACTCGGCCCACCGGGGGACGGGTAGCGGCGGTGAGCAGCCCGTGATAGCGCCGAGTGTTCATGCCGGGCACGGTTGACGAGGCAAAGCCGCCCAGCCCGTTCGTCTCCAGCCACTCAAGCGTGCGAGCGTGCTCGAATTCGATCGGATGAATGCGCATCGTCACTTAGTATCCACTTTGCTGCAGAAGCTTGGCGGTCAAGCCCGTCCAGCCCGTCTGATGGTTGGCGCCTACGCCTGATCCATTGTCGCCGTGGAAGTACTTGTAGAACATTGCCAGGTCGCGCCAATGGAGGTCGGCCTGAAACTTGGGCGTCGCGCCATGAACGGGCCGCTCTCCATTGGAGCCGCGCAGAAAGATGCGCGTGAGGCGGCGCGACAGCTCCGCCGCCACGTCCGCCAGCGTCAAAAAGCTACTTGATCCGCTTGGATACTCCACCGTGAACCCGTCGCCGAGATAGTGGTGAAATTTCTGCAGTGACTCGATGAGAAGGAAGTTCACGGGAAACCAGACAGGCCCGCGCCAATTGGAATTACCGCCGAAGAGCCCCGTGGAAGATTCGGCCGGCTCGTAGTCCACGCGATGTTCCGTGCCGTTCACCTGCATCACATAGGGCTGGTCCCGATGGACTCGCGAGAGGGCCCGGATGCCGTATGGCGAGAGAAACTCGTTTTCGTCCAGCATGAACCTCAGCACCTGGCGAAGCTGGTTCTCGTTGACGATAGAGAGCAATCGACGGTCTCCCATTCCCGGCGTGTGCATGCACGCTACGTTGCCCGTCAGGTCCGGGCGATTGGCGATGAACCACTCCATGCGCCGCGCGAAGCCGGGCAGCTTGGCGACGGCGGCCGCCTCCAGAGTCTCGACCGCAAACAGCGGAATCAACCCGACCATCGAGCGCACTTTTAATGCCTGATGGCCATGGCCGTTGTGAAGCACGTCATAGAAGAACCCATCGGTCTCGTCCCACATGCCGCCGCCGTCGCCAAGTTGATTGATGGCTTTGGCGATATAGAGGAAGTGTTCCCAGAACTTACTCGCCACGTCTTCGTAGGAAGGGTCCTCCTCGGCCAGTTCAAGCGCGATCGCCAGGAGATTCAAGCAGTACATCGCCATCCAGCCCGTGCCGTCGGCCTGCTCAATGTGGCCCCCGCCCGGGAGCGGCGCGCTGCGGTCAAACACGCCGATGTTATCGAGCCCCAGAAAGCCGCCCTGAAATACGTTGCGTCCCTCGGCGTCCTTCCGATTCACCCACCACGTGAAGTTCAGGAGTAACTTGTGGAAGATGCGCTGCAGAAACACCCGGTCGCCCACTCCGCGCCGCTTTTTCTCGATCTTATAAACCCGCCAGGCTGCCCAGGCGTGGACGGGCGGGTTGACATCTCCGAAGGCCCACTCGTAGGCCGGCATCTGTCCGTTGGGGTGCATGTACCATTCGCGCACCATGAGCGCCAGTTGCTCTTTGGCGAACTCGGAATCAACCAGCGCCAGCGGCACGCAGTGAAAAGCCAGATCCCAGGCGACGTACCACGGATACTCCCATTTGTCGGGCATCGAGAGGACGTCGGCGTTGTAGAGGTGGGCCCAGTCGCTATTGCGTCCGTTGACGCGATTGGCCGGGGGAGGTGGGGTGGCTGAATCGCCCTCCAGCCAGTCCTTCACCACGTAATGGTAGAACTGCTTTGACCATAACAAGCCACCGAAGGATTGGCGCATGACCAGCTTGGCGTCGGCCGAAATGTCTTTGGGAATGACGGTGGCGTAATACTCGTCGGCTTCTTGCATGCGGAGCGCGAACGTGCGGTCGAATTCCTTGCCCAACGGATTCTTGATCACGGCCGCGTCAGTGAGCCGTAACTTCACGGTTACCGTCTCGCCGGCGGGTATCGTCAGGCGATAGCGCGCGCGGCCGCCTTGGTGCCGATGCGAGCCGGATTCACCGCGCCAATGTCGCCGTGGACCACGAAGTCATTGATGCCGTCTTTGGCGAATCGGATTCCGTTGTCATGGCCGTAGAGGAGGCGCGTGTTGGTTTCATTCTCGGTGAACAACAACTCCGGCGCGCCCTCGCAAAAGAGACGGCGCTGCCCCTCAATGTCGATGGCTCCGCCGGCTTCGCGCAGCGAGGGCTTCGCGGCGCCGTTTTGCCAGGACCACGTGTTGCGGAACCAGACCGTCGGCAGCAGATGAACGTCGGCCGCTTCCGGCCCGCGGTTGGAGACGTTGACCCGGATCAGCAGATCCTCGGGCGCCGCTTTGGCATATTCCACTTCCACGTCGAAGTAGCGGTTATCGTCAAATACGCCCGTGTCAAGCAATTCAAATTCGCGCTCTCCCTTGCTACGGCGGCGGTTCTCTTCGACTAACAGCGCGTAGGGAAACTCGGCCTGCGGATACTTATACAGATACTTCATGTAGGAGTGAGTGGGCGTGGAGTCAAGATAGAAATAATTCTCCTTGACGTCTTCGCCGTGGTTGCCCTCGTTGCCGGTCAATCCGAAGATGCGTTCCTTCAAAATCGGATCTCGGCCGTTCCAAAGGGCGATGGCGAAACAGACGCGCTGGTGACGGTCGCTGATGCCGGCGATACCGTCCTCGTTCGATCGATAGGCCTTCGAACGCGCCGCATCGTGAGACGGGTACTCCCAGGCGGTGCCGTGTTCACTATAGTCTTCGCGAACGGTACCCCAGGCCCGCTCACTGAGGTAGGGGCCCCAGCGCTTCCAATGCGCCTGACGTGTTCGGGAATCCTCCAGCCGTATTTCTTCGGCGGTTAACGCTGCTGCTTCGTTCATGGCTTTGAAAGCCCGGATGAACGAGTGGTTATTCCAGTGAGCTGAAACAAAATTGGCGCCAGGCGTCTCATGCCGGGCGCCGACGAGAAGATTAGGGATGACTGTATTTTTTATTTAGAGTTCGATCTTCGCCAGTAGACCCTTCACGGCCGGAGCCATCGCCAGCAGGTGACCCATGTTCTCGTCCTTGTGAAGATCGGAGATCAGGTAGACCAGATGATCGCGGCTTTCAAAGGAGGCGATCTGGAAGTGCTGCGCGCCGACGCTATAAATCGCCAGGCCTGACTGTGCCAACGCGGGCAGGAGTCCTGCGGTCTCAAAGGATTCGCCGGGCTTCTTCCGGGTGACTACCAGCGAGATCAACTTGGAGTCGTCCTTGAAGACTATGTGTACGAAGCGGCGTTGCTGAGAACGGCACTGATGGGCGCCATCCAGGCGAAAGCGCTCGGGCACCGCCCGGCGAACGATGGAAATCAGACCACTGTACTCGGGGCCCATCGTCCGGATGAATTCCTCCATCGGCGGAAGAGTCTTTGGAGATTTGCCGAAGTATGCGCAGTGGAGGTGGTCACCCAGTCCGACGCGCATGATCGACGCCACCTGATTCGAAACCGAGACGATGTAGGAATCCTGAGACGCCTCGGTCAGACGCAGGTGCCCCAGTTGGTAGGCGATAGTTCCACCAGCTACCACCGCGACGGCTACCGCGGCAGCAGCCCACTGCCGTCCCCAGAACGAACGCGCCGGCGCGGCCGCGCTCAGATTCGCGCGAATGCGAGCCTCCAGATAGGGCGGCACTTCCTGGCTGCGAACCGCCCGCTGCAAGTGCTCCCTCAGGCGTCTCTCGTCGTCGGTAATCAGATTATCCTCGTCCATGCCCTTCTGCCCCTCCCCCCGTCAACATTTGATTCCGTATGATTTGGCTACGACGGCCAATTCTGCCCGCAACAACCTGCGTCCACGGCTCAGCCGCGACATCACCGTTCCGATAGGAACATTCAGGACTTCGGCCGCTTCCCTATAGGCGAATTCTTCGACGTCCACGAGCAACACCACGGCGCGGAAGTCCACCGGCAGCTTTTCCAGCGCCGCCAGAATGGCCCCGTCAGTCAGTTTATCCGGAACGGGCGGCGAATATTCCAGGTTGGCTTCAATGAACTCCTCGTTCTCTTTTACTAAAGGAAAGCGATACCATTTACGCCGGTGATGATTCACGCAGTGGAACAGGATTTTGTAGAGCCAAGCCTTGCAGTTGGTGCCTCTGTTGAAGCGATCAAATGACTTCCAAGCCTGAAAGTAGACCTCTTGGGCGACGTCTTCCGCCCGCTGTCGGTCACCTAAAATCCGACACGCGGTCCTGAAAATGTCGTTGACGTGAGGCAGGGCTTCGGCTTGAAATCGGGCCTCCGCATCCTGGCCAGCCAAGTCTTTGTGCATCCAAGCCGTCGCCGAGGTAGACGCTGACATACGCAGGATGAAGCCGACAGCCCGGTGGTTTATTCCCGCCCGGGAAGATTATTTTGGGAATTTTTGCGAGGCGGTTTAGGATAGAAGAGGCCTATGAGTATATTGCTTTTGCTTGTCGCGCTCGCTTTGGGGGGCCTTGCCTCCGCGCAGCCGCTTGCCTATTCACTGGCAACGCCGGCAGGCGTGAAGCCCTCGGCGCGCGTCGATGGCACGATTGCCTATGACACCGGCAGCCGCCGCCTCTTCCTGTTTGGCGGGCAAGACGTCACGACACGAAACGATCTCTGGGCGTACTCGCTTGACGACCAGCGTTGGGAGGAACTGCAGCCTTCCGGCGTCAGGCCAGCGGCGCGGCTTGGCCATGTGTTGATCGTAGATCCGGTCCGGCGTCGCCTCATCATGTTTGGTGGCCAAGCCAGCGGTTTCTTCGCCGACGTCTGGGCCTACGACTTGGGCGAGAACACCTGGCAGCAACTAGCCGGCAATGAGGCCGGTCCGAGCCGGCGCTACGGGCATTCAGGCGTCTATGATCAAATGCGCAAACGGCTGATCATTTCACACGGCTTCACCAATGCCGGGCGCTTTGACGACACCTGGGCCTTTGACTTGACCAAAGACACCTGGAGCAACATAACACCTTCCGGAACCAAGCCTCTGCGGCGCTGTCTCCACCACGCCGTCTATGACCACGTTGGCCAGCAGATGCTTTTGTATGGAGGATGCGCCAGCGGCTTTGGACCGTGTCCGCTGGGCGACCTATGGTCGCTCGACCTCGTCAACAACCGTTGGACGGAGATCACTGCGCAGCCACGCCCGCCGGGGCGCGAGCACTATGGGACCGCTTTCGACTCGGCGCGCGAGCGGTTCGTGATTTTCGGCGGTTCCGGCGGCGGCGCGCTCAACGATACGTGGGCCTTCGACACGCGCTCGCGGAACTGGCAGCAGTTGAATCCGCCCGGCGCGGCGTCGCCCCGCAGCCGGCATCAAGGCGCCTATGCCGCCGATCGCGGCACACTCTATTTCTTCGGCGGCTCCACCAACACTGGGCTCTCGAACGAGCTTTGGATGTTGGGGCCCGCCGCGGTATCGGCCAAGCCCGAGGTGTCTCGCGCCGGCGTGGTCAACACCTTCTCCGCGATGGGAGGCGCCGTCGCACCGGGCGAACTGATTTCGATCTACGGCGCCAATCTCGGGCCGGCCGATGGCGTAACGTTCGCCTTTGATCCCATCACGGGCAAACTGCCCTTGTCTGGCCCCGGGGTGTCGGTCACCTGGAACGGCTTGGCTGCGCCCCTCTACTTCGCCGGTACCGGGCAACTCAACGTACAGGCGCCGTATGAGCTGGCCGGGGCGAGCGAGGCGCAAATGGTGATCACCGTGAACAATCAGGCGAGTGAGCCGATAACTCTACCGCTTGCCGCCACCCACCCCGGGCTCTTTCCGCGCGTGTGGAATCAGGATGGTACGGTGAACTCACCAGCCAACCCGGCGGCACGCGGCAGCATCGTCGTCTTGTATGCGACCGGTCAAGGGGTGACTTCGCCCAGCAGCGCAACCGGCGCCTATCCGCGCGACGGCGTCTACCCGGCACCCGCGGCCGAAACCACGCTACGGATTGGCGGCGTCGTTGCGGAGTTGCTGTTCACCGGCCAAGCGCCGTTCACCGCCGGCCTGATGCAGATCAACGCGCGCGTGCCGGCGGTTGCCGCGGGGACGGAAGCTGCGGTGACGCTGCGGATCGGTACGAGTGAAACTCAACTGGCGACGACGCTATATGTGAGGTAGCCGCGGACTCCACCTACTCTTCGATTTCCTCCGCCCGTTCCGAGTAGCGCTTCAACACCTTAACGACCACCGGCGAGCTAAAGCCCGCCATCCGAAGCTTGCGATAAGCCGAGGCCAAATGCCTCGGCTCTGCCAGATACTCAATCATGTTGTAGCTGCGAAACTTGCGCGCGATGTATTCCTCCACCAGCGCCACCTCATCGGTTTCGGCATAGATCTTGCCTACGGCCTGCGCGGCGATCTCCGAGCCCACGCGGCGTCCCCGAAGGTCTTGCAACACCCGCATCTTCCCGAAGCTTTGATTGGCCTTGCGCGAGTTGGCATACTCTTCGGCAAAGCGCTCGTCATTCAAGTACCCGTACTCTCGCAGCTTCGCCATGACCGGCTCGATGTCGCCGGCATCCTCCGCTTTCTCCTTGAGCTTCTGGCGGATCTCGGCGGCCGTCAGGGCACGTCGGCCCAAGGCGTGCAGCGCGTAGTCCCACAACTTGGCGGCATCTTTCTTCTTGGGTGGCGGGCGAAACTGAGAACGTTCCAACATGGTGGGTGTGACTTCTTCCAGGATACTGAAGTACACTCTAAGCAGAGCAAGCAAGGAACAAACTATGGATAACGATAACAGACTCTCTTATTTCTTTTTGGGCCTGGGTATGGGTGTGGCGGCCGGCATGTTGTTCGCCCCCAAATCCGGCGAAGAGACGCGCGAATTCCTGCGCCAGAAGGCCGACGAAAGTGCGGAATTTGTGAAGCGGCGCGGCGAGGGGCTACGCGAGTCGGCCTCTGAATACGTGGAAAAGGGCCGCACCGTGCTCTCCCAGCAGCGCGACAATATTTCCGCCGCCGTGGATGCGGGCAAGACCGCGTATCGCGAGGCGGTGGGTGGCGAGGGTCGTGGGCCGGGCCGCCCGGCGTCGGAAGCTGAAGGAATTTAGCAGCCTCGGCGTATCCTAAGAGGAGATGGTCTCAGATTCTATGGTCACGGTCATGACAGTGGCGGTTGTCATCTCCGCGGTGGCAATGGTAGCCATGGCGTTGATGGTCTTTGGCATGTTCAAGTCGCTCACGGCGCTACGCCAACAGGTATCTGTTTTTATGCCCAAGGCCGAAACGTTGGTTGACACGGCGAACCGGACGTTAGCCGACAACCAGGGGCAGATCAAAGAGATCACCACGCGTGCCGCGCATGTGCTTGACACCACGCAGCGGAATCTGGTGCGGGTGGATGCGGTGGTGGATGACGCCACCAAACGTGCCAAGGTGCAGATGGAGCGGCTGGAGCTAATCATGGACGACACGGTCAGTCGCGTTCACAACTCCGTCGTTGCGCTCAACAACACCGTCATCAAGCCGATCCGCGAAGTCAGTGGCGTCGCCAGCGGCGTCAAGGCGGCCGTGCAACACCTGGTTCGGGCGAACCGGCCCACGCCCGCTCAAGCCACATCCGACGAGGAAATGTTCATCTGATCGATATTCACTCCCACATTCTGCACGGGGTGGACGACGGCGCCAGAACGTTTGAACAAAGTCTGGCGATGGTCGAGATGGCGGCCGAAGCCGGCACCACCGATATCACAGCCACTCCGCACGCCGATCTCCAGTACAAGTTTCAGCCCGACGTAATGACTGAGCGCATCGCCGCGCTCCAGGCACGGGTGGGGAACGCGATTCGCATCCATCGCGGTTGTGACTTTCACCTCGCCTACGACAACATTCAGGATGCGCTGGCCCATCCAACCAAGTACACGATCAACTACAAAAAATACTTGCTCGTGGAATTCTCCGAGATGGCGGTGTTTCCCACCACCACCGAAATGTTTGAGCGATTGATTGGAGCCGGCATGACCCCGATCATCACGCATCCGGAGCGAAATTCGCTGCTGCGCCAACGCGTGGCCGAGCTTACCAATTGGGTGGGAATGGGCTGCCTGCTGCAGATTACGGGCAGCTCGTTTTTGGGCAACTTCGGGAAACGGGCCAAGGCGTTTTCCGAAGCCATGATGGAGCGAGGCCTGGTGCATGTGGTGGCCAGTGACGGACACGATCTCGAGCACCGGCCGCCCGTGTTGGACGATGTCCACGAGCATTTGGCCCAGCGATACGGCGCCGAGGCGGCCGCGCGGCTGACCACGAACAATCCGCGCGCGATCATCGATGGCGCGCCCTTGCCCGCGGCCCCGGCGCCTGAGCCGGTCGCGGGCAGCGGCGCCAAGAAGTGGTTCCAGTTCTGGCGCTAGTACAGTAAGAGCATGCCTGTCCGCCCGGGGATCCTGCTACTGCTTGGCTCGATCGCCGCTGCCCAAATCCATCCCACGCCGATGGCCGGCCGCTGGTTTCCCTCCGAGGCCGGCGCGCTAAGCAAGGTGCTCGATGAATCCTTCAACACGGCGAAGCAGCGTTCGGGAGTGAACACGCCGCGGCGGGGATTGACGGCGTTGATCGTGCCGCACGCTGGGCTCGAGTATTCAGGCGTCGTGGCCGCCGGAGCCTATCGACTGATTGATCGTCCGCAGCGCACCGTCATTCTGCTCGCATTCAATCACAACGCGCCCATGCAAGGCGTGGTGACGGTGAAGTTGAATCGCTACGAGTCGCCTGCCGGGCCGGTGCGTGTGGCCGGCGACATCGCGCGCCATTTGGGTTTCCCGGTGGTGGACGAGCGCAGCGTCTGTGACCATTCGCTCGAAAACCAGCTTCCCTTCTTGCGACGCGCCGTGCCGGAGGCGGCCATTGTGCCGCTCTACGTCGGGCGGCTGAGTGCGGACCAATTGACTGTGGCGGCCAGGAAACTCGTCCCAAGGGTGCAAGCCGGCGACTTACTCATCGCCTCATCCGATTTCACCCACTACGGCAAAGCCTACGGATATACACCCTTCCCGAATGACGCGAAACTCCCGGCGCGCCTGCGCGAACGCGCCGAGCAGGCGTTTGAAGCGATCGGCTCGCTCGACGTATCCGCCTTCGACCGGCACCTGGAATCGACTGGCGACACGATCTGCGGGCGTGACCCGATCCGGTTGCTTATGGCGACGCTGGCCGAAGCGCACGGCGACAAGGTCTATATGACGACGGCGGACTACCTCACCTCGGCAGATGTTCCGCGTGGTGACCGCGCGCTCAACGTCGGCTACGGCGCGCTCGCCTTCTATCCCGTCGAGTCCTTTCGGGTGAACGCCGCCGCGCAACGCCTGCTGCTGGAGCACGCTCGCTCCGCCCTGGATGCGACGATTCGGCAGAGCTCGGCGCCCGCGCCAGCCGTCTTGCCCGAAGCGGCGTTTGAACAACGCACGGGCGCCTTCGTCACGATTCGCAAGAACAAGGAACTCCGCGGCTGCATCGGCACACTCTCCCCGCGGTCTGGCTTGTTGGCCACGATTGCTGATCGAACTCGAGCAGCGGCTCGGTCCGATCCACGCTTTCCGCCGTTGAGCGCCTCTGACTTACCCGTTTCGCTAGAAGTTTCGCTGCTGACGCCCCTGCGCCTCCTTTCGCCTGGGCAGTCCTGGCGTCCCGGGCAAGGCGCGGTGTTGACTCTGGGAGACGCCGGCGGATTGCTCCTGCCGCAAGTGGCCACCGGGATGGGTTGGACGCGCGAGCAGTTCCTTGAAGGCTTGTCGCGCAAGGCTGGTCTGGCGCCGGAGGCCTACCGCGACAAACGCGCCAAGCTCTACGTCTTCGAAGCGCAGGTCTTCGGCGAATGACGGAGGCTTTGTTCACCGCCCTCAAGCAAGGCGCCACCCTGGCAACGGCCAACGCGCGGCTCGCACGCTCGGTGCGACAGGAATTCAACGCCCGGCAACTCGCCGCTGGACTCGCCGCGTGGCCCACGCCTTCCATCTTGCCGTGGCCGGCTTTCATTCAACAGTTGTGGTCCCGCCATGCGGGTGGCGAACCGCCGGTGCTAACCCCCATCCAGGAGCAAGCGCTGTGGGAATCCATCGTGGAGGCGAGCCCGGAATCGGCCACCTTGATTCAACCGCAAGCCGCGGCGCGTCTGGCCGCGGACGCTTGGCGGCTGGTCCACGAGTGGCGCGTGCCGATCTCAGGAAAGAAACGGCTGCCTGCCTGGGAAGCGACCGCGGAAACCAGCGCGTTCCACGGGTGGGCGCAGCAGTTCCAGTTTCATTCGCGCTGGCTCAATCGGATTGATTCCGCCCAACAGACCGAGTGGCTCTTGAACCACGCCGTGACCGGGCCGTCTGAATTGTGGTTGGCCGGCTTTGACGAATTGACGCCCCGGCAACGCGCCCTCCTCGCCGCGCTGGAGCAGACAGGCACTCGCGTCACGCACTTTACCGCCCCAGCGCCTGCTACGGGTGCGGCTCCTTCTCTGGCGGGATTCGCGGATGCCATCGCCGAAACTGAAGCTGCCGCCGTGTGGAGCCGCCGCCGGTTGGAAGCAAATCCGCAAGCCAGGATCGGCGTGGTGGTGCAGGATCTGGAGCAACGCCGGCCAGCGTTTGAACGAGCCTTCCGGCTCGCCGCCCCCGGTGCCTTTCACATTTCGCTTGGACCCTTGCTGGCCGCCCGGCCGATGATAGCCGCCGCACTGCGGATGCTCGAATTCGGCGCCGAGCACGTGGAGTGGGAGACGGTCAGTTCGCTGTTGTTGTCACCCTGGGCCGGGCGATTTGGCGAAGAACGCAGCCGGCGGGCGGCCTACGAGTTGGTGCTTCGCCGCGGCCCTTCGGCGCCATTGACAGCGGGTGGACTGGCGCGTCACACCGCCTGCCCGCCCGCCTTGTCCGGCGCGCTTTGGCAGGTGGACATGTTACGTCGCGCTTGGCCCCCCGAGCAGCCGCCCGCCGCTTGGAGCGCCGCGTTTGCCGGGCTGCTTGACGCTTTCGGATGGCCCGGCAGCGAACCGTTGACCAGCGAAGAGTTTCAAGTCATGGAAGCGTGGCGAGCCTCGCTGTCAGAATTGGCCTCGACGGGTGTCGCGTTCCAATCCATCACGCAAACGCGCGCGCTGGAGATGCTGCGCCGATTGGCCGGCAACAAAAGCTTTGAAGTGGAAAGCCCTGGCGAACCGATCCAGATCATGGGCCTGCTCGAGGCCGCCGGCAGCCGCTTCGATCATTTGTGGATTGCCGGCATGAATGACGAGGTGTGGCCGGCTCGGCCTGCGCCCAATCCCTTCGTCCCGCTTGCTCTGCAACGCCAATTCAATCTGCCGCATGCCTCACCGGCCCGCGAGCTTGCCTTCGCTACTCGCACTTCGCAGCGTCTGCTGCAATCGGCGGACGAAGTTGTGGTGAGCTACGCCAAGGCTGACTCGGAACGTGAACTCGCGCCCAGCCCTTTGTTTGCGATGCTGCCGCGCCACGTGACGATCGAAGCCCCGTCTGCAGCCGCGTTAGCATTGGACGGAATTCCGTTTGAAACTCTCAATGACTCCCAGGCTCCGCCGATGGCGGAGGGAGCGCGGCAGAGTGGGGGCACGCGCGCGCTGGAGATGCAGGCCAAGTGCCCGTTTCGCGCATTTGCGGAGATGCGGCTGGGCGCTCGTGAGCTGGAAACTCCGGAGGCCGGCCTTGATCCTCGCGAGCGCGGCGGTTTCCTTCACACGGCGCTGGAGATGTTTTGGAGGCGCCTGCCATCGAGCGCCGCCTTGCGCGCCGCTTCGCCGGAGTTGGTTGCTGAGGTGTTGGCGGGGAGCGTCGATGCCGCGTTGGCCGCGCGCCGGTCCGGCGGTGACGATTCGTTGTCCGCCCGGCTTATCGCACTCGAGCGGCTGCGTCTGATCGAGTTACTCGAGAGCTGGATCGAACTGGAAAAACGGCGCGAGATCGAGTTCACCGTCGAGGAGCCCGAGCAGGAACGCACGGTGGAACTTGGCGGGCTCACCGTGCAGGTTCGGCTTGACCGGCTGGACCGGCTAGCAACTGGCTCCTATGCGCTGGTGGACTACAAGAGCCGCGCGCCTCAGTTGGCCGATTGGGAAGGCGAGCGCCCCGAGAGCCCGCAACTGCCTATCTACGCCGTATCCGCGCGTGAACCGCTGGCGGCGCTGTCCTTTGCGCAGGTTCGCAGCGGCGAAAATTTCTTTCGCGGCTACAGCACGATCGACGGGGCGCTGCCGGGCGCCAAGGCGGTCGATCCCGCTGCGCTGGCCGCGCGGATCGACGAATGGCGCCGCGTGCTTGATGCTCTGGGCCGGGATTTTCGGGCTGGGCGCGCCGCTGTGGACCCCAAGGACCGGTTCGACACCTGCAAGCAGTGCCATCTGGCCGCGCTTTGCCGCGTCAGCGAAAAGAAAGGCGCGGCCCGATGAGCGCGCCAGCTTTCGGACATGCCCAGGATGACTCGGCTGTTCGCGCCCGGGCCCTTGATCCGGCGGAGAGCTTCATCGTTCAGGCGCCGGCTGGATCGGGCAAGACCAGCTTGCTGGTGCAGCGCTTTCTGGTGCTGCTCAGTCGCGTCGAGCAGCCTGAGGCGATCGCGGCCATCACATTCACACGCAAGGCTGCGGCCGAGATGAGAGCTCGCATCGTGGGGGCGCTCGCGCAAGCTGCGGCGGGCGAGGCTGGCGCCAGCCGTCATGAGCAAACTACCATGCAGGCGGCCCACGCGGCGCTCCAGCGGGACCGCGAGGCGGGCTGGGACCTCCGCTCAAATCCGGCGCGGCTGCGGATTCAAACCATCGATTCGCTCTGCGCCGGGATCGTGCAGCGCATGCCGTGGATGGCGCGCACCGGTGGTATGCCGGCGATTGCCGAAGACGCGCGCGAACTCTATCGTGAAGCTGCGCGGCACACGCTCGGGCATCTCACCGGCCATGGGCGAACCGGCCAAGCCGTCGAACGACTCCTCCTCCACCTGGACAATCACTACCGTTCGCTGGCGGCCATGTTTGAGGATCTCCTGCCCAAACGCGATCAATGGCTCAGGCACCTCGGCGTGGGTGCCGAGGGCGAGGCGTTGCGCGCGGCGCTGGAGGAATCGCTGGCCGAAGTGGTGAGGCACGGCCTCGAGCGGGCCGCCGGCCGCATCCCTCCGCTGGTGCTCGCGCGGATTGTCGAGATGCATGACTTTGCCGGAGCCCGGCTTGATCCGCCGCGCCCGCCGGTTGAGGCGGTGCCTGGTGTCTCGGCCCGAGACCTGCCTGCCTGGCGCATGCTGGCCAATTTCCTGTTGACTGGCACGGACCAGTGGCGTAAAAGCGCCGATGCGCGCCACGGATTCCCGCCGCAATACAAGGCGGAGAAGAGCGAGTTTCTGGAGATCGTCGGCGCGCTGGCCGGGGACGAGACTCTGCTTGCCGCGCTCGTTGAAATTCGCAAGCTGCCCGACGCGCGCTTCCGGGAAGAGCAGTGGCGCGTACTCGAATCGCTGCTCACTCTGCTGCCGGTGGCGGCCGCCGAGTTGAAGCTTACTTTTCGCGAACGAGGCATGGTTGACTTCGTCGAACTAGGCGAGGCTGCCCGCCGCGCTCTGGGCTCATCTGGCCATCCCACGGACCTCGCCTTCTCGCTCGGCGAACGAATTGAGCACTTACTCGTTGACGAGTTTCAAGATACTTCGGTGAGCCAGTTTGAGTTGGTGGAGCGCCTCGTGGCCGGTTGGGAAGCATCGGACCCCGGTGACCGCACATTGTTCCTGGTGGGCGATCCGATGCAATCCATCTATCGCTTTCGTGAAGCCCAGGTGGGCTTGTTTCTGCGTGCGAGGACGTCCGGCGTGGGTGCGGTGGGTTGTGAGCCCCTGCGGTTGACCGCCAATTTTCGCTCGCGCCCCGGCCTTGTCGATTGGGTGAACACCGCCTTCGCCGCGATCTTTCCCGTAGCCGAAGATGCCGCGTTGGGCGCTATCACCTACAGCGCGTCTCAACCGCGGCGTGTTGCCGCCGCGTCCGCCGAGGTTACCATTTACCCTTACTTCAGCAACGCTGAACAGGAAGAGGCCGAAGAGGTGGCCCGGCTGGCGGAGGCCGCGCTGCCCGGAAGCGTGGCTGTACTCGTGCGCGCGCGCTCCCATGCCACGGCGATCGTGGCCGAGTTGGAGCGCCGCCGCATTCCGTTTCGCGCCGTGGAGTTCGATCCGTTGGCGGAACGGCCGGCAATTCAGGACGTACAGGCCTTGACCCGCGCCCTGCTGCATCCAGGGGACCGTCCGGCGTGGCTGGCCGTTTTGCGCGCGCCGTGGTGCGGCCTCACATTGGCCGAGTTGCACGACCTGGCCGCGCCAGACCCTCGCGCGATGTTGTGGGATCGGCTGGCGCAGTCTACCTCGCCTCGCGTGCTGCGAGTGCGCCTGGCATTGACAGAGCCGCTCGCCATGGTCCGCCGGATTCCACTGCGCCAATGCGTGGAATCGGCCTGGATTCGCCTGGGCGGACCCGAGTGTCTATTGTCGGCTGCGGACCGCGCCGATTGCGCCCGCTACTTTGACCTGCTTGAGGAGATCGAGGCGGGCGGCGAGACCGGCTTCGACTTGCTGGAGCGGCGCATCGGGCAGCTCTTCGGTTTGCCGCCACCGGTTGAAGGCCCAGCCGTGGAACTGATGACAATCCACAAAGCCAAGGGCCTCGAATGGGATACGGTAATCGTGCCGGGCCTCGGCAGGGAGGCCGCCGCCGATGCTAAGCCGCTCCTTCGCTGGAGCGAAGTACCTGGGCCAGATGGGTCCACGAGTTTGGTGTTCGCACCCATTGAGGCGACTCGTGAGGAGCAGGATGACCGGATCTTCTCCTATCTGGCGCGGATGGAACGTCAGCGGACGCGCTATGAGACAGCCCGGCTCCTCTACGTCGCGGCGACGCGGGCGCGCGAGCGTCTCCACTGGCTCGGCCACGCCGAACTCAGCGCCAAGGGGGAAGCCAAGCCCCGCTCCGGAACGCTGCTCCATCTTTTGTGGCCCGCCGTCGCCCGATACTTTGCCGATGCGATGCCCGCCGGCGCAACCAAAGCCCAAGCCTCCGGCGAGACCTCGCTGCTCGATCAGGGCATTCGCCGCCTGCCGGAATCGTGGCAGCCACCGCAACCGGCGACGCGCCCGGATTGGGAGCCGCGTGAAACCGGAGAGACCGAGGTCACCTTTGATTGGACCGGTGACACGTTGCGCCATGCCGGCGCCGTCACGCACATTTGGCTGGACCGCGTCGCGCGCGAAGGCCTGGGGTTGTGGACCGTGGCACGGGTGAGAGAGCAGGCCGCTTTGTTCCGCAGCGCTCTGGAGGGGTTGGGTCTGGCTGGCGCCGAAGTGGACGAAGGCGCGGCCGCCGTGGCCGAAGCCCTCGCTCGCACGCTGGCTGACTCGCGCGGACGTTGGCTGCTGGGACCGCATCCGGAAGCCGCCAACGAACTGCGCGTCAGTGTGTTTGAAGACGACACCGTCCACAACGGTGTGATCGACCGCACGTTCGTCGACACCGACGGCGTCCGCTGGATCGTCGACTACAAGACTGCCTCGCACGAGGGCGCCGGAGCGTCCGCCTTTCTGGACAACGAACTGGAACGTTACCGCGCGCGCCTGGAACGCTATGCTCGCTATTTCCGCGCCACCGAGAGCCGTCCGATCCGCTTAGGCCTCTATTTCCCCCTGATGGGGGGGTGGCGCGAGTGGCAACCGGAATAAGATAGTTAGGAAGAGCAACAAGCATGAGTTCAGGCGGAGCTATCAAGGGACGTTACGAAAAGCGGCAGGTGCTGGGCGAAGGCGGCATGGGCATCGTGTACCGCGCCTACGATGCCGATCTCAAACGCGAGGTGGCGCTCAAGACCCTGCGCGACGGCGGCGACGAACTGGCGCTGGAAATGTTCCGCAAGGAATGCGGCGTCCTGGCCTCGCTCAATCACCCCAACATCGTCGACATCTACGACGTCGGCCAATTTGAAGAGGACGGCGTCGAGAAGCCGTACTTCGTGATGCCGCTGTTGCCGGGCACCACGCTTGATCGCATTATCAAGAACGAACCGCAGCGGCTAACCGTGGACCGCACGGTGGAGATTATCTCGCAGACCTGCCGCGGACTCCACGCCGCTCACGAACGCGGCTTGATCCACCGGGACCTTAAACCGAGCAACATATTCGTGCTGGGCGACGACTCGGTGAAGATCATTGACTTCGGTATCGCTCATCTCACCGGCACCCACACCAGTCTCGGGCTCAAGGGCACCGTCTACTACATGGCGCCCGAACAGATGGAGATGAAACCGGCCAGCGCCCAATCGGACATCTACTCGCTCGGCGTGGTCTGCTTCGAAATCCTGGGGCGGCGCCGGCCTTTTGCCGGCTCCAATCGCGATGACGTGATTCGAGCCATTCTGCGCGGCTTTCCTCCGCCGATCTACGAGTTGAATCCGCTGGTGAGCCACCAACTCAGTCAGGTGATCCATGCGGCGCTGGCCAAGAAGCCCTACAACCGTTACCAGACTTCGCGCGAGTTTTCGGACTGCTTGCAGAAGGCGCTGCGCAACCAGCCGCTTGATCGCTTTAGCGCCGACAAAGTTGAGCCGCGCATTCAAAAAGTGGAGAAGGCGCTGGCCGGCCAGGAGTTTGAGTTCGCCAACGAAATCCTCTCGGAGTTGGAAGAAGAGGGCCAACTTCATCCCGCCATTCGCAGCTTGCGCGGCCGGTTGGATCAGACCGTGCGCGAGCGGACCCTTGTGCAATTGATGGAGAGCGCCAAGCGCCGGCTGGAAGACAACGAGTATCAGTTGGCTCTCCAAAAGGTGCAGGAGATTCTGCAGATCGATCCACGTCATCCCGGAGCGCTAGGGCTTCGCGCCGACATTGAGTCGCGACGCAGCACCGAGCAGATCGATGGCTGGGTGCGGCTGGCGCGCCAGCATCTGGACCATCAGAAGTTCGGCTTGGCGCGTGAGGCGCTGGGCAACGCGCTGGCCATCAATCCGCAGGACACCGCCGCCATATCGCTGCGCGCCGAAATCGATCGCAGCGAACAGGCCAAGGCCGAGGCGCGCACGCGCAAGCGCGAACTCTACGATCAGGCCCAGGAAGCCTGGCAGAGGGGCGATGTCACTGCGGCGCTCAGCAAAATTGAGCGCGTGATCGACGTAGACCGCGAGGGGCCGGAAGCGGCGGTGGAAGGCGATCTGGCCGCGACGTATCAGAATTTCTACAACAAGGTGCGCTCGGAGCGCGACGCCATTCAAACCGGTTATGAAGAGGCGCGTAAACACATCGCCAACGGCAACTTTGCCGCGGCCGGA
Organism: Acidobacteriota bacterium; assembly: GCA_043730365.1. Lineage (GTDB taxonomy): Bacteria > Acidobacteriota > Terriglobia > Bryobacterales > Bryobacteraceae > VFZP01. The sequence goes on along the minus strand of JAYTKJ010000323.1, from coordinate 1,383 downwards.
ACCATCTGCGATCGTATTCTCGCTCAGTACCCGAATCATGCGCTGTTTCAGGCCATGCGCTTCGATGTCGGCGAGGGACTCCGGCAGTCGCTGTCGGCCGACATGGCCCGCGTGGACCAGGAAGTGGAAGCGGAGCCGGACCTGGATCGGCGCGTCAAGATTCTGGAGGAGGCCGTGGCGCGCCATCCCGCCGAGGCCCATTTCAAACATGCGCTGCAGGGAGTCTCCTCCAAGCGCGATCTGGTGAATTCCATTGCGGCCAAGGCGCGCGGGCTGGAAGAGTCTGGCCATTTCCAGGAAGCCATCTCGCAGTGGGACATTCTCCGCAACATCTATCCTCAGTTTCCCGGCGTCGATTTTGAAGTGGAGCGGCTGAAGAAGCGGCGTGAACAGCAGTCTCGCTTGAATGCCAAGGCCCTGTGGGCCGAGCGGATCGACGGCGCCTTGAATAGCGGCGACCACGCTCGCGCGCTCGAACTGGTGGCGTCCGCGCTGGCCGAGTTTCCGAGCGACCCGGAGTTGACCGCTTTAGAAAAGCAAGCCCGGCAGGGACGCGATCGCGGCCGTGAGGGCCAGGAACTGATCGAGCAAGGGCAGGAACTGCGCAAAGCCGGCAAGCTGTCTGAAGCCGTCGCAGTTTTGCGTAAGGCCGTCAGTCTTGACGAGCGCAATCCGGCTGCGCGCGCGGCCTTGGTGGAGGCGCTGGTCGCGCAGGCCGGGAGCGAGATCGAGCGGGATTGGAACGCCGCCGATGTCTGGCTCGACCAGGCGATATCTTTCGACGCGGGCCACACCCAGGCCCGTAGTTTGAAAACGCTGGTGGGCGACAAGCGGCGTGAGGCCGGTGTGAACGAAGCGCTGGCGCAGGCCCGCGAGTTGCAGGGTGCGGGCAACATCAAGGGCGCATACCAGGAAGTGCTCTCCGGCTTGGCCGCTTTTCCTTTGGACAACCGGCTCACGCAACTCAAGAACCAACTGAGTAAGACTCTGGAGGAAATTGAGAAGGCGGCTCCGCCGAAGGCGCCTCCTCCTCCCCCGCCGGCCCCTCCAGCAGCGAAGCAAGCGCAGGGCAAGAGTGCCGGCAAACGTCCACCCGCGCCCCCGCCTCCCGCCGCGACCGCGCCGCCATCGACCACCCCGCCTCCGCGCGTTACGGTTCCCACGGCTGCGCCGGCTGGCGGGAGCAAGCCGCCGTTGTGGATTGCGGCCGTAGCGATTCCGGTGCTGGCCGGGCTCGGCTGGTTTGCTTTCCTGCGATCGCCGGCGGCGCCGCCGCCCCCGCCACCTCCGTCTACCGAGACCCGCGTTGCCTTCGAGGTCAACGTCACGCCCCCGGCAGCGCGTCTTCGCATAGGCGACAAGGATTTCGGAACGGACCGCAGG
>JAYTKJ010000322.1:0-3454 GCA_043730365.1 Acidobacteriota bacterium | reverse complement strand
AGAGCTCCCGTGACTCCAGGCCCGGCCGCGCGCCCAGATCGGCCAACGCCTGCATCACGTACGGAAAGCGCTCCTGCCCTTTTTCGCCTGGCGAGATGGCGAGCCACAAAGCGGCGCCAGCACCAAGCTTCAAGCCGGCCATCAGCGGCGCGCCATCCCAGCGTTCGCGGGTGAACACGATAGCCTTCTCCGGCAGCTTGTAGCGCGGCACGTCCAGCGTACGTTCCCACACGATCGAAAGTTTGGGGTTGTGCGAATCCGTCAAGCTCCGCGTGGGTACCGCACGCCGCGCACGGTCAGCGATAAACCCGAACGCCTCAGCCACGGGGGACTCGCCTTCCAAAATCAGTACGCCGCCCTCTTCGGCGCGCTTCAACCATGCGCCGGGATCCTGGGCAGCGGCAGTGCCGGACACCACGGTGACTCCGCCGGAGCCGCGTACGAGTCCGGCGCTCGACAGAATCCGAGGCCACGCGCCGGGCCGGTCACCTGCAATTTGGTAGTGGAACATCGGAGCAGCCGCAGGCGCGACAGCCGCCATCAGGGTGAACAACAACGCGCAGCTAACGGGTGAAGGCATACCAGACTCCGGCGCGCACGTCATAGTAGTTGGGCCGGCGCGGGTTTCCCTTGTTGATCATGTAGAAGCCTCGCACCAAGTCCACGGAAATCGCCAGTGCCGGCGGCAGCTTCGCCCAACGGAACCGCACGCCCGGGCCAGTTTCGCCGAAGTTGGCCCAATACTGCCGTCGCGCGTCGGTGGTCAGATTGGCGTTCCAGTAGAACTGCACATCGCCACGCGTATAGCCGATTTTGTTTTGCGTATAGAACAGCATCGTGTTGTTGAACCGCGAGACAAACACGCCGTCTTCGTGATTCTCGACGAATGCTCCCGGGCTCTCGGCTCCCAACAACCGGCCCCGTGCGCGTGTGAAAGAGATACCGCCGCGATAGTCCGGCCTCATCCGCTTGGGCTGGTCAGTCCGCCGCAAATAGCTCACGGCCGCGCCAGCTTCTCCCCAACCCATCACGCCCCGGTAGACCGGCGTGGCGACGCCCGCGCCAAGAATGAAGGCAGTCTCTGAGAGGTATTGCGAGAACGGCTGATTCGGCTGATTCACCGACCCGCGCGCGTCACCCACAAAGCGCATCGACAGGTACGGCCGCAGCGGCAGCGCTCCCGTCCTGATTTCGGTTTTCACCTGCCCATACGTGAAGGCGTTGTTCCAGCGCGACGAGAAAAACGGCAACATCCAAGTGGTGGTTCGGAAGCGCTGAAACTGCGGCTGCAGGCCGCGATAGGCCCGCTGCGCCTCCCCGGCGATGGATGGATCGGGGCTATAGCGGGCGAGTTTGAACCAGTCAAGCGCCTGCCGATCCTGCTTGAGCATGTTGCTGGTGAAGCCAAGCTTCAGCATCACGTCGTAATCAAGGGGATCATTCTCATGAACGATGGTGAGGTACTTCAACGCGTCTTTCAGATAGCCGGCCTTGTAACTCTTCTCGGCCAGGTCTCGAGCCTCAGCGTTCGCATCGCGTGGTTTAAGGGTCTCCTCACGCCGGCGCAACACCTTCGGCATTTGCAAGGCGGATCGCACGCGATCAGCCAGTTCCTCGTCCACATTGGCTGTGGCCAGCACTTTGTCCAGTAGCGGGCGCGCGGCCGCGGTCTCGCCACGCTTCATTAACAAAAAAGCCAGTTGCGCGGACGACATCATATCGTCCGGTGAGTCCTTGGCGATCTGCTTGAATTCGCTTTCGGCTTGCGGTTTCTCGCCCATCTCCAGCAGCAGGTAGGCGAGTTCGCGGCGCAAGTCCACGTTGGGTGGATCAAGCGCGATGGCCGCGCGAAACTCGTAGACGTACGGGTATCGAGCGGGCAACAGCAACCGCGCCGTTTCAGCCGTCCGAGCCTCGGCACCGCGCGAAGCAGCCAACAGGGCAGCGATCGATTGCTCGGCCCGGCCCGTCTCCTTCCACGCACGTCCCAGGTCCACCAGCAATCGCCGCTCGGTGGGCTTGATGCGCCAGGCGGCGTCGTAGTGATTGGCCGCCAGCGCCCAATCGTTGCGCTGTTCGGCCAACCGCGCCAGCTCTTCATGCGCGCTGAAGTTTTCCGGCGCCCCTTGCAGCGCCTGCTGCCATCGCGCGATGCCCTCGGCGAGAGGCCGATCTACGTTTTGAAAAGCCTGCTCGGCCGTAGCGCGCGTAGCGGCGTCGCCCGTGGTTCTCACGCGGTCGAAGACGAGCCGCGCCACTCGCTGCTGGCCGGTCTCGTTGGCCAGGAACGCGAATTCCAGCGCCACGTGATGATCGTTGGGATCCAGCCGCATCGCTTCGGCAAACTGATCTCGCGCCGCTTCCGGCTCGCCAATTTTCAACCAGGCGTAGGCCAGGTTCTTGCGAATGTCGACGCGTTTGGGCGCCAGTTCCGCCGCGCGGCCAAAGCCGGCAATGGCGGCGTCGTAGTCTCTGGCGCGCTGGCGCTCGTAGGCCTTGTCTAAGACCGCATAGGCCGGATCCGCCGTTTGGGCAGCGGACGAAACGGCGCAAAGGAGGGCAAAGCCTACGTAGCGCATGGGTTCATGAATACTAGTGCGATCATCACCGGAAAAATCGCAGGCTAAAATGGGTGAACATGGCAAATTTCCGAGGCGTGGACTACCTGCTCATCGACTCCCAGCTCTCCGAACAGGAGTTGCTGGTGCGCCAAACGACGCGCCGGTTTGTCGACGAAAACATTTCGCCGGTGATTCGCGATTGCTTCCGCGACGGTAAATCTCCCGCCGGCTTGGCGCGAAAAATGGGCGAACTGGGATTCCTCGGCGCCAACCTGACGGGCTACGGTTGCGCTGGGATGAACAACGTGGAGTACGGCCTGGTGATGCAGGAACTCGAGCGCGGCGATTCGGGCGTACGCAGCTTCGCATCGGTGCAAGGCGCGCTGGTGATGTACCCGATCCTCACCTATGGCTCCGAAGCGCAGCGCGAGCGTTGGCTGCCGCGTCTGCAGTCGGGTGACGCCGTGGGCTGCTTCGGACTCACCGAGCCGGGCTTCGGCTCAAACCCCGCCGGCATGACGACGCGTGCCCGCCGCGATGGCGCGTCGCATTGGATCCTCGATGGTGAAAAAACGTGGATCACCAACGGCTCCATCGCCGACGTGGCAGTGGTGTGGGCTCGTACGCCCGAAGGCATCCACGGATTCCTGGTGGAACGCGGCGCCCCGGGCTTCACAGCGTCGGAACTGCACGGCAAGCTCTCGATGCGCGCCTCCATCACGGCAAGCCTGGCGTTCAGCGAATGCCGCATCCCCGCCGAAAACCAACTCCCGCAAGCCAAGGGATTGAAGGCTGCGCTAGGGTGCCTCACGCAAGCGCGCTTCGGCATCGGCTGGGGCGTGATCGGCGCGGCGATGGACTGCTATGAGTCCGCACGGCAATACACGATTTTG
>JAYTKJ010000321.1:0-4704 GCA_043730365.1 Acidobacteriota bacterium | reverse complement strand
GCGTCCTCCGGCTTCGGTATCGCAACCGGTGGCTGAGCATTCACATTGCGCAAGCTCTCCGCTCGCAGCGTCATACCGTTCCACCCGTACCTGGATTTGCGCGGCCTGCAGCGATTGAATGATGGGCTGGCCTTCAGCATTCCCGCCGTTGAGCGCGAAGTTGACGGTATCGGTCACCGAGTTCTGCTCCGAGCAGAAGTTAGTGCCTTGACCGGTACCCACTAGTCGCGCGATGGTGTAGAGCAGTTTCTGCAGCGAGTAGTAAGTGTAAGTGAACCGGGCTATCTCAACCATCCCTACCAGCAGTAACACCATGATGGGAATCCACATAGCGGTCTCGAGAATGATCGCGCCACGGCGGCGGCGATCCAGGAAACCCCTTGCTGACGCGCGCGGCTCTGAAACGGGTTCCGAGCCACGACCGTCAGGGAGCGGTGCCTTAGCCATCATTGGTGGAGAACCACCTTGCCGGGGCCGGCCGAGATCGAGCATCCGGAAAAGCGGCCTTGCTTGAGCGGCATCTGGCTGCCGATGTAGAGGGCGTTGAAGCGGCCGTTGTTGTCGAGGGGCGTGATGTTGGTGGAGTTGGCGACCGGCTCCAGCAGGAACTGCCGGAAGCCCAGCACCGTCATCGCCGTCGGATCGGTGATTGCGTCCACAATGGCTAGCGTCAACACGCGTCGCCCGTTGCCGGTGTAGCCCGTGTAATCTTCGACGTCGGCTACGTCGGTGTCGGGCTGAGTGCCTTGAAGGGCCGAATCGATCTCAGCGATGTTCTCGCAGCCAGAAAACGTGCCGGTTTCGAAACGCGAAGCCAGGCCGCAGAGCAGGCCAGTGACCTGGGCGGCTACGCGATTCTGGTTGCACTGCAACGGCGTGGCGGCGGCCCACACCGACTCAACCGCATTGACGTTGACACAGGAACGGGTTTCCACTGTCGAGCCCGGCAGGCCGCCGGCTCCGATCCGCAGTGTCTGCGTGGCCTCGTCGGCAAACGTCGTCGCTGCGTCATTCAGGCGATTGATCAGAAGATAGGCCAGCCTTTGCGTGGCGCCGGGCAGTGCTGCCGGCTGCGGCACGCCGGTGCAGTTGTAGCCCAGCGTGTAGCGTGTGCCGGCTAAGAGGCCGAAGTTGTCGGCATCGGAGGCGTCCAGCGCGGGCACGGCAAGCGATTCAATTCCGCAGGCCACACAGAGTGGCGCCGACACGCCGGCGGCCGCTTGCACGCGAATCGGAACCCGGCCCTCCTGTCCAACTTGCAGGAAGCGCCAAAAGATGGTGGGGGCGTCGGCGGTGACTGAGACACGGACGTGGCGCATGGGCCCTGTCCCGGTAGCGGCGGCCCCTCCCCCCGTCCCTTCCAGTCCCGTGGCCCCGTCCGCCGTTTCAAAGAATTGCGGCTCTTCCACGACCGAGCCAAAATTGCCCGACGTGCCGCCCACCGGCGTGCTGCCGAAGTCGTAGCGCAGTTCGAAACCACCGGACGATGATCGCGCCGTTTGGGCGGCCGTGGAGGCCGTGCCTTGTGCCGCATCGGTGCCATTCAGTTGTGTGGCCGCGGCGAGAGCCATTGAGTTGGCTGCGCTCTTCAATTCCGCACGGATCAGATACAGCCGCCCGAGGTCCACCGCAAAGCCCATGAAGCCGAACAGCACCGTGACCAGGATCACCAGCATCTGAATGGAAACCGCACCTGAGCGGCGGCCACGCACGGAGGCATGGATCCGCGAGCCCACGCGGGAGGGCGAGGGCTCGCCAGCGGGCGCGGCTCTAGTTCTTCGGAGGCTCCTGATGGCCACGTGGTCCTACAAACTCCGGTTTCTTCGGCGTCTTCTTTTCCTTCTTCTTCATGCCGGCTTTTTCCTCGGCTACCGTCGGAAGGTACGTTTCGATTGTGTCCGGAAGCTTGACCTGCTCACCCGCCGGAACGGGCTTGACGAAGCGCGGCGTGATCACTACCAACAACTCATCGGTGGACTTCTTGGTGGCGCGGCTGCGGAACAGATTGCCGACAATCGGGATGTCGCCCAAGCCGCGAATCTTGGTCAGCGTTTGGAGCACGCGATTGTCAATCAGTCCGGCGATGGCAAAACTCTCGCCGTCCCTGAGGATTACTTCGGTTTCGGCTTTCCGCGCGGCGATGGCGGGAATCAGGAAACCCTGCAGCGTGACGGCATTGGTATAGTCCAGCGACGTGACAGCCGGCGCCACCTTGAGATGAATGCCGCCGGATTGGGTCACCGTGGGTGTGAAATCGAGTTGAATGCCGAATCGCTTGAACTGCACGGTGACTACGGGCGCTGTGGCGCCGCCGGTGGTGGTGGCTTGAATCGTGGGGAAGGGGAATTCGCCGCCGGCCAGGAAGTTGGCCTCCTTGCCTTCGAGCGTGATCAGGTTCGGCTCGGCGAGGATCTGCAGCAGATTGCGGGATTGCAACGCCTTCAACGTAGCGCCGATATTCAGGTCGGGCCGGAACACAAAGAGGTTGAGCAGATCCGAGAAGTTGACGGACGAGTTGGAAAAAGATTGATTCTCAAACTGCAGTTGGCTGAAGCGGGGCTGCGGAAATTGCTGGGTGCCAAGCGATCCCAAAGTCTTGTCGTTGCGGCTGAAAAAGTTGAAGCCCAGCTCAGAAAGCCCCACGCGATCGATGCTGGCAAAGCGAACCTGCAGCAGGATCTGGCGCGGCTCCGGCTCCGGGGGCACCTCCAGCAGGTTGACTACTTTCTTGGCGTGCGTGGAGGCCAGCGCTTCAGCCTGCTTGGCCTGCAGCGCATCCTTGGCCTTACCGGTCAGCACGATCGTTTCGGCGTTGCCGGTGACCACAATCTGCGAATCGGGCAGTTGCGTACCGATGGACTTGAGGATGCCCTCAAAGTCACTGTGGTCTGCCAGTACGTTGATCTCATAGCGCGCCGGCAGTACGCCGGTTTCCCAGACGACGATGGTGCCGCGGCCCACGGATTTGGCGTTGATCATCACCTCACGGGGGCTCACCACCACGGCGTCGGCAATCTTAGGTTCGGAGACGGCGACCCGCGAGATATCGCTCATGAATTGGACCAGTTCGCCGCGGCCGATGGTCAGATTGATCGTCTTAGGCGCGGCGGTCTGCCCCCCCAGCCCACCGCATGCCAATATCCAAGCCAGCGCCAGGCGGCGCATCGAGAGCATTCTCATTGGAACAATTCCTGCACGTGTTTGTCGCCGCGAAATACGTCCACCACCGCGCGCGGCTTCGGGGGCTCTTTCTTCTCCGGCTTGGCGGCGGCCTTGGCCGGGTCCGGCTCACCGATCAGTTGAGACCATGCCTTGGCATCGCGAACCCCGCGTCCAGCCACGCCGCGGCGGCCTTGATTGGTGCGGGCGATCAGCAGCGGGTCGATCTCTTCCATCAGCGTGGCGGTGGCGTTGGGCCGCGTGGCCCGGTCCAGGGGATTGCGGAGCGAGAGACTGATCTTGCCCTGGTTCTTGGCCAACTCCAGCTTTTGCGCCTGTTCGGGGGTCACCAGCAAGGTGGCCGTGCGGTTTTGCGTGTTGGATCCGACGCTGGTCTTGGTAGTTGTGCCCGGAACTTGTTGGGCGGCCGAATCAACCGACGTTTTCGTGCCGATCGACAGCACCTGGACGTCCTCCAGCACCGTCACAGTCATGGCTTCGACGGCGTTGCCGGTGCGGGTAAACAACACATCCACGTGCGCCATCGGCTGAATCAGACCCGAGACGCCGGTGGCATCATTGAAAGAAACTGACATGGCGCGATGGCCCGGTTCAATGGTCGAAGCGATTCCTTCGGCGCCGGACGCGGATGTGACGCGAGACAGCGAGACCGGTTCACCCGCGCTCACCGGATAGATGATCGTCCGGCCAATCACCTCAGCCGGAGAAAGCACCGCTCCGCGCGCGGCGTCCTTCTCGGCCATCGAAATCATCTTGAGCTTGTCTTTGTCGATCTTTTCCCCGGCGGCCAGATCGCGCGCCGCCGCCACCACCTTCACCATCTTCTCTGTCTTCGGCGCGGTGGTGCGCGCATAGAGAAACCAGGTGAGCAGGGCGGCCGATAGCCACGCGGCGCCGAAGATCATTAGTAGCCGCTGGCGATCCATCTATATATCCTCATTTCAAACCCGCCTCGTTTCGTTTGGTTCCGCTCGCCGGCAACTGCGGCGCTTCCAGCAGCACGGCCGTCTCGTCGCGATACGTCTCGCGCCAGCCCAGGTTGGGCAGCACCGAGAGGAGCGAGTAGTCTTTCGGCAACAGCGCATGGGTGAAGGCGAACCGATCCAGTAGCTTTTCCAGGCCCGGCCGCACTTGGACGAGCTCAATGTAGTCTCGCATGAACTGGACCCCATAGTAATCGCTGCGCCCGTCAAAGAAGACTCGGCGGGAACCTGCGAAGTGGTAGATCAAGTAGCCGCCGAACTTATCCGGGGTCAGGATGCGGGCATCGCGGGCCAACGCAGCCACTGGGCCGGTCGCCGCGGCAACCGGGAATTCGGAGGGCGGGAAGCCCGTGCGTGCCATCAAGGCGGGCGTGTGTAGCAGAGCGACGGCGAGCGCCGCCAGCACCGGGGCCCAGGCCAGGCCCGAGAACCCCGCCTCGAGTTTGCGCAGGTTAGCCGAGTAAGCGAGCGCCTGCCGGAGCCAGCGGGAAGGACGGCGGCTCAGTTTAGGTATCGCCTCATGCAGCGCACGCGTGATCGC
>JAYTKJ010000320.1:0-5523 GCA_043730365.1 Acidobacteriota bacterium | reverse complement strand
CGGCATTTCCGGTTCATGCAGAAGCTGGATCTGCGGCCCGACGGCATCTATCGACACTCGCCGCTGGACGAAGCGGCTTGGGGGCGGGGCAATGGCTTTCCGGCGCTGGGGATGGCGTTGACGCTGACGGAATTGCCAGCCGATCACGCCGCGCGCCCGGAGTTCCTGGCGGCTTTTCAGGCTCATCTCCGCGCACTGCTGCGGCATCAGGACGATCTCGGGGCATGGCACCAGGTGATTGACCGGCCCGAGAGCTATCCCGAGTACACGGCGACGGCGATGATCGGGTTTGCATTGACGCGTGGGCTGCGCAACGGCTGGATCAAGGGTGCGGCGTTTGAGGTGGCGCGCGACCGGGCGTGGGAGGCGATCAAGCGGCGCACGTCGAGTGATGGCGTGTTGCTTGATGTGTGCGCTTCGACTGGCAAGCAGAAGACTCTTCGCGACTACTATGACCGGCCAGCGATCTTTGCGCGCGATCCGCGGGGCGGGGCCATGGGATTGCTGCTCTCGACCGAGTTGATGGCGCGGTAGGCCAATCCCCAAAATGGCCCGAGGCAAACAGATCGGGTGCCTGGCCGGCTTGGCTTTGACGGTGGCTTCGTCGCTGTTTCTGGACTTTTCGGTGGGCCTGCTGTTTCATCCCTGGTTTCATGGGATGCCTGGTACGTTCTCGCCGGCGGGCGGTTGGTCGGCTAGCTTCGAGGTTCCCGGCACCGGCCGCCACTATGCCATTCACCTCGAACTGACGCACGAGGTGGATCACTCTCCGCAAGGGGGGCGCGGTCTACAGCCCTTCGAGCGGGGTGTCCTGGACTGGCTCACGAACGCAGTTGCGGCTTCGCGAGGATCTGGGCATCGAACACCTTCCCCATGATTGGGCGTGCGTCAGCGCGGGCACGCAGTTGAGATTGCGAGGCAGAGTTTCATTTCCCCCGGCGCGACGAAGCTTCACGGAAACGCGCGGCGCTGGCTCTGCGCTCCGGCGAATTGGAGGCGGCGAAGGCAGAACTGACCACCAAAGTGATTCAGCGGATCGAATTTGCGCGGTCCGCCCGTGCCGATCTTGCGCAGCGGTGCCGGGAGGTTTGATGATTACAATAAGCCAGTTGCTTGTGTGATGTATAGCGGCGGATTGCTCGTCTAGTTCTTTCAGTCAGCAGTCAGGCACCTTAGCTGGAGCTCGGTGCCGCAGCCGAAAACTAAGGCGAACCATCGTCTTTCATATCCGTCGCAACGCTGTTAAGATGAACGTCAGGAGCGTGGCTTCTGCGTTCGTGTAAGGCCCTCTTAAAATTGATCCGATAGTCAATGTCATGGAACCTAACTCGTTAACGTGCCGGTGAGCAAGCTCCCGCGGGTAACACTGCGATGGAGAAGCCTAAAGGTACTCGGAGGGTTCCCCCCTTGTGTTCTTAGGGGTCAATGACGGGGGGTTGGAACGGCGTGGCAGTGCGCTCCTACTACTTTTAACATTTGCTTTTGGACGGTTGACGCTCATCGCCGGGCGCCGGAATGCAGTAATCTGTGAGCGTGCTCATGCTCCTCTTTCTCGCCGTCCCGCTATTCGCGCAGACGCCTTGTCCCGACATGTCGCGCTTGCCCGGCGTCACCGCCGCAGAGCAAACCGCCACTCACTGCCGGGTTTCCATCACTCTCCGGCCGACGGCCGATTCTAAAATCGAGTCCGAAGTCTGGCTACCACCCGCCGCCGGGTGGAACGGCAAATTCCTCATGGCCGGCGGAGGCGGTTTCGTAGGTAGCGTTAACACCGGCGGCATGATGAAGGCTGTTCGCGAAGGGTATGCCGGTGCGTCCACCGACACCGGTCACACCGGCGGCAGCGGCAGTTTCGCACTCGGCCATCCCGAGAAGATCGTCGACTTTGCCTTTCGCGCCGTTCACGAAACCGCCGTCAAGGCCAAGGAGCTGATAGCGGCTCACTAATGGGCGTGGCCCGCGGCTGTCCTATTGGGAGGGCTGTTCAACCGGTGGACGCCAAGGCCTGATGTCGGCGCAGCGCTACCCGGATGACTTCGACGGTATCATCGCCGGCGCGCCCGCCAACAATCAGATCTACCTCTGCGCCTGGCGAATGCGGCTCTTGATGACCGCGCTCAAGTCACCAGAACACGCGCTTCCGCCAGAAAAGCTGAAGCTCCTCAACGAAGCAGTCCTCGATAAATGTGACGCGAATGACGGCGTCAAAGACCGCCTCATTGAAGACCCCCGCGACTGCAAGTTCGACGCCAGCGCCCTCAAGTGCAGCGGCACCGCCACTTCAAGTTGCCTCACCGCGCAACAACTGGAAACTGTCAACGCCGCTTACACGGACATACGGAAGTCTTCCGGCGAGCTCCTCTACCCGCGTTTGCCCGTAGGTGGTGAACTCGGCTGGCTTCTGCCCGCCGGCAAAACCGAGCCTGGCGGCATGGACATTGACATGTTCCGCTACATCGCCAACCAAGACCCCGCCTGGGACTGGCGCAACTTCGACCTCGAAAAGGATATCGAACGAGCACTCCTCCACGGAAAGGAAATTCACGCCGTCAACGCGGACCTGGCCAAATTCAAAGCGCGCGGGGGGAGGCTTATCATCTATCACGGTTGGAGCGACGGCGGCTCCGGCGGCGCAATATCCGCGTTCAATACCATCTCGTATTACGAGTCCGTCCTAAAACAAATGGGCCCCAATCAAAACAACTGGCTTCGTCTGTTCATGGTCCCCGGTATGGCCCATTGCGGCGGAGGCACCGGCCCCAATCAGTTCAACGCCCTCGCCGCGCTCGAACGCTGGCGCGAACACAACGAGCTCCCCCAATCCATCACCGCGGCCAGAGTCAACGAACATGGCGGTATCGACATGACTCGTCCCCTTTGCCCATACCCTCAACGAGCTGTCTATAAAGGAAGCGGCAGTACCAACGATGCCGCGAACTTCGCGTGTGCGGTCAAGCGCGATTGACTTACCAGAAATTCCTCAAGGAATAGAGCAGAGCCGTTCCGGCTACCGCACCCCCCATCTGAATCCAGCGTGAGTAGCTGCTGTGGCCTCGATCCTCGTCTTCGACGCAGGTGATCCTCGACAATTCCACGTATGGCATGACGCCGCGGCGATACCAGCCTTCCAGCACCACGCGCTGGCCGATGAGCCGATCCGCCTTTTGCGCCATCACCACGCGGGCTAGCGGAATGGATTGACGGTCCAGCATGAACATGATGCCGGTCTCGTCTTTGATCACCAGGTCGGGGCTCCAGAAAGCGCCGGGCTCCCCGCGGCCAACAATTTCGCCTTCGATCCGAACGGCGCGCGGTCGCATTTCCGAGGGCAGCGTGTCGGAGAGTAGTGTGAGGATTGAAGTGGATTCAAAGCGGCCCTGATAGCGGTAGGCAATGCGCGCCAGCCAAGTCACCAGCAATATGGCGGCTGGGATGATGGCTCCCTCTCCCCGCGTCAGGAGTACCGCCGCTCCGCAGAGCCAGGGGGCGGCCCACAGCGCGATCTCGAGCGGAAACGAGGACCACTCGATTCCTTTGGTGGACGGTATCTGGTAGCTGACCGGCTGACCGTTGGACGAGGTCAGTTGGTTCATCGCTTGCACCCGGTTGGCGGTGAGGGGATGAGTGGACGCCAGTTCGTAGACGCGAGCCCACGGGTTGACGAGATCCCAACGCATGACCGCGGCGCCTGCTTCGGGCGAGGGGCCGCTCAGGGCGAAGGCGGCGCTGCCGGTGGAGATTCCCATCACGCCGATGGTGCCTGCCAGGCGTGACTGGATAAGGGCGGCCTTCTTCTGCTCGACGTCGCCGTGCTTGGCGGCCCACTTGTTCTCACACTGCACCTTGGCCATCCCGTAGCAGATCTTGACGAGGCCCGAGGCCAAGGCGTCCGGGTTGCCCGTGGCGCGCCCGGCGAAATTGTCGGCCCAGTATTCGCGCGTCCGGCTCAAGGAGAGGACAATGAACTCCGACACCCAGTAGGCGGCATAGGCGGCGTACGCGGCCCAGTGATCATCTTTCCAGCGCCTGGCGAACGCATAGATCTGATAGAGGAGCAGGGGCGCGATGGCAGCGGCCGTGATGGTGAGGAAATCCCAGTGCTTGATGTGGCCCGCTTCGTGGGCAATCACGGCGTCCAACTCTTCCGGCGTCAACGCTTCGATCAGGCCATCGGTTACCACGATACTGGCGTCCGATTGCACGCGCCCGAAGGTGAAAGCATTCGGCATGGCGCCGTGAATGATGCCGACCTTCGGCATCGGCAGCCCCTCGCGGGCGCACAACGCTTCCAGGGCCTGGCGATTGCGCACCGGCAACTGGGCATTCCAGTCTATGTCCATCACCCAGCGAATAATCACGGGCCCGATGAGATACTGGAAAAGCAGAATGGCCATGCCAATCTGCATGCCGAGCGAGATGGAAAAGCCGTGGCCGAAGTAGACTTTGTCGGCGATGAGCGCGACCAGGCCGTAGAGCACCAGGAACGTGAGGAGCGACCGAAGCAGGTATTTCATGTGGACTTTCTATGTAGACATCGACGGGTTGGGTTTCGCGCAAATAGCTGCTGAATTGCCTGAGTGGTTTGGCTACTGGGAACTTCTTAGTTTTCGGAGAAAACCATGATCAATTACTCAGCGGAGTGGGCTCCAGTGCTTGAATTAGAGATGAAGCGATGGTCTTCCAAGGGCTGTGCGCAACTCATCGCAGAGCTTGACGAACTGCAGGCGTATGAGGTTGAGTTTGACGCCAAACAATACCAGGTCGAAGTGGAACTTCTGGAGAACACGGCGGAGTATATTCACGTCATTGTGGCTGTGGACGACGGCACCCTGCCAGCCTCCATCAAGCCAATGTGCGACGGCTTCATCCGCAAGAAGGGACGCGCTTCGGTGCTATGATCGCGGCTGATATGACCAGACGAACTTTTGTCCCAGCCATCGCCGGATTGGGGTTGGCGCCGGCCCAGGCTGCCCCGCGCAAAGGCCGATTGAAGCAGTGCGTCACGGGCGGCTGTTTCGGCGGCCGCAATAGCAAATTCACTTTTGAAGAGCAGTGCCGCCTCGCGGCGCAGATGGGCGTGGTGGGCTACGATTTGCGGGGCCCGCAGGATTTTCCGATTTTGAAGAAGTACGGGCTGATTCCGACGATGGTGCCGGGCGGGTCGACGATTCCGGATGGGACCAACGACAAGGCGCTCCATGATGGCATTGAGAAGCGGATGCGGGAAGCGATTGATGCGGCGGCGGAGGTGGGCGCGCCGAATGTGATCGCGCTGTCGGGGAATCGCAAAGGGCGGAGCGATGAAGAGGGCCTGGAGAACACGGTGATCTACTTCAATCGCATCAAGAAGTACGCCGAGGACAAAGGCGTGACGCTTTGCCTGGAGTTATTGAATAGCAAAGTGAACCACCCGGATTATCAGTGTGACCATACGGCGTGGGGCGTGGAGGTGTGCAAGCGCGTTGGATCAGCGCGGGTGAAACTGCTCTACGACATCTACCATATGCAGATCATGGAAGGCGA
>JAYTKJ010000319.1:0-2639 GCA_043730365.1 Acidobacteriota bacterium | reverse complement strand
CCTCCGCAAGCCCGTCGAGGCCGATTGGTCCTTCCAAGTGGTCCGCCAGGAGGATCGCGTCGTGGCATTCCGCGATCGTTCGTACGGCAAGATTACCTCATGGGGCTGGGATTTCGGCGACGGTACGTCCTCGACGGAGCGCCATCCCACGCATCGTTATGAAAAGGCTGGTGAATTCATCGTGACGCTCCGCGTGGAGGGTCCGGAAGGCAAAGCGCGCCGAGCGAAAGTTTGGGACATTACCTTGCCGTGAAATGTTACCCCAATGGGCGAGTCCTGTTTGGCAAGAACGATGGCCTGATTCCCAGGGCGGGCGAAAATGGTAGCGCTGGGTAGGTGAAGAACTCCGTAAGGTAGTAGGGAAGTTAAGCGGGTAGTGGAACCGGCTGTCTCAGCCGGCGCCGAACTTTGCAGCCGGCATGGCTCGCGAACCTGGATTCGCAACCCCGCCGATGCAGGATCAAGTCGGCACGACGAGCGGAACGTTTGGAAAATAGGTGCGATAGCGGGCAGCGTCTCGCGTCACGAGCGTCCACTTCTCGATTTCGGCGTGTGCTCCGATGAAAAAATCCGGTAACGGCGAGGTCTTTGAACCCCCGCCGCGCCGGTATTTCACAAAAGCCTGCGCCGCAATCCACCCGGCGGCGTAAGGCAAAGGCAGTCGTTGAAAAACTGTCGGGTCGAGCCATCGGTCCAGGTCGGCGGCACTCGCAAAAGCCGGGGCCAGTTCGGCGTAGATGATCGGGTTGATGAGAATCGGCCCTTGGGCTGCAGCCATGCGAAACTGCATTTCAGATCAAGCAAGCCATGTAGAATCCGCCGTGGCGATGTCCAGCAGGACATTCGTGTCGAAAAGATTCATTCCTCACCACGGGTGAGGGCCATCACGTTCGCCGTCGTCTCGCCGGGAAGAGCTGCGCCACGCGCGCGTATCAGCCAGCTTTCAACCGGAGGGGGCGTGGTCCGCTTCATGCGAAGCATTTCCAGCCAGCTAGCCAGTTCATCCACTTGCGGCGCGGGCAGGTTTTCTATGGCGGCTTCAATCTCAGCGATACTGCTCATGGCCGCAATTTAACACCCCGCAGCCGCCAGCGGCAATACCCGAACCCGCCGCAACCCGTTCCGGCTTGATGAAATCGTTGCGTCGGGGAGCCGTGGCCGCCAGGCGTGAGTGGCGTTGGTGGCTCCGAAAGGGAGGCAAAGTGGCAGCTGGAAGAGGGCTGTGAAGATGGCGTAATTAAGAGTCTCGCAGCGAAGTTGACGGCTCCGTTGCGAGACTTGACCGTCCGAGAAATCGGCTCCCGTGGGACGCCGCCCTCAACCTCTTGCGGCAAAATCAGGTTAATGGAGTTGAGGGCGGATCAAAATGGTGCCGGGCGGCCGAATTTGGTGGCGCCGGGTTGTTGAAAGTCCCCAAAGATACTGCGGTTGTGTCGCGGAAAAGATTACGGCGATGGGACCAGTCAGGTCAGTCGTTTCGTCTTCGACGTTGGACGACCGGGTGCGGGCAAGCATCGAATTTGGCAGCGTGCTCCACTCGGCAGACAGTTGTCATCGCCGCATCCTACGACTGGAAGGCATTGAGTCGCCAGGATAGATTGCAGCCAAGACACGCCCTCTCATCTGGATCGATCTTTTCGCAGCGCTTGACAACCGCGCAAACTGCCGGGGAACCCTTCATGTCTGACGAACCGAAGCTCGCACTCGTCACTGGCGATTGCGTTGTCGATCACCACTGGTATGCCGGAGAACGCCCGACGCCCGATTCCTCGGGTGAGCCCATGCGGCAATCCAGCCTGATCGGCGGCGCAGGTCTCTTGCTGCGTTTTGTGCGGCAGGTTGCAGAGCAGAAAGCGGAGCGGCCTGACAGTACGGCAAGCCAGACGGCCCCGTTGCGGGCCGAGGCAGCCTATGACGAGACAGCCCTGACGCCCCAGCAGATCAACGTCCACAGCTATGCCATCTGGCGGGCCTGCCCCTGCGAGGCTCGTTCCAAGAAGTCGGTCTGGCGACTGGACTCGAACCTCGGATATGGCACTGGACCCGAAGCGGGCGCGACCACCGCTCCGGTTCGCGACCATTGTCCGCCCGCGGACGTGCTGGTGCTGGACGACGGGGACTTGGGCTTTCGCTATCAGCGCAGCCAGGCGGCCTGGCCAAAACAATTGACGGAAAACAGTCATTCGCCGCCCCGCTGGATTGTGCTCAAAATGGCGGCCCCGCTTGCCCAGGGGGATTTGTGGCGAACGCTGAAGAAGAATCACGCCCAGCGGCTGGTCACCGTCGTCTCAATTCGTGACCTCCGGCGGGAACAGGTGCTCGTCGGCAAGGGATCCTCGTGGGAAAGTACGGCCCTCGACCTGGCCCACGAACTGGAGCGAAATCCGTCCGTCCGGGATTTGCTCGCTTCCCGCCACCTGATTGTGGCGCTAGATTCCGAAGGAGCGTTTTACGCCAGCCAAGACGCCGCAGGACAGACCTGCTTTCGCCTGATCTACGACCCCCGGTTTCTGGAGGGTGAGTCGGCAGCCGGCCTGCCCGGAACGGCCGTAGGCTTCATGTCCTGCTTGACGGCGGCCATTGTCCGCGAGTGTGCGGTGGCGGAAGGCAACTCGCCCCCCAACATCGAACGCGGCATA
>JAYTKJ010000318.1:0-5538 GCA_043730365.1 Acidobacteriota bacterium | reverse complement strand
CGGAAGTCGAGCCCGAACGAGAGGTATCTGCTCGCCTGCGCGGCACTGGCAGCCATGTTGGCCGCTCCGCTGGTGACCTGGCAGTGGATGCGCCCATCAGACATCACTCTGGACGTTGCCTATCGCATTCCAAGTGCTCCCCTAGCCGCTTCCGCCGGCAGCAGCGACACCGTCGCTTTACCCTATTCGTTCAGCGCCATGCTGTCCGGTGTGCAAGGGGCACGGCTCCTGCGTTGGGTTGTGGTGGTCTGGCTGGTCGGCGCCCTACTGTTCTGGGTGCGGCTCTTGCGAGGCTGGGCGGCCGCCATGCGCCTACAGTCAATGCAGGTAAGGCCGGCGCCGCCGGAATGGCAACAGACACTGAGGCAACTCGGCACCCGGATTGGACTCTCTCGCCCCGCCCAGTTGCTGGTCTCCGCCCTGGTGCAGGCTCCGGCGGTTGTTGGCTGGTTGCGGCCAGTGGTGTTAGTGCCAGTGGGAGCGCTTAGCGGTCTGCCGCGGGAGCACATGGAAGCGCTGCTTATGCACGAGCTCGCACACATCCGGCGTCACGATTACCTTGTCAACATCCTTCAGAGCGTCGCAGAGGCTTTCCTGTTCTACCACCCAGCAGTTTGGTGGGTTGCCGGGCACATTCGTGCAGAGCGGGAGATGTGCTGTGACGACATAGCCGCGTCGGTCAGTGGCGATGCGTTTACGTATGCGCGTGCGTTGGCGCAGTTCGCATCCTACCATCAGGCACATTTCGATGTTGCGGTCGGCGCCGCGGGGGGACCTTTGTCCGATCGGATCTCGAGGCTGCTAGGCCAATCGAGGCCGGCTGTCCGTCACGGCGTGGGGCCGGGCGTCCTGGCCGTCGCTCTTCTACTAGCCGCCACGGCATACGGTTTATTCGGACAATCCAGCGCGCAGCCAGCTTTCGAGACGGCATCGATCAAACGAGGCGTCTCTGCCGCGAGCGACCCCACGCACGAGCCGATGTGGGTTCGCCAGGAAGCCGGCGGGCGGTTGAGATCGCGGAATGCTCCGTTGATGCTGCTCATCCAAAGAGCGTACGGCGTGCAGGCCTTTCAGGTAGTAGGAGGCCCACTATGGATCAACACTGATGGCTATGACATCGAGGCAAAACCGGAGGGCAACACCGATCGGAACCAGATGTGGCAAATGCTGAGAACGCTCCTGGCCGACCGCTTTAAGCTGGCCCTCGGCCGGGAAACGAGAGTGCTGCCTGTCTATGAACTGCAGGCCGCTGGAAACGGTCTCAAGCTGCCGGCGCCGAAATCGGTAGACTGCGTTACGCGGGCGCCGGATGAAATGCCGGTGCCCGCCGGACCGGGAAAGGCGGACTGTGGCTATGTGGCCGGCCCGTTTAGTGGTTGGTCCACCGCTCTGCGATTGGAAGGAAGCAAGGTACACATACCTGAGTTCATCAAGCAGCTTGCACTTGTCCTGGGCCGACCGGTCCTCGATAAGACCAATTTCACTGGTGAATTCGATCTGAAGCTCAGCTTCGCGGCCGGCGAGGCAACGATGGGACTACCAGGCTTCGGAGGGCCGGGCGATCCTGGGGGTTCAAGACTCCAGACCGACCCCGGCCATGCAAACATCTTTCGCGCTTTGGAGGAACAACTCGGATTGAAGCAAGTGTCGGCGAAGAGCCCGGTTGACGTTCTCTTCATCGCTCATGTGGAGAGACCCATCGGCAATTAGGTTCGTCGGCCGACTACGGAGGGACACAACATGACCACGGCAATTCGATTCCATCTCGTGCGTGCTTCGGCGCTGCTTGCACTGGCTGGCCTCGCCACAACCGCTGAGCAGCCAGCGGTCCGAGCCCTTCTGCAACCCGTAAGTGATCGCAAAGCCGCGCCGGAGTTCGCACTCAAGGACAGTTCCGGCAATGTCATAAGACTAACGAACTACCGTAACAAAGTCGTTCTCCTTAACTTCTGGGCCACGTGGTGTACCGGATGCAAGAAAGAGATCCCTTGGTTTTCCGAATTCCAAAAAACTTACGGCGCGCGGGACCTGGCCGTGGTCGGCGTTTCTATGGACGACGAAGGCTGGAGGGTTGTGAGCCCCTTCCTCACCCAAACCCGCGTGGGGTATCGAATGTTGCTCGGGGATAGTCCTACTGCGCTGGAGTACGGTGTCGAGAATCTACCGGCGACATTCTTGATAGACCGACAAGGGAGGATGGCCGCCGCTTACTCGGATGGGCTTCTGGACAAGAATGATGTCGAGGCCAATATCAAGGCGCTCCTCTCCCGCCAGTAGCGCCGGTCCTTGACCTCTGGCGGAAGCCTCCCAGTAAGTAGAAGTGGGCCCGGCCGGAAGGCATCGGTGGGCTGCCCATCCAAGAACGTAGCGCCTTCTTGGTCCCAATCTAAGACAGGATTGGCCGAATCACTCGCCGTAAACATCGGACTGGCGGTAGTCCCGTGCGCCGAAGCGGAGGTGCAAAACGTTGGTGTGGAGATCGTAGGATGGAAAGGATGGCAGTCAAACATGCAGTTGCGTATGATGTGAAGATTGATTCCGAAGGAGCAATAGATGATATTCCGGCTATTCGGGGCTGCGCTCTGCGCCGCCTTTCTGTCGCACGCAGCGCCGCAGTCTGGCGCGGTTGAGAAGGTCACCTCGGAAAGCAAACGCACTACGCCCGGCGGAATCATCAGTTTCAAGGCGGCCGCCGGCTGGTCGCTGCGCACCACCGCCAACGGCGTCGTGCTCGAACCGCCCGAGCCTGACACGCACATTGCCATCATCGAGACCAAAGAAGCCGATGCTGCCGCCGCCGTCGCGAAAGCCTGGCGGGAGTACCGGGCCGGCTTCATGCGTCCTCTGAAGCTCACAGTCGATCGCCCTGGGCGCGATGGATGGGACGCTGCGAAAGTCTTCGACTACGAGACGTCGCCGAACGAGCGCGCGGTCGTACAGGCCATCGCCTACAAGCTGGGCCAGGCCTGGATGGTGGTCATCCTTGACGGCAGCGAGCCGACGTCTGAGAAGCGCGGCGGCCCGATCGGTCTGGTGGTCGGCTCCGTGATCCCGGCCAGCTACCAGCGTGAATCGTTCGCGGCGCGCAAGGCCCTGCGGCTGACGCCCGAACGTATCGCCACCATGAAACAGTTCGTCGAGGAGTCGATGAAGAAGCTCGGCATCCCCGGCGCATCAATGGCCCTGGTCGATAACGGCAAGGTCGTCTTCGAGGGCGGCTTCGGCGTGCGCGAGATCGGCAAGTCGACGCCTGTCGACGCCAACACACTGTTCATGGCCGCGTCGAACACTAAGGGCATGACCACTCTGCTGCTGGCGCGTCTCGCCGATCAGAAAAAACTGCGCTGGGATCAGCCGGTGACCGAAGTCTACCCCGCGTTTCGGCTAGGCAGCCCCGAGGTGACCAGGCAGGTGCTCGTCAAGCACCTTGTCTGCGCGTGTACTGGCTTGCCGCGTCAGGATATGGAGTGGCTTTTCGAGTACAAGAACGCGACGCCTGCCTCCTCCATGGCTCTACTCGGCGCCATGAAACCCACCAGCAAGTTCGGCGAGGTTTTCCAGTACAGCAACCTCATGGCGTCGGCGGCCGGCTACGTCGGCGCGCACCTCCATGCGCCGGACAAGGAACTGGGGGCGGCCTACGACCAAGCCATGGGTGAGCTCATCTTCGAGCCGCTCGGGATGAAGTCGACCACGTTCGACATGGCCCGTGCCTTGAAAGACAACTACGCCTTGCCGCACGCCTTTGATCCCGACGCGAAATCGGCTCTCGCACGCATGGACAACAACTATTCGGTTGTGGCGCACCGTCCCGCCGGCGGCGTCTGGACTTCGGCCCACGACCTGATCCGCTACGTGCAACTCGAACTCGGCAAAGGTGTGCTCGATGGCAAGCGGATTGTCTCGGAGGAGAACATCGTCGAGCGCCGGAAGCCGCAGATTTCGACCGGTGAAGAAGACAGCTACGGCATGGGCCTGTCCATCAGCAAACGCTCCGGCGTTACGGTCGTCCATCATGGCGGGTCGTTGTTCGGTTATAAGAGCGATCTGATGTACCTTCCGGACCACGGCGTCGGCGCGGTGATCCTGACCAATTCCGACCGTGGTGGCTCGTTGCTCGGACCGTTGCGCCGCCGCCTGCTCGAGGTGCTCTTCGATGGCCGTCCAGAAGCCGCCGGCAACGTGGACGCCGCAGTGTCCAGCTTCAAGACGTCCCTCGCCAAGGAGCGCGAGCGCCTCGTGATACCCGCCGGCAAGAAGGAGATCGCCACACTGGCTTCCGAATATACCAGCCCGGAACTGGGCAAGCTGACGGTCCGCGCTTCGGCCGAATCCACGGTTTTCGATTTCGGGGAATGGCGCAGCGCCGTCGCCACGCGTCGGAACGATGACGGCACTGTGTCGCTATGGACCATCGATCCCGGCACGTTCGGCTTCGAGTTCGTTCGCGCCGAGCGCGCAGGCAAGCACGCGCTCATCCTCCGCGATGCGCAGCACGAGTACGTGTTCACGGAGGGCAGCCGCTGAAGCTGCGCCTTGCGCTTCGGCCGGCCGGAACACCCTGCCAACTTTCGCTCCTCTAATCGGTTACACTGGGCTGCGTCCAGACTCGGAGGCAGATAACCACGATGGGACTCACCGTACGGAACGCCGAGTACTTCTACATCAGAATCGAAGATTCACCGAAGAAGGCCTATGCTCTTCTCGCGCAATTGGCAACGGCAGAGGTCAACTTGCTCGCCTTCAGCGCCGTGCCTTTCGGTCCCAATCACTTCGAGCTGACCATCTTCCCGGACCGCAGCGATATTTTCCTTCAGCTTGCCAAGACGCAAGGGTGGGAGGCGGTAGGTCCGCTACATGCTTTTCTGGTTCATGGCGACGACGATCTTGGGGCCCTGGCGGACATCCAGCAGATGCTCTTGGAGGCCGATGTTGCGATTTACGCCTCTAGCGGAGTCACCGACGGCAGCGGGCGCTTTGGGTATGTGATCTATTTCAAGGAAGCAGACCACGAGAGAGCTGCGAGAGCACTCGGAGCCGTAACGCTTCCGATAACAGCATAGCCTTTGACTTGACCGCCCGTGGCGGCGACTAGCCAGCCTAGGCTCACCGAGAGCAGCCGCGATTTCGTTCCAGCGAGCTAGAATGTCACTGAGCCCGACGGTGGGCGCGATGGCTTCGATCACGCGGTGAAAGGCGAATTGGAACTCACGCCAGCGGCTGCGGGTCGGCGGCTTGGTCGAGCAAGTGGTAGCCCCAGGGGGAAATCCGTGCTCCCCACCGTGGATAGCTTCTGGCTCAATAGCGCCACGAACAGTTTTCCATACAACCAGGCGCGGCTGCTTTGGTCATCCAGTTTGGGAACATGCCCCAACTGCACCACACTCTTCAGCCGCTTGAAGGTGATTTGTCGGGTAAGGGACTGGCGCGGTGCTTGGCTGTCCGGCCCGTTTCCAGCCCCTCCCCATAAGAACTGCTCGTGAGGTTTTCCCTCAAGCAGCTCACCCAGTGAATTTCGTCGAAAGGGTTATGAGTCCC
>JAYTKJ010000317.1:0-10683 GCA_043730365.1 Acidobacteriota bacterium | reverse complement strand
GCTTTCCTGTTTTCGTCCGCACTGGCGATCTTCGCCCAGTCGGACAATTCCTCCATCTCCGGTGTCATTAAGGATCCCAGCGGAGCCATCGTCGCCAATGCGAAGGTGAGCCTGCGCAATGAGGACACGTCCTTTGAACGCCAAACCACTACCAACGAAAGTGGCTTCTACACTGTCACCAACATCTCCCCCGGCTACTACACAGTCACCGTAGAAGCCCCAGGATTCAAGAAGTCATCCCGGACCAGGAACAAGCTCGATGCCGGTCTCCCGATCGCGGTGAATGTTGAACTGACAGTCGGCCAGTTGACCGAAGTGGTCAACGTCGAGGCCAATGCCGCCCAGATCAACACCGAGTCGGCCGCCGTAGGCAAGACCGTCGAACAAAAGCAAATTCAGAACCTGACGCTGAACGGCCGCAACCCCCTCTTCCTGGCCCTGCTCAAGCCGGGCGTCCGTGGCGGCGCGTTGTCGGGCTTCAGCTTCGGCCTCACCTCCGGCGGCTTTGCCATGAACGGCGGCCGTTCGCAGGATTCGCTCATCACTTTTGACGGCGCTGTCGGAGTCCGGACCCGCGCCAACGGCACGTCCATCGGCACCGCCGATCTCGACACCGTTCAGGAAGTCCAGATTCTCACCGCCAACTACTCGGCTGAGTACGGCCGGTCCGCCGCGGGCCAGATCCGCATGGTGACCCGCTCCGGATCCAAGGACTTTCACGGCTCCGCCTACGAGTACTTCCGCAACAGCCAACTCGACGCCAATAGCTGGACCCGCAACAGATCCACCGCGTCCAACTTCACGGCGCCGTTCCGCTACAACCAGTTTGGATACAACGTCAGCGGCCCCGTCATGATTCCCGGCGTCTTGAACAAGAACCGCGAGAAGCTGTTCTTCCTGTTCGCGCAGGAGTGGGTGAGGTTCCGTCAGGATCAATCCACTTTCCAACGCGTCCCGACCGCGGCGATGCGCAACGGCGATTTCAGCGAACTACTGGGCAGCAACCTTTTTTACGGGGCGCCCCGCACCATCAACGATCCGAACACCGGCCAGCCGTTCCCGAACAACGTCATTCCCGCCAATCGGCAGAGCCCGAATGGCATCGCCTTCCTCAAGTTCTATCCGCTGCCGAACGGATCCTTCCCGGGCAATGCGAACTTCTTCCAGGTGCGCGGCGCGCCGCAGAATCAGCGCAAAGACACCATCTCGGTGGATTTTAACCCCACCCAGAATCAGGTGTTCCGTTTCCGGGGAGCCAACTACAGTTACGACGTGAAGAACGCCTTCAGCGGCGGCTTCGATTTTGCTCCGTCAGCGTTGGACCGGCCGAATCAGACAGGCAGCCTCGGGCATACCTGGACGCTCAGCCCGACCATGATCAATGACTTCCTCTTGACAGCATCGGTCGACCGCGTCACGATCGCGGTGCAGACCGAAGGCGGCCGCTACCAGCGTTCCCGCACCGGCATCAATTACCCTTACATCTTCACCGAGCCGAAGGAAATTCAGGATAAGGTCGCGACCGTCGTGATCCCGAACGTAGGCGGCATCGACGGCGGGCCATACCCGGCCAGTTCGTCCGGGCCTATCTACAATATCTCGGACAACTTCACCAAGATTGCCGGCAACCATACGCTTAAATTTGGCGCCCTGTGGGAACGCTCCGGCCAGAACGATTTCGACCAGATCAACGTTTCCGGCGTCCCCGGCGGCACCAACAACCAGAACGGACGTTTTGAGTTCAACGACGTCCGGCCCGGTGGAGCGCCTGGCTCCGGCACGGGTATCGCCAACACGGCCCTGGGACTGTTTTCCACGTATGCCGAAATCGGCCCCCGCAGCTTCACGCCGTATCGCGGCCACATGGTCGAATTCTTCGGACAGGATTCCTGGCGCGTCAGCCAGAAGCTGAAGCTCGAGTTGGGCTTCCGCGGAACCTGGCAGAACGGCTACTACAAGTCGCTCTGGGGCAACGAAGCATACTTTGACCCGGCCAAGTACAGTGCGTCGGGAGCTGCCGTCCTTGACCGCGCCACCGGCAACGTCATCAGCGGCAACCGTTTCAACGGAGTCGTCATTCCTGGCAAGGAGTTCCCTGCCGCCGGCAAGGGCCGCGTGCCGGCGATCGACTCGGGCATTTACAACAACCTGCTCTCTGGCGGCAGAGCCTACCCGTCTCCGAACCAGTTCAACATCATGCCGCGTTTTGGCCTCGCTTACTCGTTCGCCAGCAAGCAAGTGATCCGTGCCGGCTTTGGCGGCTTCGTGTCACGGCCCGGCGTGTATGACTCTGTGTTCCTCGGCGGCAACCCGCCGTTCCAGCCGATGGCTTCGGTGACGAACGGCAGCGTGGATCAGCCGGGCGGCGCCACTCGCACTCAGTTCCCACAGTTCTTCATGACCATTGACCGGGCCTACAAGATTCCGCGGAGCTACAACTGGAACCTCAGCTATCAACGCGAGGTCGGCTTTGCGACCACTCTCGAAGTCGGTTTCGTGGGCACCACCGGCAATTATCTGGCTCGTGAGCGCGACCTGAATCAACTGCCCACCGGCACCACCTTCCGGCCGGAAAACGCGGGCGCCAATGTCAACTTCCTGCGTCCGTACAAGGGTTTTGCCAACATCCCCATGCTGGAGCACTCCGGCCGCAGCGAGTACAAAGGCCTCCAAGTCGAACTCAATCGCCGGTTCACGAAGGGCCTGCTGTTTGGGTTCGCCTATACGCTGTCCAAGACCGAGGACAACAACTCCGGTCCTCGCGAAGGCTTCATCGACACCTTCAACCAGGGACTGAACTGGGGCAAGGCGGGCTTTGACACCCGTCACGTGGCGGTGGTGAACTTCGTGTATGAACTGCCCTTCTTCAACAACGCCAACAAGAAGGTGACGCGCGCTATCGCCGGCGGTTGGCAGTTGAGCGGCGTCACGCAGTGGCAGACCGGCACCCCGTTCTCGATTGCCAACGGTGACGACTATCTAGGCATCGGGTCGACCAATGGCAAGACCTGGAACTTGAGCGGGGAGCCCTCGCTGAAGCATGAGTTCGCGAACGTCAACGCCGCCGGCAACTACAACGGCATCGCCAACTTCTGGTTTGACCCGAAGCGCGACGGCTCCGGCGGCCAGACGCTGGCTACCAAGCCGGCCAATGGCGCTCTCCCGAACCAGAACCGCAACTCGATCGGCTTGCACAACCCCGGCTTCCAGAACTGGAACCTGGCTGCGTTCAAAAACTTCCGGTTTGCCGAACGTCAGAACATCCAGTTCCGCTTTGAAGCGTTCAACTGGATCAACCACCCGAACTGGAACGGCGCTGATAGCAATCCCACGTCCGCCACCTTTGGCCTGGTAACCGGAAAAAGCAGCGAGCGCAACCTGCAGCTCAGCCTGCGTTATCAGTTCTAAGCTACGCGACCCATCAGGACGCCCGCCCCAGCCAACCGGTTCGGGCGGGCGTTTTCATTTCTCAGGCGGTCACCGCGGTGGCCCGGCGCAGAAACTCCGGGTCCAACTCCACGCCTAACCCGGGGCCGCTGGGAACCTTCAGCAGACCGTTCACGCTCTTGAGCGACGACGTCGCCGAAGACACCGGCAGCAGGTCATCTTCGCCCTTGTACTCCTGGTGCGCCCCGATGTTGGGCACGCAGGAGGCAAAGTGGGCGATATAGAGGAATCCCAGACCGCCTCCCGACATGTGCGGCGTACAGTCGAGACCCGCCACCGCCGCCATGCGCGCCACCTTCATTGAGCGGATCATGCCGCCAAAGTAGAGCAGGTCCGGCTGAATCACTTGCGCCGTTCCGGATTCGATAATCCGGCGGAACCCGCGCAGACTGGCCTCTTCCTCGCCGAGCGCGATCGGGATCGTCAGGGCATCGGCAATCTGCTTGGTTTCCTCGTAGTAGTCAAACGGCACGGGCTCTTCAAAAAATCCGAGCTTGTACTCCTCCATGAGCCGGCCGGTTTTGATCGCCATGGGCACGTCGAAGGAACCGTTCCCGTCGGCGTAGATAGCCATGCCATCGCCGAAAGTTTTGCGCGTGAGGGGAATCAGCGCCCGGTCGCGCCGCGTGGAGGCTTCGTCATAATGCATCCTCGCGCCGAGCCGGAACTTGATCGCCTTCGATCCCGTCTCGGCCACGGTCTTCTGGAGATACTCGATCTCGGCTTCAGGCGAATTGCCGCGGTTGCCACTGGCCCGGTACACCGGAATCTGATGGCGAATCACCTTGCCGAACAACTCGCCGAGCGGCTTGTTCACGGTCTTGCCGAGTAGATCGAGGATCGCAATCTCCGTCACGGCGACGCTCACCCAGAACGGCAGTCCCTGCCATTTGTAATTGGAACCCGCGAGGTAGACGGCCTCGATCAGGGATTCCAGGTCACGCGCATCCTTGCCGACGAACGATGGCGCGACCTTCTTGATCAGGATCGGATAGGCTGCGCTCATCACCGAGCTGTGAGCGTCAGCATATCCGACGGCGCCATCCTGCGAACGAGCCCGGACGAAGTAGCTCTTTCCGCTGCGCAGCAACTCGATCGATTCAATTTTCACCGGCTGGCCGGTGAGGCCGGTCTTGAGCACCGGAGCCGACATGGCGGCCGCCAGTTTGCGTCCCCGGTCCGTTTGCTGGGCTGAGGCGGCTGCGCCGACACCTAGGGCGAGCAGCCCGCGACGATTGATGGTCATACGGTCTACCAGCATACTAGGCACACCTGTGCTGCCGCTTCACGGTCCGCGATTCACTAAGCCCTTGCGAGGCCAACGGAATCGCGCGGCCATTTGATTGCATACTGGAGTTGTCAGTGATGAAATTGCCCCTCGCCCTCGCTGTGTGCCTGGCGACCCTGCTGCCCGCGCAGCAGGATCAACGCTTTGACGTGCAGTCGCGGCTGGTCCAGGTTCCGGTCACCGTCACTGACGCCAAGGGTCATCTGATTGAAGGCCTGGAGGCTGAGGACTTCGCGATTCTCGACAATGGGCAGCTGATCGAACGCACCGCCATCGATACGATCGCCACGGGCACCGCTCCGATCGCCATCGTGGTAGCGGTGCAGCATTCCGGCATCTCCACGGCGGCGCTGGCCAAGATCCGCAAAGTGGGCGCGATGATTCAACCGCTCATCACCGGAGAGCGGGGCTGCGCGGCTCTGGTGAGTTTCGGCTACCGCGTGCGATGGCACACCGAGTGCACCAACGATGCCTCGAAACTCACCATCGCTTTCCAGCGCCTGGAGCCGGGTGAGGAGAAAGCCGGCCGCATGCTTGATGCGATCAACGAGGGAATCGAGCGCCTACGCAAACGGCCGGGTTCGCGCCGCATTCTACTGCTGATCTCGGAAACACGCGACCGCGGCAGCCAGGCCAAGCTGGAGGAAACATTGAAGGCGGCGCAGGCGGCCAGCGTCACCGTGTATGCGGCCACATACTCAGCGTTCAAAACCGCCATGACCGCCAAGCCTTCCGATACGGCTCCGGTGTATCTGCCACAGGGTCCGCCGCTCCCTCCGAGCCGCGATGGCAGCCCGCCAGGGCGCGAGAACATCCCCATTCCTCCGGTGTCACAGCGTGCCGATATCCTTGGCGGTCTGGGCGAACTGGCGCGACTCTCGCAGCCGCAGACAACGCTGCTCTTTGCACAAGCCACCGGCGGGACCACGTTCCCGTTCACCCGGCAGCGGGCGCTGGAGGAGGCCCTGGAAAAGCTAGGAGTGGAGCTGCACTCGCAGTATGTCCTCAGCTTTGCGCCGGAGGCTGCCGCCGTGGAGGGCTATCATCGGCTGGAAGTGCGCCTGGCGCGCAAAGGCGACTACCGGATCCGCGCGCGTCCGGGCTACTGGGCGGGCGGAACTGCTACGCCATAACGCGGAGGCCTTACTCGGCAGGCAGAACGGCCTCGATAGCCAGTTCAAAGCCCGGCAGGCAATCGGCGGTCAAAATCCTGACGCCCATGTGGCATTGTCCGCCACGGTTCCAGATATCGGCTTCGCGTGCTTCCAGGTAAACAACCCACACTGTATCTACCCCTGCGTCAAGGTACTCGTGAACCTTGGCGCGAATCTCGGCGGCCGAGTCGCTCGGCGAAACCACTTCGACAACGAGGTTGGGAACCGGGAGGATATGCAAATCCAAAGCGGGCGGCCGCCTGAACCAAACCACATCAGCCCGCCGCACTCGTCCACCCACGGTGCGAAACTCAACTTCCACTGAAGTCTGATCTGGGCCTCGCTCGTGTAGGGCTCTGCACACACGGTCGCGCACAAGATTGTGACCGAATGTACCTGTGGCCAACTCGATCACCTCCCCATCCACCAGTTCGGTTCGAACTCCGGTGTCAGGGAGTTGTTGGTATTGCTCGATGGTCAACAGAGCCTTGGTCGCCATATGACTTTAGGATACTACCGATAAACAAACACGGCCAGGATCTTCATCGAGATCCAACCCACCGCCGCCGCCGCCGGGATGGTGAGCACCCAGGCCCAGACGATGTTGGCCGCCACGCCCCACCGCACGGCTTTCACCCGTTGGATCGAGCCGACACCGGCAATCGCTCCGGCCACGGTATGCGTCGTCGAAACCGACATGCCGAGGTAGGAGGCAATCAGGATCACGATGCCGGCCGAAGTCTCGGCGCAGAAGCCGGAGCGCGGCTTCAAACGCGTCAGGCGGCCGCCCATCGTTTTGATGATGCGCCAGCCGCCGCTCATGGTCCCCAGACCGATCGCCAGGTAAGCGGCCAAGCTTACCTCCCAGGGCACGACAAATTCCTTGATGTATCCGCTGGTGAGCAACACACTGGTGATGATGCCCGCGGTTTTCTGAGCATCGTTGCCGCCATGCGAGAACGAGAAGAGCGCTGAGCTGACCAATTGCAACTGCCTGAACCAGGTGTCCATCTTGCGCGGCGTGGAGTGCCGGAAAATCCAGAACAGCGCGACCATCAACACGTAGGCCATGATCATCCCGGCGGCGGGAGCGATCACAATGAAGAGCAACGTGTCTCGCCACTTGGGCCCCCACAACAGCGCCGCAAAGCCGGCCTTGGCTATCGCGGCGCCCGCGTAGCCGCCCACCAGGGCATGCGTCGAACTCGAGGGCAGGCCCCACCACCACGTCAAGAGATTCCAGGTGATGGCGCCGATCAGACCGGCCAGAATGACATAGGTGTCGACCTTGTTCAGATCCACTAGTCCCTTGCCGACGGTGGCCGCGACGGCCGTACCGGCGAAAAAGAAGGCCGCCGTATTCCAGACCGCCGCCCAGGCCACGGCTTGAAACGGCGTTAGGACCCGGGTGGCCACGATTGTGGCAATCGCATTGGCGGCGTCGTGAAAGCCGTTGATGTAGTCAAACACCAACGCCACCGCAATCACGATGGCGACAAGAATGAACGTCGAGTCCATGCCGGTTAGCTGTTCTTGACGAAGACTTCCTGCAGCACGTCGGCTACGTCTTCGGCGTAGTCAGTGGTCTTCTCAAGAATTTCGTAGACCTCTTTGAGCTTGATGAGCTCGATTGGGTCTTTCTCATTCCGGAACAACTCGGCAACGGCCTTGCGGACAATCTGGTCCACTTCACCTTCAAGCTTGTTGATGTGAATGCACTCCACCTGCATCGGCTGACTCTTGGACAACGCGATAAAGGCTTTCTGTAGGGCCAATCCACAGTCCAGAATGTGCGCGCAGACCTCCTTGACGGCCTCCGGAATCGGCCGGACCTCGTAGGCCACCAGACGGTAAGCCGTCTCCTCGATCCCATCGATCACATCGTCCAAGTGTGAAGACAGCGTGTGGATGTCTTCCGGATCGAGCGGCGTGATGAAGGTGGTGTTGAGGCGAACGAACGCCTCGTGGATCACCTCGTCGGCCTGCTGCTCCAGATCGGAGATTTTCTGCGCGGCGGCGGGCAAGCCGGCGACCCCGGCCCGCACCGCATCGTTCAGAACGTGGGCAGCCTCAACAATCAAAGCGGCCTGCCGGTCGAAGTAGGCGAAAAACTTCTCTTCACGTGGAAGCAGGTTCATAAGGGGAAGTACAGGTTTCCGTTCGAGTAAACCGACAGCGAAGCATTTTATGATCGCAGGTTGACCAGTCCCGGTCAAATTACAGTTCCGTTACAGTTTTACAGTCTTCACTGAAGAATCGGTAACAGCTCTGCCGTGGCCGCGCGGGGCACGGCAAACTCGCCCCCGTCCACGAAGCGCGGATCGAGCAGCCGATCCGGCTGGAGGTTGCCCATCGCCGTCAACATGGTCTGTTTTAGATTCGGATAGTCTCGTTCCAGATCTGCAAAGACGTCGCGCAGGGTCCGCCGGACGGTCCCCGTTTTTTGCGAACAGCCGCAGGGGATCACCGGAGCACCCAGCGATTGGGCAAAAGCGGTGGTGATGTCCTCGGTCACATAACAGAGGGGGCGGATCAGCCGGAACTGCCCGTCGCGTGAATGGGTTACGGGCGGCAAGGCCCCGATCTTGCCGGTGAACATGGCGTTGCGGAGGAACGACTCGCAGAAATCGTCGGCGGTGTGTCCGAAGGCAATCACATTGGCGTTCAAGCCGGAAACCACTTCGTAGACGGCGCGACGACGGTACCGGCTGCACATGTCGCAGCCGTGGTCCGGCTCTTCTTCAAGGAGCGTGTGGCTGGCCGCGTCATGAAAGTAGGTCCAATCGATGCCCCGCCCGCGCAGCCATTCACCCAGCGGCTCGATAGGCCGCAGAAACTTTCCCTGCTCGATCGTAAAGGCACACACGGAGAATTTCACCGGCGAACGCTTCTGCAGCAACAGCAGCGCCTCCAGCAGCGTCACAGAATCCTTGCCGCCCGAGAGCCCCACGGCAATGCGGTCTCCCTGGCGAATCATCTTGAAGCGGCGGATCGCCTCACCGACTTTGTGCAGCAGTGTCTTTTCGATTCCCACACTTCATTATAGAGACAGCGGAAAGTTAGTTCTGGGATACTGACAATATGAAATCCTACGGCCACCTCTTCCGGTCGGCGGGCCTTCTTGTTCTCGCCGGGTTGAGCGGATGCCCCGTTTATACGCCCAGCGCGGCGCGTTTGAAAGCCGTTCCCCAGCCTCCGCCGCTGAAAACCTTGCCGGATCCGAACCAGATCGTCTTCCTGGTTGCCGGAGACACCGGTCGCGGTAACGCGATCCAGCGTCGCACCGGCAAGCTGATGGCCGAGATCTGCAAGGAGCGACGCCCGCAGGCCGGATGTGATTTCGCGCTGGCGCCCGGAGACCTGATCTACAACAGCGGCGTACGCAACGTCGATGATCCAAAGTTTGCATCGCACTTTGAAGTGCCCTTTTCCGATCTCGGCCCGTTGCCGATATGGTCAGTTCCCGGTAATCACGACTGGAGGCAGTCCGGATCTGTGCAGGCCCAGATCGCCTACACCGCCAAGAGTCCGAGCGGGCGGTGGCGCATGCCTTCCAACCATTTCGACGTTCCCGGTCTACCCGGCTGGTTGCACATCTATGGGTTAGACACCGCGGTCATCGACGACTTGCGGCACACCAGCGGCGAGAACCGAAATACCCTCGCCGACCTCACCAAGAAGCAGGTGCAGTCCGCCAAAGAAGCGCTATGCGGAAAAACGGGCTGGCGGTTCCTATTTGGCCACCACCCGGTTTACTCCAGCGGACAGCACGGCAGGGAAGGCCCGCTGGCGGGCAAGGCCGATGAGATCCACAAGGCTTTGGTCGAGCCTCTGATCAAGGGCTGCAAGGTGCAGATCTACTTTGCCGGACACGACCACATGCAAGAGCATCTCCAAGTGGAGACCGAGAAGTTTGAGCAAGTCATTGAGGGCGCCGTTTCCGAAGTCAGGGATAACGACCAGGACTTCAACCTGCCTGGTGTACAGAGTAAGTTCCGACGACACGACTACGGCTTTGCTTTGGTGACGGCAACCCGGGACTCCGTGCGCGTCGAATTCTTCTGTTTCAAAAAAGGCGAAAACCCAGGAGCCGGGCTGCAGCCGGCCTATAAGTTCGATCTGACTCTGTAGAAGGTTTTCGCCACCGCGTACGGGACGCGGCCGGATTTCGGGCTCACCAAACCTGGGAGCCGGTATATTCAGTTGTCAAAGATCGAGCAGCCGGAAGTCCCTTGGCACTTGGATTACGCGGCGTCAGGGAGCGGGTGCGGGAGCGGGCCGGGGGCTTCGCCGGGCGGAAGTGGGTTTGAACGGCTATCCGCTGTGTCGCAGTGGGCGGGCGGTTTTGCTCTTTTAGTTCGAAGCGGTTGCGGCGAGCTCTGTTCGGCGGGTTCCTCCTTTTGAGCCTCGGAATTCTGCTGTGGCTGCTGCTTTTGGCGGACGGCCTGAAGTTTCATGAGCATGTTGGCGGCGCGGTAGTAGGCGCGGCTGGCGCGGCCCTCGTAGCGAGAGAGATCTTCCACTTCCATGGTCAGGCGGACTTCGCCTTGAGCTTGGTGTTTGCGGAGGAGCGAAGCGTGTTCCATGCGGCCGATGCGGATGAGGCGCCATTGGTTGAAAGCCATGGTGTCGACGAGGAAGGTCTCGGTTTCCGAGTGCGGATCCCAGTTGCTGTGGAGAGTGGCGAGGAGGTCATCAAAGGCGGATTGGTCTTCGCCGGGGAGAACGACGTGCTCGCCGGCGAGGCCGTGTTTGGTGCGATTTTGCGCGACGCGCTGTTTGCCCTCCGGCGAC
>JAYTKJ010000316.1:0-6618 GCA_043730365.1 Acidobacteriota bacterium | reverse complement strand
CATGATGCCCATCTCATCTCGAACGCCGCAAATAGGCCTCCTGGTGCTCCAGCGCGTCCACTGACGCTGGAGAGCGTAATCAATGACAACACTCTCTCTACCGCCCTTGAGCTGCTCCGCTACAGGGGACAGGCACCCGGACTCGACGGCATCACTTATGCTGACCTCGGTCGGTCCGAGTTCTTCGCTGCGATCCGGGCAGCCCGGAGAGCCGTCCACAGTCGGGTGTATCTCCCGACGAGAGCTCGCGACGTCCGCATTCCGAAAGACGGGGGCCGGCGGCCGCTCAAGCTCCGCGGCATCATAGACCGCGCGGTCTCACTGTCGACGCTCCATGCTCTCTCGCCCATCATCGACCCAGTGCTGCTGCCCAATGTTTACGGCTTCCGTCCGCGACGGAGCATCTGGGAATTGCTCGCGAGCCTATGCCAGGCCGTCGATGGCACTGGCCATGCCTGGCTCTCGCACGTGGACATTGAGAAAGCCTTTGATAACGTCCCGATCACCAACTCGCTGCAGTGCT
Organism: Acidobacteriota bacterium; assembly: GCA_043730365.1. Taxonomy (GTDB): domain Bacteria; phylum Acidobacteriota; class Terriglobia; order Bryobacterales; family Bryobacteraceae; genus VFZP01. Next base: position 6,095 of record JAYTKJ010000316.1, on the reverse strand, counting down.
ACGCGCGTCACATTCCCGACGAGGGTCTCATGTGGCTCGTCGAACGCATCCTCCGAGGTCACGGGGGCATCAGCCAGACGGTCGGCATTGAGCAGGGGTGTCCGATGAGTCCCCTCACATTGAACACTTTGATGCACTATCTCCTCGACCTGCCGCTCCGTGCCGCAGGTCAGGACTATCCGCTCTGGTACGCGCGGTACGCAGATAATCTGCTGCTGCTGTCTCAGAGCGCGTTCGACGGCCGGGAGCGACTTGCTCAGGTCCGCAGTCTTCTTTCTCAAGCCTCTTTGCGCCTGAAAACGCAAAAGGGCGACCCACCAGTGAACCTATGCCGCCGAGGTACGGCCGTAGACGTCCTGGGGTTCCGGGTGTGGCTGGCAGACGACCAGCTGCAGATCGGACTGGGGGAGAAGGCGTATGCGGGTCTCGAAGAGTCGCTCACGTGGGCCTGGTCCGCTCCAGCTCCCTCACAGACTGCCAGGATGGTGGTCAGAGGATGGCTGGCGGTTTTAGGCCCAGCTGTCGAGAGCGTTGGGTTTGGGCTGGCTCGGGAAGTACGTCAGAGAGCGTCCCGGATGGGATTCCGGGAGGTGGGGGGTGAACGGGAGTTGGAGGATGTTCTTTGGAATTCGTTCCAGAGATGGCTCCGGCTTCGCGCTAGCTTCCAGCAGGGGTAACAGCCTGCATCCTCTATGCACGTCCCTACGGTATCTCCTGGTGTTACTGGGGGGTACTAGGCCAGCGCGCTCCGCGCGTGGCATCGCCGCACGCTCCATGCGTGCTTGGCTGGCGGTCTGGGCAGTGATGCCCAGGCCGCCGGCTATTTTTATCACTGCTAGCACTGTTCTATTTGGCAACTTCTCACCACTCCATACCCACTCCTAGGAATCACGCGATGGCGATCAAAACAGACATTCAGTGGACCGATTCAACGATCAACCCCACGCTGGGATGCGATGGCTGCGAACTCTGGAACGAGCTCAAGCGGATCTGCTACGCGGGCAAGTGGACGGTCCGACTCGGAGGCCACAACCCGGGCTTCGCCGTGAACTTTGAGGATGTCGAGTTTGCTCCCGGGCGCATGGCCCTGGCGGCGGCGTTCTCGGACCTGACGCACACCGCACGCCCAGAGAAGCCGTGGCTAAAAGGGTTTCCTCGGCTGATCTTCGTGTCCGACATGGCCGACGCCCTGTCTGACGCCGTGCCATTCAATTACCTCCGCGACGAGATCATTGCGAACGTCACTTCAGCCCGCGGTGAACGCCATGTGTGGTTGTGGCTGACGAAGCGCCCGCGGCGGATGGCGGAGTTTTCCGCCTGGCTTTTAGTTCAAGGGATCACCTGGCCCGGCAATCTTTGGGCTGGCACGTCCATTACTACCCAGTCATCCGCCAGCCGAATCGACGACTTGCTCGACGTCGGCGACAGTGGCACCCGGCGATTCGTGTCCGTGGAGCCGCAATGGGGGCCCATCAATCTGGGCAGGTGGCTCAATGAGCTCGACTGGGTCATTCAAGGCGGAGAGTCTGGAAGTTCGGAAAGAGTCTTCGAGCTGGAGTGGGCAGACGACTTACGAAAAGCTTGCCATGATCGGGGCGTTTCCTACTTCCTCAAACAGCTCGGCCAGCATGCGACCTACAGAGGCAAGCGGCTTACCAGCCCCGATCGGCACGGGAGCGACTGGGAAAGCTGGCCCCGAAAGTTCCGCGTCCGCCAGATCCCAAAGTCCATGCGCGCCTGGCGAATCGGTCGGAAGTCGCTGAACACGTCCGTGGCCTTCTAGTGAGCGCGTGGGCAGGCGAAGCCAAAACACAACATTCAGCGACGAATTGTCACCCGAACTAACCCGAGAGGAGATAGGTATGGTCCTGCGAAGTATTTCAGAGTGGAAGGAGCTTGGAAAAAAACCGAAGGATGGCCAATCTCCGCGACAAACCAAGAGGCGATATGGCGGGGGAGTCATCAAGCTTTTCGATTACAGACAAGTACGCGACATCAGGACGCAGGCCAGAGTTACGCCCGCCGAAATCGAAGTGTCACCGTCAAACGTTGCTTGCGCGGGCTGGACGGTGAACCGCGCCGCGAAACGGTACCGCGATGCGGCATCATCTTGCTACCAATCGAAGTTTCATGGTTTTGCCCGACATAACAGCGAAACCAAATCCGAGTTGTACTTCCTGAAAGACATCGCTGTCGCGTGGCTTGCAAGCAATGGCCATCTTCTTCCAGAAAGAATTCACGGCAGCCTTTGCCTCTGGGTCGGCCTGGGATATTCCTTCCATTCAACTCTCACTATTGCCGGGGTGCCGCGAACCGACAACGACGCGCCCTTGTTGGTCGAGGCTAAGCCCAGGGGAAAAGGAGAATTGAGGTTGGTTGACGCAAAGGCGCTGCTAAGAAAACTGGACGATCGCCGTAGCGGGTTCGCGAGATTGAGTATGCCGATCCGCGAATACCCTTCAGCAAGGACGTCGTACCGACACGACGTTCAGGAACAGAGCGAAGAATACCAAGAGGATTACTGATTACACCAAATGGATTCTCCGAAAGAGCCGTCTCGTCAGCCAGTAACTAAGCTGGCACAATTGCTCCGTGCCTTCTGCGACTGATGAAACGGCGAGATGCTTGTGCTTCTCGCAAGTCCTACGATCCGAGGTTGGCCATGCAGATATGGGTGGACGCAGACGCCTGTCCGGGTGAAATCAAGGAAATGCTCTACCGGGCGGCGGAGCGGGGACAGGTGCAGGTGACGCTCGTTGCCAACCAAGTCCTGCGTATGCCGCCTTCACCATGGATCAACTCAGTGCTGGTGCCCGGCGGTATGAACATCGCCGACCGGCGAATCGTGGAGTTGGTCTCTCCGGGCGATCTCGTGATTACGGCCGACATTCCCCTGGCTGCCGACGTCGTGGGCAAAGGTGCCGAGGCGCTCGATCCACGGGGTGAGCTGTTCACCGATGCGAACGTGGGCGAGCGGCACGCGATGCGCAATGTTATTGATGAGATGCGCGGTGCTGGACACGTGATGCGCGGTCCGTCGGGCTTCACCGCTCGCAACCGGCAAGAGTTTGCCAATCAACTCGATCGGTGGCTGGCGCGCGTGAAGAAGGCATCCCTGACGCAGCCCCCTAGCCCGGTTTCCACGGACGACGATATTCACGGCTAACCGGGCGGGAAATGGGCCGCCTGCGCTAGTCAGGTCCCGTGTGCCCTGACCCCGTGCCCAGCATGGGGATTGCCGAATCCCCAGACGCAGAAATTGGCCTTTGTTTCTGCACCACGCGGCCGATGGCGGCGTGCCCGGGAAGCTTGTTGGCGTGCATACCGGTGCCGGACTTACTCGCTGCCGGCCCCGGCAACGGTTCCTCCGGTTGTGTCACGCTCGTTCCCGCGGGCGAGGCGAGGTGGGGTTCCATTTTGAACCCGCTCCCCTTCTCCTGCCTGCCCGTTCCTTTTCTGCCGTATTCCTGCCCACAGTCGCCCGATCCCAATGGCGCTAGCCACTTTGCGACGCGGCAAATTGCCGGCACAGCCGAGTTTGGGCCCAAGTCGTGTACGTGGACGATGGCAGGCGAGAAACACCCGAGTTTCACCAGTCTCTGTAGACTGGTGGTTTGATGCCGATTTGCCCAAAACATTGGGTGAAGGCTGGGAGGCTGCGGCCTTTGTGATGCGGGTCCGCAGGTAGGCAATCGGATCGAAAGAAGGGGCAGGTGTGTACGGTTTGTACGGAGTGCCCTGGTTTTGAACTCCATTCAAAATCGCGCTGGCTGCCTTGAGTAAGAGGGCTTTGAGAGCTGCTGTCTTGGTGGATTTGGTCGATGTGTCATTCGCGGCGGCTATGTATTTCGGGAAGCTTTTTGAGGCTGTTTGTGTGATGGGCCCACCGGCGTGCTGTCCACTTCGTGAGCTAACCGCGGGACACTGCGGCGAAGAAAATGCGCTGCGGTGCGCGCTACGCGGGGCATGTTTTAGGGCTCCGCGCGGGGGTGGCCAATGGTCGTGCCCTAAGAGAGCGTACGAGGCCAACTATTGAGGACGTTTAGCTGGGACCCTGGGTGATCCGCCGCGCGTTTGTGCCCTCAGAACATCGTGCCTTTTGTGGCAAAAAGGCAATTGAATTTGCTGTGCTGGGGATCGAGTTGTTTGACACAGCCATCCGACCGGGAGCCACGTGATGACTAGGCAACACAGGATGCCCGACTCGATTCGGGAGACCTCCCGGCCGCTGACCAAAACGTAGCCGCGGCGGCTGAAAGCGCCACGTTCCCGTACAGGCAAGATCCGTTAGCTGTTAAGCAGGCAGCACTTACGAAATCTCCAATGGGAGAGGTCGCCGACGCCGTTTCAGGGGGCGTCGCGTGATTCGTGGCTACAAAGCACGCGCAGGAACACGCACTGGAACATGCGCCGCGACACGCGCCAGGTGATTGCGCTGGGTTGCGGAGTTTTCGCCGTACCGGTCCTCAACGCGTCGGGCGACCCCCAACTCGTAGCGCAGTTTGCAGCAAGAACGGTGTGACCGGATGGCTGCAAATGTGATCGAAATGTTGCCCAATCTGCCACTACAAATGCCGGCCAGGAATGCGGCAGCGCTGCGTCCAATGCCGCCCTGGTCGTCCTCCAGTCCCCTATGAACGCGTGCTACGAGAGCAATTTGGCCAGCATTTTGGACGAGCATGAAAGTCCATTTATTCGCCCTTCACTGCACTACCCCCTGATGGCAAAAAAGGCCGTTGCCGGCCGCCGGGAGTGCCCCGAATGGCCAAAGTGGCAATGGCTTTGGCAGGGGGTGCCAACTGGCTTGCCAAATGGCCCTCGCCGGAGCTTTTAGAATTCCCCTCTTCCAGGTTCGCTATCTCTCGCAATTTCAGAGCTTTGGCCGGGTATGCTAGCGAGCAGTTCGCGGAAGATACTCGGGATCATATCGGTCTGGGCAACGTAGAATGTCCCGAGCGACCGGACTCTCCGTGAAAGGCCGCACTATGCCGCGGAGGTGACCGTGAAGGCTGGTGAGCGAAAGACGCCGCAAGGCCTTGCGGGTGGCAGAAAGCCTCCACTTCTGCTGAAGAGGCTACGATGCGAGAAATCTCGCCCCAGGAGGCAACCGATGGCGCACGGGTTGATTCGTCAGTGGCTTGCAGTTGCCGTCCTTATCGTTGGCCTCAGAACCGCGATAGCTGCGGATGCTCTGTCCAGGCTCGCGCCGGACCAGCTGGAAGCGATGCATCAGGCGGTGGTGAAGCTACAGTCGGAACGCAAGGATCTAACGCGCACGGGGCCACTTAAGGAGTACCGCGCCAACTTGCATGTTCACTCGGCCCTCTCCCATGACAGCCGCGGGACGATTGAGGAGATTGTGGCGGCGGCCAAAGCGGCTGGGACCCAGGTGCTGATGTTCACGGAGCACCCAGCCGAGCATTACGACTTCTATCAGGACGGACATCAGGGGACGAAGGACGGCGTTCTGCTGATTCCGGGCGCGGAGATGAAGGGGCTGCTCGTTTTTCCGGGGCAGAGCGTGCGGGGGATGGATGCAGGGCCGGCCCAGGAGTTTTCCGACCTTGTCCGCCACCGCCAAGGGCTGACGTTTCTATCCCACCTCGAAGAGCGGATGGACTGGGAGATTCGCGGCCTGTCCGGCGTCGAGATTTACAACACGCACGCCGACTTCAAGGGCGAGAAACGCCTCGTGGCATCTCTTAAGAACCCGCTGTGGCTGCTCAGCACCGCCGAATTGTTCCGCAAGTATCCGCAGGAGGCGTTCTCAGCTCTCCAGGACTACCCGGCCGATTATCTTCGCCGCTGGGATGAGCTGTGCCAGAAAGCGCCGCACACCGCAGTCGCCGCCAACGACGCCCATCAGAACATCGGCTTCACCGTCCGCCTGACGGAAGAGAAGAAGGCCCGCTTTGAAGATGCCGCCGGCAAAAAGCTCCTGGAGCTGGATGCGGCTGGTTTCGCGGAACTGGGCGCTATGCCGAAGGATGCCAAACCGGGAAGCGTGCTGTTTCAAATCCGCCTCGATCCCTATGAGAACAGCCTCCGCCACGTTGGCACGCACCTGCTGATGACCGAGCTGAGCCGGCCCGCGG
>JAYTKJ010000315.1:0-13655 GCA_043730365.1 Acidobacteriota bacterium | reverse complement strand
CGCCCTGACTCGGCGAAAGGCACCAGCGCGGGGAATGATGACGTACGGCCCGCCCGCCCGCGTTGCGCGACCCCGAAGCGCTCGGACCCGGCGAGATTGTCCGGCGTCGCCAGATTGGCATGGTTCAGCAAGTTAAAGCTCTCGACGCGCAGCAGGAGCCGGTGAGTCTCGGGCGCGTGTGGCAAGCGAAAGGAGCGCTCCAGCGAAGCATCGACGTTGAAGAAACCGGGTCCCGCGAATCCGTTGCGCCCCGTGTTCCCCTGGCGTCCCGGCCGCGGCGCGCAGAAGTCATCCGGAGTCAAGCGCCGCACTCCTTCAACCGGGGCCGGGGCGGCGGGGCCAGGCGGACAATTCCCGTAGTTGGCGCGCAAGTTATAAAACTTTTCGCCTTCGTCATGCGGGATGGCAAACACTGTATAGGGGAAACCAGAGCGGACCGCCGCCATCGAGCCGATGCGCCAACCACGCAGGACGGGCGGTTCCCACAGAGCGAAGAGCGTGGCGTTGTGGCGCTGGTCAAAGTCAGACGAGCCGCGATCTCCGCGGGGGTCACCTTCGCGCGAGAAAGCGGATACACCAAGGCGGGACTCAGCGGTGGCGCCGCGCGTAAAAGCGAGATCGAAAAAGTCGCCCGCGAGTGCTTCGCTCTGCAGGTCGATCGAGTGGCTCCAGGTGTAAGATGCCTGCATAGACAAGTGTGGGGACCGATGGCGATACGTGGCCGACCCGCCAAAGTAAGTGGACGAACTTTGATTGGCGCGATACGCCTGGGTGGCGGAGTTACGGTCGATCTTGTCAGTTGTAACAAGTTGCCGCCCGCCCGCCGCCATGCCCGTGACTTCCACTTCGGCGTCTTCTCCCAGGCGATGACTAACGCCGGCAAAGGCGCTATGCACATAGGCATCGCGGAGAGTGGGAGAGATCGAGAGCGGCTCGGGGAACGCCTGCAGGGTGACGCGCTCGCGGGGAAGGCGTGCGAGGACGGAGCGCAGCGGGTCGGCGATAGGAAAGCCCGGCGTGCCGATCGAGCCCAGCGCGAGTTGGATGGAATTCGATCTTACATTCTGCCAGAGGTTGTCGAACGGGCGATCGTAGAAAACGCCGTAGGCAGCTTTCGCCAGCGTCTGGCCGCGCGCGCGAGGACGCCAGGAGATTGCCGCGCGCGCCGCGAAATCATTGCGGTCCGGGCGATACAACACGCCACCGCGTTGGGATGACGGAGCGCCGAACGATTCGTACCGGGCTCCGATGCTCACCAATGCCTGCGGGCTCCAGCGCCAGGCGTCTTGCAGAAACGCGTGCCACTGATGTTGCGAATAACGCTGATCGAAGGACGGCGCCGCCAGCGAGGCGGAGCCCCGCGCCACGATGGCTTCCACGAAGTCCGGCCAATCGGTGAGGAAATCGGAGACGCCCAGAAATGAGTAGCGCCCGTCGCGGCCCGCCGTCAGTTCCCCGCCGGTTCGGCGCTCCAGCAGACCTCCTCCCCCCTTGAGGGCGTGACGGGATGAGATGTGGGTTTGCGCCGTATTCAATTCGACATGGCTGGCGGCGTTGCGATACGAGTAAAGTGCCGTGCTGCCCGGCAACTCGGTACCGTCGCCGGAGATGTAAGTGGGAATTTCCGGATGCGGCCGATCCCACGACAAGCGATCGCTCGAAAACGCCACGCGGTATTCTCCAGTCCAATTGGCACGAGGACTGTGCGTCAAGCTTACCACCGGAGACGCAGTTCGCTGGGTGAGCGGAGCCGTGAAGCCGGGATAGGGCGACCACAGGAAGTCAGGCCTCGACAAATCGTTGTAGACCAGCCGCGTGAAAACCCGCGCGCGTCCGCCCGCAAAGTCGCGATCCGCGCGAGCCACACCCAGCCACCGATCAAGCGACGAAGGAGGCTCGAAGGTGACGGGCACCCGAAACTCGACGTCCGACTTCGGAAACGCCAGCGGGAACCGGTCAAACAAACGGCGGCCCGCTGAGCCGGCAAACTGGCTCAGGGCCAAGGTGGTGGGAAGGATCAACTCAACCGGGTCCAGGCGTGTGCGGGTGCGGAGTCTTTCGAGCGATCCGGAAACAAGGAAGCCACCCCCAAGCGGACCACCCAGCCATCCGCCGGGCTGTATCTGACGCTGCGGCGCGCGGCGAAAACCGCGAAGATTCTGTTGGAATCCGTTGGCGTTAAGGATCTCGTTTTGCCCATAGGCGTAGCCCAGTCCATGCCAGCGGCCGGTTCCGGCGCGCGTCACGGCGTTGGCCAGCACACCGCTGGAACGCCCAAACTCAGCCGAAAAGTTATTGGACGAGAGCCGGTACTCCTCGATCGCCTCCGGCGCCAACCCTCCCAGCGGCGCGCTCACCACGTAGTTGTTGTGCTCTACGCCGTCAAGCATAAAATTGGAGGCTGATGGGCGCTGGCCGTTGACCGCTACCCCGAGGCCGCGCGCGGTGCCGGCATCGGCGGTGACGCCCGGCATCATGACGAGCAGCGAGTAAGCATCACGTCCGGCGAGCGGGAGCTGCAAGAGAAAGTCGCGCGTGATCACTGACGAGAGCGCCGCATCCTGGCCAGCCTGGGCCACCGAAGGGAACCGGACCAGGGCCGTGCGGCCTCGATCGATATCCGGACCGAACAACGGCGCCAATCCGCGGTCTCCCACCGGAAGGAGGCCCCGGTATTCCCCCTGCTCCCATACGTCAGCCATCGGGCGCAACACCAGATCCACTTCAACCAACGCGGCAACCGCGAGCGCGACGCCGTGCACTTCTCGAGGCTGATAGGAACCCGCAGCGGCACGGAGCACGTACGATCCCGGAGAGACCAGTGGCAACGAATAGTAGCCGCTCCTATCACTGACGGCGTTCTCCGTCCGGATGGATCCTCTGGCCGCGTCGAGCGTGAGGCGCACGGCGGAAATCCCCAGGCCGGTGAAGGAATCGGTTACTCGGCCTCGCACGATGGCTTGCGTGGTCTGGGCTCGCGCCGCCGCCGTCCAGGCCAGGCAAGCCAGCACGCTAGCTTCCTGAAGGCGCCGCATGGAGGAGACCCTTGATCTTCGTCTGCAGGCGTTTGCGGACGCCGCTATCGGTGATGCGGGCCAGTAGCGCCTGATAGCCGAGGCGAGCCCGATCGGCACGGCCAGAGGCGGCGTGTACGTCGGCGAGCTTCTCTTCCAAAGCCGGGTGCGCGGCGGCGGCGGCGAGGAGCGATTCGGCCTTGGAGGCTTCACCAGACCGCACGTAACACTCGGCGAGCGCCAGGCGGGCCGACAAAGACGTGGGCCGCTCTGCGAGCATCTGTTCGTATTGCTGGAGCGCCGCTGGCAGATCCCCGAGCGCCTGCAGCGCTTCGGCCAACGCGGCCCGGGCCGCTGTCAAGGTGGGCTGATCGGAGACCAATTGGCGCCAGATCGGAATGGCATCGGTGCGCCGTTTGGATTGCGACCACAATAGCAACGCCAGGTTATGCCGCGCCGGAGGGAACTTGGCTTCCAGCGTCAGCGCCTTCCTATAGAGATCTTCGGCGCGCGACAGTTTGCCCGCACCCGCCGCCACCAGTCCCAGACCGTTGAGTGCCTCAGGGCGCGTTGGATCAAGCGTGGCAGACTCCCCGAGCAGACGCTCGGCGTCCTTGGAGCGATTCATCTGCTGGTAGAGCATGCCCAGGTTGTAGGCGAGAAAAAAAGCGCGCGGAGAAAGTTTCCGCGCTTCCAGGTACGCTTCCTCCGCTTCCCGATAGTCGCCCATCTGCGCGTTGGTGAGGGCGAGGTTGTGGCGCGGGTAGATCCAACGGGGGCTGAGGCGAGCGGCGTCGCGAAACGCCAGGCGGGCCAGCGGGAAGCGGCTCAGTTCGAGATAGGCGATGCCAAGGGCGTTGAAAACGTAGGCTCCCGTCGGGTCGATGCGCGCGGCCCGTTCCAAAATAGGAACTGCCTCCGCCGACCGGTTCTCGAAGATCAGTCGCCGGGCCCGGCAGAATAGCGCGCGGCTCTCCAGCGCCGGCGCCTTCGGATCCAGTTGAAGCGTGGCGTTGAAGAACAGTTCGCCGGAGTCAAAGTCCTGGCGCTTTTGCGTGATGGCATCGCCTTGCAGATAGCGCAGCAGCACGGACTGACCGCGATCCTGCAACGCCACCCGCAGGCGGTTTTCAAGAAAGCGGCTGACACGGTTGTCTTCGCGTGAATCCTGACGATACCTCGACCACACCGAGTAGGCGCTACCAGGAGTCTCCGGCAACACGCGCGCCTGCGATAGAGCCTCTTCAAATTCAGTGAGCGTCTGTTGCTCCGGCGCGGTCAACGATGTGAAGCTGACCTTGATCTCGTCTTGCACCCTCCGCTCGGCGCTGCGCCGCGCCTGCTGTGAGCCCGTCTCGATCGGAGTCCAGCCAGGCAGATCGACGCCGGGCTTGTCGAGACCATCGACCAGGACGGTCTCGGTATCCATGGTGCCGCTTTCACGCGGAGTCTGTTTCCCGCGGGTGGCTTGGCGGACCGAAGAACGCACATACTCGGCTAGTTCTCCCACGCGGACCCGGCCATCCTTATCCGCATCGGCATCGCCGTTCAGGCCGCGCAGCAAGAAGTAGGAAAATGCGCCGTGCCCGCCCCCGAACCGCTCACTCTCAAATGAGTACTGCCGGGGCCCGCTCGACAGCAGCACAAATAGATCTGTCGCCTGGAGGCGCAATAGCGCCTCGACGGCACTGTGAATCTTGTTGCCGGCGATCGACCCAATCGTACCCGCGCGGCAAATATCGACGAACAGGAACACGCGGCCCACGTGCGAGAACTCCTCCTCGATCAATCGCTGCAACTCCGCCATGGGCACCGCAGTGGCGGCCAGGTCTTCGGGGTCCGTGTCGTAGGTGACGATGTAGGCGCCCCGCTGATCGAAGATCCCGTGGGCGGCGATGAAGATGAACACCGTATCCTGTTTGGTGGCCTGTTCGCGGATGGTGCCTCCAATCGCGTTGCGAAGCGCGGCTGAAGTGGCATTACGGTCCGTCAACAGGTGAGTGTCCTCAGGCGGTACCGCGCCACCACGGGGGGATCGAAAGAAGGACGCCATGCTTTGCGCGTCGGCAGCGGCAAACTGGAGCTGCTCTTCGCGGCGGAGGCGGGCGTACTCGGAGATGCCCACCAACAGTGCGAAGGTTCGGCCCTTGGGCTTCTCGCCCGCTGCCGCGGCTGCCACGGCCTGTTGCTGCGCCAGTAACAACTGTTGGCGGCCAATGCGCTCTTCCTGTTCGTGAACGAGTTTGCGCGGCCAGTCGACGGCGGGCATCTGACGGCTCAGCTTCTCGTATTCCTGCCGCGCTCCTTCAAACTGCCCGTTCTTCTCGAGGATCACCGCGCGCGCCAGCGTCTGCCTCGGCTCGGGCTGTGCCGAGTCCACGGACTTCAACTCGGGTATTGACGGTGGAGGTGCAGCCAAGGCGGGAGGGGTAGCGGACAAAAGCGCACGAGTCCGGGCTCCGAAAAAACGCACGGTTTCGAGGCTCTTGCGGCTGGCTTCGGGTAAGAAGCACTGAGGCAAAGGCTGGCGCTGGCTGTTACCGCTCGATACCTGGGCTTCGCCGGCTGACATGCGAACCGTCGCCGTGCCCGCGATCAGGATTTCCTGGTGCGCGGCGCAGTGAGCCAGCGTCACCGGCCCATGGCGGACGTCAATAGAATCTCCGGGAAACAGCAAGTCCCCCGGCTCGAGGCGCACCGGCAGCTCGCTGCCTTGGCGCAAGAGCAGGGCTTCACCTGCCGTCCACACTATGCCGGCGGGAGCCTGCGGCCACACGGCAGTGGTAGCGAACAAGACATAGGTTGCCGCGAGCCGGGCGCACATAGGACTCCCTCCAAGGATCGACCTCATTGTATGATGCCTCACCCGGTTGGCGTCAACGGGCCCCCGAGTTGCGCATCTCTCTCCAGCGCTACCTGCCGCATCCAGCCAAGATCCGACGCGCCCCTCGATCTCTTTGACGGCGGAATGACCAAGGAATCTACGAGGAGAACCGCCCGTCAACCTCGCCACAGAAATTCGCAATTCCAACTTGCGAGGGAGGTTGCCGAGGAATCGCGTCAACTCCTCACGAACGCAACGGTTCAATCCTGGCCGGGGATTTTCTTGCGCAACCAAGGCGCAAATCTGCACCTACTGGAGTGAACACCTGAACAGGATCCGTTAGTGTAGAGGAAGACCGCCATGAGATCGCTACTCGTTGTTACACTCGCTTTCGCCTCGGCGCCCCACTCGTGGGCCCAGTCCACCGAAGCCGCCGGTGACCATGTCCGGGGCTTGTGGAGCACGGAGTTCCGCAACGCCCGCGTGGAAGCGGCTAAAAGGCCCGCCCCACCACGTCCGGCTGGAGCGGCGCCTGCGGTAACCGGCCCGGCTCCCTCCGCTGCGGCTCCGGCCAAGCCGGGCAAGACCGAGCCGTCAATGATCGGGGTTACTGTCTGGCACCTCCGTCCGTCAAAGGCGGCCGATTCGCCAGCCGTGCGGGCCATCGTGCACGAGAAATCGGACCGGCCGCACACGCCGGTTCGCGTCTCGTCCCAAACCCGGTTTTTTGAGGGCGATCATCTACGGCTAACGATTGAGTCCGGCCGCACCGGTTTTCTCTACGTCGTGTCGCGCGAACGCTATAAGGACGGCTCAGCCGGCCCCCAGCAACTCATCTTTCCCACCACGCGGCTGCGCGGCGGAGACAATCGGGTGCGGGCCGGATACCCGGTGGAGATCCCGTCCGGCGCGGATGACCCCTCCTACTTTACGATGCGCCGTTCCCGGCCCGATCACGTAGGTGAAGAGATTCTGTTCATCGTTGCGCCCCGGCCCATCGGCGGCATCACGATTGCCGAAGATCCCTTGGAACTGAGCGAGAGTCTGGTGAAGTCATGGCGGGAAAAATGGGTGACTAAGGTGCAGTCGATTGAAACGCCCGCCAGCCAGGAGCAGCCGCTGACCTCGGAAGAGGTCAAGTTACTCCGCGCCGGAAATGCTTTCCAGGACACCGATCCGCTACCGCAGACACTCTATAGGGTCGACAGCCAACCGGATCAACCGTTTCTGGTGTCGCTGCAGTTGAAGATGACCCAGTGATCAGGCGCTGACGTGCTGCAGTCGGCCTTCCACACACAGGATCGATGAGCTCGACGCGACGGTCCACACGCCGTTTGCGCCTGGCTTCCAGCTAGTGGCCGGGGCCTCTCGAATGCGAGCCTCTAGCGCCCTTCTGAGGTCGCGGTCAAGCAGCATCCCGCCTGCTTTGAGCCGGGCCGAGTCGACGGCTCGCGCGGCTTCGGGGATCGGCTGGAGGCCGGCCATGAATAACAGACGCAATAACTCCGGTTTGTTATCGAACTCGATCCAGTCAGTGGCCGTGGAGGGCACGGTCAACCAGGAAAGCGGCCGGTCCTGGACCTGCGGCGGAAACAACACGAGCAGGTCACCCGTCGTCGCTCCGCCCGCGAGCGACTCGGCAAACACGTAGCAGTACGCTGCCGGAGAGAGCGCAGCTTCGAGGCGAACCTTGTGATCGCGCGTCACCACGCCATCGACTGGCGAGACGAACTCACTGCCGCCCTGCAGCGACGTCCGGTTCACCTTCACTTGCAGATTGAGGAGCTCGCGCGGCGCCGCCTGCGGACGGCGGCCAAGCGTCCAGGCGACAAAACCCGTCCCGCCCGCGGCTGCGCAAGCCGCTGCGGCGATCCAGCCCCGGCGGCTGGGCTCCGGTATCGGCAGGGGCGCTGGCTCATCGACCGGTGTGGCCACCAGCTCTCGAAACAGGCCGGCCGCCAGTTCAGAGGCCGTGCCCCGGTTGCCCGGATTCATACTGACGAGCCGCGCCAACCCGGCTCGCGCCGTCTCTGGCAACTCAGGCGTCTTCTCGGCGAGCATGATGGCCGCAGTTTGTTCCGGCATCTCACCCGCGGGCCGTTTGGCCATTCGGGCATTCAAACGCTGGTGAGTGAGAAGTTCAATGGCGATGCAGCCCAGCGCGTAGATATCGGACTCGGGGACCACTCGGCCCAGCGCCTGCTCAGGGGCAAGGTAGTCGGGCGTTCCGGCTACGCGAGTGTTAACCGAGCGCGTGCCGTCCCCCTCGGGGCCTAGCAGCGACGCGATGCCGAAGTCGATCAGCACGGGGGTCTCCTCGCGGGTTCCCAACCTATTCACGAGAATGTTTTGGGGCTTGAGGTCCCGATGAACCACACCCTTGGCGTGAGCGGCGGCGAGCGCCCGCGCAATTCGTTCCAGCATCCGGGCGCTGCGCTTAAGTTCGAGCGGCCCGAGTCTAAGCAGTTGCGACAGCGTCGGGCCTTCGATGTACTGCTCAGTGAAAAACTGGCCCCGCGCCGGATCGCTTCCCGAGTCGAGCACCTGTACTATTCCAGGATGGTTGAGCGCCGCCAACGCGCGAATCTCATCGGTAAAGTGCCGCTCAAACCATTCGTCGGAATCGCCACACCCGGGCAGGGGTATCTTCACCACCACTCGCTTGCCGTGAAGTTGCTCGTCCAGCGCGAGATAGGCTTCCGAGAATCCACCGGCGCCGAGCAACCGATCAAGCCGGTACCTGCCCGCCAAAACCTGTCCGGGCAAGAGCCGATCACTGCGGACCATCGGTCCCATGGCGGAGACTGTGATGGTGCCGGCGGTCCTCGTCGCGTTCTGGGCCGTCACGGTCTCGTCCGGTTGCCTCAACGCAGCTACCGCGACCAGCAACAGTTCCACTTCCTGCCGGAGCGGGTCGCCGGGCTCGAACGCGCGATCAAGCTCGGCGGCACGGAGCTCGGCAGGGAGCCCGGTCAACCGGTCGAACGTCTCGCGGACACGCAGGTATTCGCTGGGATCCATTAGTGGTCCCTCAGCCGCGCAAGAAACCATGACCGCGCGAAGGTCCAATGACGCCGCACCTTGTGAATCCCGATTCCGGACTCGGCCGCAGCTTCCTTGTCGGTAAGGCCCGCAAAGAACTTCAACTCCACCACGCGCGCCGCCTCCGGGTCCAGACGCTCGAGCTCCTCGAATAACTCCTGAACTGCCACAACCTCCTCGTCGAGCGGCGCTTGGCCGGGCTCGCTGCCGCCCGTCAAGGCATCGAGTGCGATGCGTGGCGCGCCGCCACCACGCTTGCGCGCTCCGGCCTGCCGCGCGTGCTCGATCAGGACGCGCCGGAACTCGCGGCTCGCGATAGCCAGAAAGTGACTGCGTCCTTCCCACTCGACATTCTCACGCCCGAAGATCCGCAAGTACGCTTCATTGACGAGGGCCGTAGCCTGCAACGTGTGGCCGGGCCGCTCGTGATTCATCTGCTGTTGGGCCATCCGGCGCATTTGTCGGTAGACCAGTTCAAACAACTCGGCTTCGTGCTCCTTGCCGCCCTGGCGAACGGCATTCAAGAGCAGGGTGACCCGGCCGGGTTCTTCATCCTCTGCCATGACGCGCCCTCCTTGAAGGATTGTACTGAATCTGCCAATAGATCCGAAACGGTCCGATTGCAGACACCCCCTCGGTTGTGATATTCATACTACCCAGATAAGAGGACAGTAGGATTCTTGGAGGAGTCCCAACATGCGCGGGCTTTCTGTATTCGTTGCACTCAGTTTTTCCGCCGCCGCGTTTGCCCAACCCGGCACGATCACTACGATCATGGGGGCCTATCCACTCGGGGACGGACTGCCCGCGCCGCGGACGAGTCTGACACAGATCCGGGCGTTGGCTATTGATGGCGAAGGTCGTCTGCTAATCGGCGAGATCAATCGGATTCGTAGGATCGATGCCGATGGACGGGTGACGACGGTTTTGGGGAATGGCATTGCCTTCTCGCCCGGGATGGGATCGGCGCGCGCTATTCACGCGGGAGAGCCCATGGCATTGGAGCGGCTGGCGCTGGGCCCTTCCGGCGAGATTTACTCTTCGCACAATTGGTCGAATGCCTGCCTGCTGGAAAGAGTTGCTACGAGCGTCATCCTGCGGTATGAACCCGAGGGCAGCACGTACCGTGTTCTATTGCGAGGCGATCCCTGCGCAAGTCTGAACCTTGGTGACGGCGGACCAGCGGCAGCCGCCTATGTTCGGAATATCAATTTCATCATGACCGACGGCGCCGGACGACTTTACTTGTCCGATCCCGTCACTAACCACGTGCGGAAGATTGAATTGGATGGCTCCATTCAGGCTGTCGCCGGCTCGGGAGCCGGTACCGCCGATGGGGATGGTGGTCCGGCCGTGAAGGCGGGCCTGCGCTCTCCCCAGGGTCTTGCGGTTTCGGCCGAGGGCGAATTATTCATCGCCGACTTTGGCAATAGCCGGATCCGAAAGGTCTCCGCGGAAGGCGCGATCTCGACGTTCGCGGCCATGCCGAACGTGCGCTACGTGCGCGTTTCCAAGTCGGGCGATCTGCTGGCATCCGACGGGAACCTAATCAGACGCTATGTGCCGTCCGGCGAGAAGTTCGTACAGATCTACAGCGCGCCTGCCAAGGGCCGCAGGTTCATGTACGACATGATCGAAGATCGCGACGGCTCGCTGTTGGTTGCCGACGATTTCCAAGTCTTTCGGCTGAACGCCGATGGCTCCGACGCCGGACTGGTAGCTGGCGTGGAAGGCGATGCCGGCAAAGCGGGCCCGCCGGAGTTTGCGAGGGTGATCGCTCCGGTCAGAACGCGCTCCGGCTCGGGCGGGGATCTTTGGTTTCAGGATCTGCATGGCTTGCGGAGACGGACCGAACGCGGAACTGTCGAGGCTGTTGCGACCAATTTCACGTCTTTCGCTGTGTCAGCGGAGAACACGGTATATCTGCTCCTGGGGAACCGTCTGGACCAAATGGTAGAGGGGAGAAGGTCCACGTTCGTGGCGGCGGACAAGTTCGGATCAACCAACCTGCGAGACGTGGTCCTAAACTCGGCCGGAGACATCATCGTGGCAGACCAGCAGAACCACCGGATCTTCAAGATCGGCGCGGGCGGGGATCCAAAAATCATTGCGGGGACCGGTAAACCCGGGAATACCGGTGACGGGGGGCTGGCCTCCGATGCTCAGATCGACACACCTCAGGTTCTGGCGATCGGACCGGCTGACGCGTTGTACATCGGCGGAAAAGGCGGTATCCGGAAGATCGCACCCGACGGGATCATCTCCACCGTCGCCAGCAGCGTCAACGAATGCGGTGGAGTGCCCGATTTCGTCGTCGCTTCCAAGGTGGGCAACTGCCTATTCAATTCTTTGGCGGTGGATTCCAAGGGCGATGTATATCTCGCGAACCTTTCAGGCCCCCGATTCGGCGAGAATTCGAGCGTCTTCCGTCTAAGGGGTTCCAACGTCGCAAGAATAGCCGGGAGGAGTTGGGGCGTTACCGGCGATGGCGGTGCGGCAACCAATGCGCTCATGTTCATTCCACAAGGCTTGTCGGTCACATCCAACGGCGACCTGATCATTGCCGACAACGGCAATCACCGCATCCGGCGCATTCAGGGCTTCTCGCCGTTTACTTTCAGCGTGGATAACTTAGCTTTCGCCGGCAGCTTGAACGGGCCGCCGCTTGAGGATCACGTGAATGTCTCATCCGCCGACGGCGAACCGCATAAGTACCGCGTGCGGATCACCTACCCAGCGGGACGGACCGGTTGGCTCGCGGTGACACCGGTTGAAGGGGAGGTAGTACAGGGGGGGCCTGTCAGTTTGCGGTTCACAGCGAACTTACAGGGATTGCCCAAGGGCGTCTACTCGGCCCGCGTGACTCTGACCGACACCCAGTCTCAGGAGTATACGGAGTTACCCGTGACGCTGCTGGTGAGCGGAACGCCGCAGCAGCTACGGCTGGCTCGTACGGGCTTCACGTTCGTTGCCGTGCAATCCGGACCGGCGCCGCCCGCACAGGTCCTGACCGTGCAGAACTCGGGTACGGGATTGCTCCCGTTCACCGTGGCCACATCCTCACTGAGCGGGGGCGAATGGCTGGGCGCCACGCCGCCCAACGGCACGGCGGACGCAACGGCGCAGCCGGCGCTGACGGTGCGAGTGAATCCCGCAGGGCTGGCGCCGGGCGTCTACTTTGGGCTGGTGACAGTGAACTCGACGGTGGCCGACAACGCGCCGCAGTCCGCCGTTGTCCTGTTGCAAGTGCTCGCGACGGGTCAATCACCTTCGCCGATCGTGGATCCGGCCGGGTTGATTTTCACCTCGAACACCCCGCAGACGATCACCCTGGGCAACGTGCGGACGACGGCGAGCACCTATACCATCGCCACGCCGAATTTCCCGGACCGGCGGGCGTGGTTCCAATTAACGGCCGGGGCGCTCACCGGGTCCATCGGGCCCGGGCAAACGGCGCAGGTGCAGATCCGGCCGGTGATCGACGAGATACCGCCGGGACAGTATCGCGCGCAGCTATCGATCCGGTTTGCGCCGGACAACGTGACTCGGGTGGTGGAGTTACTGCTGGTGATCGCCAATAACACCGGCGTGAACCCGAAGATCAGGGCGGCGGGGTCATGCAAGCCGACTAAGCTGCTGCCAATCTTCCAACAACCCGGCGGCGGGTTTGCGGCGACGGCGGGATGGCCGCAGTTGGTACAGTTACGCGTGGTGGATGACTGCCAGGACTCGCAGGTGAAAGGGCGGGTGCGGATCAGCTTCAACAACGGCGATCCGGCGCTGACGCTGACGCCGCAGGCCGATGGCGTGTGGGCAGGAACGTGGTCGCCTGGACGGGTGGCGACACGGATCGACTTGTCGGCCCGGGCCGAGAGTTACGACCCGGATCTGATCGGCACGCAGGCGGTCAGCGGTGGATTGCGGGACGACGTGAATCGCCCGCGCATCGTGCCCGGTGGTGTGTTCAGCGAGGCGAGCCTGAAGAAGCTGGATCCGGTGGCTGTGGGCAGTAACATCACGGTGCAAGGGGTGCGGATGGCCAACGGTTCGACTACCGCCACTACCACGACACTGCCCTTGCGGCTTGGCGAGACGACCGTGCTGGTGGCGGGTAAGCCGCTCGGCCTGAGCGCGGCGGCGGCGGGTGAGATTAGGGGACTGATCCCGTTCTCGGTGGCGGACGCCACGGTGCAACAGATGATCGTGCAGCGCGGATCGAGTTACTCGCTGCCGGAGCCGGTGTTAGTGGCGCCGGTACAGCCCGCCGTGTACAGTACGGATGGCACGGGGCGCGGGCAGGGCGAGATCTACGTGAAGGTGGAAGACCAGATGGTGCTCACCGACGCAGCGCGGCCGGCGCTGAATGGCGAAGAGGTGACGATCATCGCGACCGGGCTCGGCATAGTGGACCCGAAGGTGCCAGAAGGCGCGGCGGGCGCGGCTGATCCGGTGTCGAACGTGTTGGCGTCGATCCGTGTGCAGATTCAAGGGAAGGAGGCGCCGGTGAAGTCGGCGACGCTGGCGCCGGGCAAGCCAGGGCGGTACGCGATCGTGGTGGTGGTGCCGGGGGATATCGTACCGGACGCCAGCGCGCGCGTGGTGGTGACGGTGGCCGACCAGGCGGTGAGCGGGCCGGTTACGATGGCAGTGACGCGGGTGGCGGAGTAAAGTTTTGCGTAACTGAATGTTGGTAAGCCACTGGTTCGACCAGTGAGACTTGAACAGGTTTGACCGTTCCGGGAGTCTTTCAGAGTGTAGAATCCCCTCCAAGTGGC
>JAYTKJ010000314.1:0-28934 GCA_043730365.1 Acidobacteriota bacterium | reverse complement strand
TCGCGGCGATAGCCCTTGCATCATCTCTAGCCCTTCACCTCCATCAGGTTGGGCGGAGGACTTGCACCTCCAAGCTGCTGAACATGCCCAGCACACAACCAAGCGGCGTACGCCGTGTGAGGCGCTAACGTTCGATCGCCCCAGAACAGCATGATGCGAACGGTGCGACTGATGGCTTCCCACCAGTGGAAGTTGTAGTGGAACTCAGCGGGCTCAAGTAGCCAGAAGCCACCCGCACCGTAAATGCCGGCGAGTAGAAACGCGGTGCCGGCCCGCCGGAGAGCCGCGCCTAGTGGCGGTCTGCTGGAGCCGATGTTGAAGTGTCGCCGCGTGAGCCACAAGAGCAGAGCTAGCAGGCTTGAACAAATGGCTTCTTCCACATCCCACCCTTTCGTAAGGTGGAAAAGCACGGAACCCGCGGCTAGCGCAGTCGAGAGTTGAAACGCCCGGCGTTTACCGCTCCATAAGTGGATGGCCGCGAGCATCAGAGCAAAACCGGCCAAGAGAGTGAACGTGCGCGAAAGCCCGGCGAAGTCGAGTGGGAATAGGTCCCGCAGCCACTCGGGCTGTTCGGTGGGAACCGGACCGCCCAGGAGCGAGATGAGGTTCAGAATGCCACTGCCCGCCACAAGTCCGGCCATCAACTTTGTGATCGCCTGCCGCCAGCGGCCACCACCGACAGGAGGAGCGGGCGATGAAGCCGGCATATCTAGGTGTGGCTGAAGAAACTGGTAAGGACGCATTCTGAACCTTCTCAGCCGGACCTATTTGACTACCGGTTGATTGGCGTCCGGCTTGGTCTGGCTCCTCTTGCCGTGAGTGCCCGTGCCATCTTTGACGTGCTTGCCGTGTTTACCCTTGGCGCTGGCTCCGGCGCGCGCCGCTCCGCTTTGACCGGCTTGATCGGCGTCCGGCTTGGGAGTCCGTGGGGTCGCGAATGCGAACGAAGCCAGCATCAGCGCCAGCGTTCCGCCCAGTAAGTGTTTCATTTCTTGAATTCTCCTTGTTCTGCATATCCAGCATGCGGCCAGCGCGCTTTTTCGCCCATCACCCGGTCAGGGGAGAATTCAAGGCTTTCGGACGTGAAAACACCTGCCCGGGCGGGAGGCGGTCATTCTATCCGGGAGTAGGTCCCCTCACCAGGAGAGATCCTCGAACCTTGGCAAGGGATCACGGCATGAAGTCGCGAACGCTGACGCTGCCGGTGGCCACGTCCCGGTATCGACGGCAAACTATCGCGGCCCCGCTGCTCCGGCCCGAAATGCCCGTGAATGTGTCGATTACCGAACAGCGCTCGGAGATACTCTACGCCGGCGCGGTCGGCCCGGGATCACTCCACAGCCGCGGCCACCGCATTCGAAACAAGGCGCAACAATCGACCGTCATCCTCGCCCGAAGGCCGAGTCGTCAGGATCACGCAAACCAACCCGGTCTCCGGATCGGCCCATGCCACCGTGCCCGTCGCGCCGCTGTGGCCGAACGTGCGGGGCGAGACTAACTCGCCGAAGTAACTCCAGACGATCGAAGTCGCCAGGCCCCACCCCAGGCCCCAAGGCTTGCCGATCGCCGTATTCTGATCGCGCGTCATCGCCGCCACCGTTGCTCGGCTGAACACGCGCTTGCCGGCGTAGACGCCGCCGTCGAGAAACGTCTGCAGCAGGATGGCCAGATCCATCGTCGTGGAATGCATCCCGCCCCAGGGGTGGCCCATGTCGCGCCAGTAAGGCGAATTGGCGCCGAATCGATCGGTATCCGGCCCTGGCTGCGACTGGCACCATGCGGTGTCTTCGATGCGCCGGCCTCCCAGGCCGAGTGAGCTGTCCTTCATGCCGAGCGGCGCGAAAATCTCCTCCCGCTCAAAGTCTCGTAGACGCTTGCCGGAAACCCGCTCCACAATCTCACCGGCCAGCAGCGTGCCCATGCTCTGGTAGCGAAAGTCCGTGCGCGGCGGGTAGAGAAGCGGGGTGGTCATGGCGTGCTTGACGAACTCAGAAAGCGGCGCATGCGCGCGGCGTAGTTCGGTGTTCTCCGGCAGCATGTCCGGCATGCCCGAGGTGTGGGACAGCAGATCGCGCACGCGGATGTCCTGATGTGCCAGTTCGGGCAGGTAAACTCGCGCCGGATCGTTGAGTGAGACCTTACCGCGCTCAGCCAGCAGGAGCAGCGAACAAGCGGTCACCGGCTTGGTGATGGACGCCAGCAGGAACACGGTGCCGGGCGTCACCGGCCGCGCCTCGCCCGTGGGCGCGAGTTTCCCATAGCCGCGATGCAGCACCACTTTCTCATGCCGGGCCACCAGGAGCGATGCGGCCAGCACGCGGCCCGACGAGATCTCGGCGGCCAAGAGCTTGGAAGCCGTTTCCAGCCGCGCAGCCGACATGCGAGCAGCCGGGGGCAGGGCGGGCTGGAGTTCGGCCCGCAGTGTCATGGTCAAGGCGATACCGGTGGCGAAGAATTTCATCATGGAAAGCCAAGGATATCCAATGCGAGCCCCCCGGCGTTGCTATCATCGTTTTCCGGGCGCACCACTACGATGATTCAATACGACCCACACAAGTGGATGGATCACTTCTTCGATATTCGCGGGTCGCTGGTGCGCGAGATCGGCACGCGGGTGGCGGCCTGCCTGATCTGGACCACCGCTGTCGTTGTCATTCACTTCCACGTGCGCCCAGTGGCGATACCGTCACTCCTGCACTCGCTGGTCGGCCTCGCCCTCGGTCTGCTACTGGTCTTTCGCACCAACGCCTCTTATGATCGCTTCTGGGAAGGCCGCAAGTTGTGGGGCGGAATCGTCAACGAAACGCGCAACATGGTGCGCAGCGCGTCGGTGATCTTGCGCGGCGATCGTGAGCTGTTGCACGAACTCACGCGTTGGACCGCCATCTTCCCCTATGCCGTCGCCCGCGGATTACGAGGGGAGCCGGGCCTGGGGCCGCTGGCGGCGGACCCGCCGGACGAGGTGGCGGCCAGTGTGGAAGGCGGGCAGCACGCAGCGCTGGCCGTGGCAGTGCGCATGACGGAATTGCTCAATCGCGCACGCGAACGGGGCCTCATCTCCGATATCCTTTACACGTCGCTGGACCGGAACACGCAAGATCTGGTGGGGTATCTCGGCGGCTGTGAGCGGATCCGCAAGACGCCCCTGCCGTTCGCCTATGTCGTCCATTTGCGCCGCGCCCTGGTGCTCTATTGCTACACGCTGCCGTTCGCCCTGGTCTCCAGCTACGGCTGGTACACCATCCTGGACGTACTCGTGGTGGCCTATGTCTTCTTCGGTATTGAGGAGATTGGCGTTGAGATCGAGGGCCCTTTCGGCAGCGACGACAACGATCTGCCGCTGGACGATATCTGCGAAACCATCCATCGCAATCTGTACGCCGTGGCGGGGATTGAGACGCTGCCGAAAGAATCTTTGCCCGAAGGTCTGTGAAGCTACGGTAGAATAGGAAGGTTCCGTACCAGTTTCGGGCTGTAGCGCAGCCTGGTAGCGCGCTTGCTTGGGGTGCAAGAGGTCCCGGGTTCAAATCCCGGCAGCCCGACCATCGATATCCCCTTCCACACGGCGGGCATAGCCCTCCACTTTGTTCTCCCCTATTCCGTGTCGAAAACTTTCATCTAGTCCGAACTCTTGTTTGAGTACTGACTCTTAGAGTTCTTATGACCAAACCTCGTTTTTCGATTGTCATTCCCACGCGTCAGCGCCATCGCACGCTCTCAAGCGCGATTCAAAGCGTGCTCGGGCAGCCCTATGAGGATTTCGAACTGATCGTTCAGGACAACTTCTCAAGCGAGGAGACCTGGAAGACGGTGCGGGGCTTCAACTCGCAGAAACTGCGCTACAACCGCGCGCCTTACTTGCTGCCAATGAACGAGAACTGGGAGCAGGCGCTCGAGCTGTGCCAGGGCGAGTATGTACTGTTCATCGGAGATGACGACGGCGTGATGCCCGATGGCATGCCGTTGGCCTCCAGTATCCTGGAACGCCAGCCTATGGACGTATTGATGTGGGAGAAGTACACCTATTGGTGGGAGGATGCGCTTGAGCCTACGCTGGCCGGCCGCATGTTCCTTCACCTCACGCACGGCTTCCGCATGGCGGATCCGGCGGCCATTCTGCAGGGATACTATGACTGGCGGCTCGGGTTTGGCGCTTTGCCCAGTGTATATACCGGCTTCGTTCGCCGAACTCTGATTGATCGGGTGAAGAGCAAGATTGGCAAGTACTTCTACGTGGGCGCGCCGGATAACTTCACCGGCATTGCCAATGCGTATTTCGCTGAGTCGGTGGGTGTGTTTGACCGGGCGTTGTCGATGTGCGGCAACTCGGGCCAAAGCACGGGATGCTCCTATTTCTTCCGCAGCCGCGGGCAGGAACGGCGCAACGCGTATCACAGCGAAGAGGGCAAGTCTATTGCGGAGATTATCCATCCGTCCTTGATTCCCAGCGTGAATTTGGAGGTCAACCAGGCGGATATGCAGTTGCGGGCCAAGGAACTGCTGTTTCCCGGCGACGATCGTTACCGGGTGGACATGGCGACGGTACTTCGGGGTATGGCGGCAAACATCAATCGCGATCCCGCTTCTTACGACGATACTCTCACCGAGATCCGGGCGCTGGCCGCCAAGCACGGGATTGCCACGGCCACCATTGCGCTGCCGCCCAAGGCGTCCGGTGAGCGGACGTCGTTTCAGGGGATGATGACCGATGCGTCGGGAAAGCCGCAAACGCTCGCCGTGAACTGCCGCGAAGCTGGAGTCCACGATGTGGCCACCGCCGTGCGTCTGGCGTCAGCGCTGCTGCCCAGCCTCACGATCAACTAGATAGGTGCACCCTGCGATGACCTGCCAGGATATCGAATTGGTCAATGCCCACGGGCCATACAACCACGCGGTGTGGCGCAATGGCGGGCTTTCGCTGACGCATGAGGAAGCGCTGGAAGGCCGGGCGCGCCTGCTCGCCTCGTCTCTTGAGCAAGTGCTGCGAAGGCGCTTCACCTTGGCCGAGATGCCGAAGCTTTCTGTCTTAGACGTGGGCTGTTATGACGGTTGGCTCCTGCATGAGATCAGCTCATTGCCGCTGGCCCGCCTGGTGGGGATCGAACCGAGGCCCAAGAACATCCGCAAGGGTGAGATCGCGCGGGCGATGCTGGGGATCGAGACGCGGGTCGAGTTCCGGTGCGGCAGCCTCGATTCGCTCCAAACGGTCTTGAACGGGGAGCAATTCGATATCGTAGTCGCCACCGGGCTCCTGCATCATGTGGAGTCTCACGTACAAGCCTTGCGGGCTCTGCGGCAGGTGTGCCGGCGGCTCTTGTTTCTTGAAACCATTGTGCTTGACTCGCGGCATCTGTCACCGGAAGCGCAACGGGAGATCGAAGCCAAGGACGTGATCTACTTTGGCAGAACCAAATTGGTTGGTTTGAGTGGGCAAAAGCTGGAGTCGGCTTACTATGACGGCTCGGCCATGGGGCTGCAAGTGGTGAGCTTACCCTCGATCGAAACCCTGGAATTGTGCTGCCAGGCGGCCGGCTTTTCGGCGCCGGTGGTGGAGGCGGAGCCGGAAGCATACCGCCGCCAGGTGGGCGAGGGCCAGCGCCCGTTTCAAGCCGCGATCCTGACGGCCGAAACCACGCCTATTCCGGACGGCCATGAGGCAATCGAGCATGGGCGCGCTTACGAGCGGGAAATGGCTGGGACTATACTTGGCCGCGATCAAATCGAACGATGGCAAGGTGAGGTGCAGGAAATCAACGCCAGCGAGGCCGTGCGCGAAATTGTGAAGAACCTCGCCTATTCCCCGGTCGACAAGCTGGCAGTGGAGTGGGGCAAGATCCTGCTATTCGAAGGCTCGCTCGAGCTCGCCCGGCAGCAGTTTTTGCAGGTGACCGGCCGCTGGAACGCCGATTGGCGTTCGGTCTACCGCAGCTTCCACTATCTCTCGCATATTGCTCGGCTACAAGGGAGCGAGGAGGAGCGCGTCCGATATCGGGAACTATTGCAGGCGGCCAACGCATATTTCCCGGAGGACGCCTGGCCGGCGGGGAATAACGCGCTGGGTTGAGCGCGCTGGGCCGGGATTCGTGAAACCGCTGTCCGGCCTCGTCCGTCGGAATGATCAGAAAGGTTCATCGGCGATGAGAAACAAAGTGGCAGTTCTGATCTTGGCAACGATGGCGGCGGCGGGTTCCACGGCCTTTGGCGATGACCGCTACAATGACCGGCGGCCTCGGGATTCGCGCTCGCCGGGCATGTATGGCCGCTACGCAGACCCGGTCACGCAAGCGCTACGCGACGTGCAGCACGTCTGGTCCCGCGCTCGCGTGGACGGGCACGAGCGGGAACATTTCCGCAAGGTCGTGGAATCGCTGCAGGATTTCCAGAACCGGGCCGCTCGCGGGCATTTCGATCGCGGCCGCCTCGATCGGGCGATCGATAACCTGGGAGACTTGGCGCAGGCTGATCAGATCCATCCGCAGGGCCGCCACTTGCTCCGCCAACGGCTCTACGATCTGCGTAGCTTCCGCGAAGACGGCCGCCGCTGGTAAGCTCATCCGCCTTGCCCGCCCGCTAGAATAGTAGGCTCCTACTATGGCCAAAATCGAGCGGGCATTGCTCAGCGTGACAGACAAGACCGGACTGGCCGACTTTGCGAAAGTACTGGCGAGCTTCGGCGTTCAACTGATTTCCACCGGCGGGACAGCCAAGTTGCTGCGCGACGCCGGGCTGACCGTGAAGGATGTCTCGGAAGTGACCGGTTTCCCCGAGATGCTGGATGGCCGCGTCAAGACGATTCATCCGATGGTGGCCGGCGGCGTCCTCGCCATCCGCGGCAATGCGGCGCACATGCAGGCCCTGGCCGATCACGGCATCCCCAAGATCGACATGGTGGTGGTGAATCTCTATGCCTTCGAAACCTTCGCCGCTAAGCCGGGCGTGCACACCGAAGAGCTGATCGAGAACATCGACATCGGCGGACCAACCATGATTCGCGCGGCTTCGAAGAATTTTCAGGATGTCGCGGTCGTGACCTCGGCAGATGATTATGCCGCGCTGGCCGCAGAGCTGCGCGCAAACGCCGGCGCTCTGTCGCTGGCCACGCACTGGAATCTGGCCAAGGCGGCGTTTGAACGCACGGCCCGCTATGACGCCGCCATCACGGCGCGGCTGGCGCGGATCGAAGTAGTGGATGGCAAACTTGTTGACGCGCCCGTCGAAGCGGTGCCGGCCTTCCTGAACGTCCAAGCCCCTCGCTCGCTGCCCCTCCGGTACGGCGAAAACCCGCACCAGAGCGCAGCGCTCTACGCCACGCGCAACGGCGGCGTAGCCAACGGCCGGCAGTTGCAGGGCAAGGAACTCAGCTACAACAACCTAGTGGATCTGGACGCCGCCTGGCAGTTGATCCTCGAGTTCTCCGCGCCTGCCTGCGCCATCATCAAGCACACCAATCCGTGCGGCTGCGCCGAGAAGACAACGCTGGCCGATGCCTATCGCCGTGCCTATGAAGCCGACCCGGTTTCAGCCTTCGGCGGCGTACTGGCTTTCAATCGCGTGGTGGATAAAGAGACGGCCGAAGAGGCCACCAAGATCTTCACCGAGTGCATCGCCGCGCCGGGCTTCACCGATGACGCCGTCGCGGTCTTTGCCGCCAAGAAGAACCTGCGCCTGCTGGAAGTGGGCCCGGCCACCGGCGACGATCTAGTGGTGAAATCCATCAGCGGCGGCTTCCTGGCGCAGTCGGCGGACCGTCACGTCATGAGCCGCGCTGAAGCCAAGGTGCGCACCAAACGGGCCCCGACCGAAGAAGAATGGGCCGCGCTCGAGTTCGGCTGGAAGATCTGCAAGCACGTCAAGTCCAACGCCATCGTCTACGCGCGGGCCGGACAGTTGATCAGTTCCGGCGCCGGTCAGATGAGCCGCGTCGATTCGGTGAAGTTCGGTGCGGCCAAAGCTGTGCTGCCCGTGAAGGGTTCCGTGGTCGCGTCCGATGCCTTCTTCCCCTTCCCCGACGGCCTTGAAACTGCCGCCAGCCACGGCATCACTGCGGCGATTCAGCCCGGGGGCTCAGTGAAGGATCAGGACGTGATTGACGCGGCAGACCGCTTGGGGCTGGCCATGGTCTTCACGGGCATCCGCCACTTCCGGCATTAATCAGGGCCGGCTCAGAGGTTCAAATCGGCACTGCCACTCCTCGGCGGAAGACAAGGGCAGTTTGTAGGCCTCGCGAATCCGCGCACATTCGTGTTTCCGGATCGCGTCCTTCACGAAGAAATCGGCTCGTTGCCAAGCTATCAATATCAACACGCCGAGACAAAAGACCGCAGGAATCGCGCCCCCCTTGGCACCGCCGCCATCTCGTCTTCCTTGCCTTCGTACACCAGGCTCACAAAGCCGTTATAGTGAACGCCCCGCAGGATATTGAACACCCGTGCATAATCGATATTCTTCTCGCGGCCCTGCTCGTCAAGCTCATACAGTTTGGCACGCACGAACTGCGTAATCGGCGCCACCTGCTCGATCGAGTGGTAATACTGGTCGTAGCCATGGCCCTCGCGCTTGGGGCCGTTGGGGCCATTCCTGCCCGTGAAGTGGCCCGTATCGAGCAGCAGGGTGAAGTTGGGATGATTCACCTCGCGCCGGAACCGCAGCATGTCGTCGCCCGTCGACGTGAGCCCGCTGTGATTCTGTAGCGCCACCGGCATACCGAGCTCGGCCCCGATCTCGGCGCACTTCCGCAGCGCCTCCACTCCTCGCTTGAAGGCCTCGTCGGTTTGATCGGGCGAAGGCGCTGAGCCAACAAACACCCGCAGAATCGGGGCGCCCAGGAACAACCCGGCCTCCATCGCCTGCCTGGTCTTGTCGATCTCAGCGGGCACGGCGGCGGCGCTCCGGCCAAACTCGGTGGAGACGCACATGCTGGCCATCGACAAGCCAGTGTCGAGCAACAAACGGCGCAGTCTCTTCATGCCGTCCTTGGTGGGCGGCAGGTCGCGAAAATGCGGATCCACGCCGTCGAAATTCAAAGCCCGGCAGTGCTCGATGAACTTGAACACGTCCATCTTGCCCGCTTTGAACTGATTCTGGAAGCTGAGTGACAAACAACAGAGGCGCATCATAGTGGCGACTCACACTTTATCACTCGTGCGATACACTCGTCCGGTGACCCGCCGCCATTTTGCCACCGCCCTCGCCCCGGCCGCTGCCCTCGCGCAGGCCACCGCCACGCCGCTCACCGCCGGACAAGTCATCGGCAAAATCCGGGAGAGCCTCGGCGTCGCATGGCGTGAACCCACCGTGGATACGATCAAAGCCGGCCATCCCGACACGCCGGTGCAAGGCATCGCCACCACCGTGATGGCCACGCTCGACATGCTCCAGCGGGCCGCCGCGCGAGGCAGGAACCTCATCATCACCCACGAGCCCACTTTCTACAACCACGAAGACAAGACCCAGGATTTCGAACGGGACTCGGTCTACCAGGCCAAGCAAGAGCTCATCGCGAAAAACAAGATGGTGGTGTTCCGCTTTCATGACAACTGGCACGCCTACCAGCCGGATCTCATGCTGACGGGCCTGGCGCAACGGCTCGGCTTCACCCGCTTGGCCGATGCCGCCAATCCCCGCCTCTTTGCGATCCCTACCACCACGTTGGACAAACTGGCGCGCGATATCGAGGCGCGCCTCAAGTCGCGCACCATGCGCGTGGTCGGCAAGCCGGACACCAGGATCTCGCGCATCGCCCTCAATCCGGGTTACGCCAACCTGATGGGGCCGGTGCGCGCCTTGGCGGACGCCGATCTCTTCATCGCCGGCGAAGCGCGCGAGTGGGAAGGAGTCGAGTACGTCTTCGATGCCGTCGCGGCTGGTCAGCCCAAGGCGCTCATCCTGCTGGGGCACGCAATTTCAGAGGACCCCGGGATGGAAGAGTGCGCCAAATGGCTCCGGGTATTTCTCCCTGGCATGCCCATCGAGTTCATTCCGGCTGGCGAGCCATTCTGGAGGCCGTAGAGTGGTGGGAGATGCCCTCTACAGATTTGGGCGCCTTCGACCGATTCGTGATTAGGAACAGTTGGAGAAGACATGCGATCCCTAGCTTTGGCTCTTTTGTTGCTGCTGCTGCCCAGCTCGATGATGCTCGCCAAGAGCAGCAAGGGTTCAACCCACTCCACCACCAAGCGGCACGCTTCGGCTCGAAGCAGTTGGTCCAAGCATCAAAAGAACGTGGCTCGGAAGTATCGTCCCAAGTCCTACAAGCCTCCGAAGTACACTTGGGCCACCAAGAAGCCGAAAAAACGCTGAGTGAACGTCTGGCAACGCGCGTGCACGGTTGACCCTTCAGATGAAGCAACTGCTGCCACGGGAGCACGGTGCGTGGTCCATGCTGTTGCTGCCTTTCCTGGCTGCGGCGGCGTTGCTTCATCCATCGCCCGCGCGCCTACTGGCGGCGTTCCTGCTGGTGTTGGCGTTGTTCCTGATGAGGGAGCCGCTCATCATCATCGCGCGGCAACAGTGGGTGTGGCGCGATGAGCACGAGGAAACCGCGCCGGCGCGCCGTTTCGCGCTGGCCCTGGGTGTATTGGCGATGCTCACCGCCGCGGCTGCCATCCCCAGGATTGCCTGGCCGCTTGCATTAGCCTGCGGAGCGGGCGCAGCGGCGCTGATGGCGATTTCGATCCTCCTGGCGGTTCGCAATCGTCAGCACTCGGTCCTGTTCCAGACAATCGGATCCGTCGGCCTGGCCAGTTCGAGCTTGGTGGCCGCCCTGACGTCGGGCGCGATTCCGGGCTGGACGTGGCTGCTTTGGGGCGCGTCGGCTTTGCACGGCGCCACCGCGATTCCGCTGGTGCATGCGCGCTTGGCCTTGCGACGGCGGCAGAAGCCGAATCTTGCGCTGGCGGGAGTGGGAGTGATCCTCACCTTGGCGGCGTCCGCGGCGGCGATGCCTTCCCTGCTCGGCGCGGCGCTGCTATTTTCCGCTGCCGTGCATATGGCCGAGTGGCTCTCGCTACGGTCGCCCACTGCCGGTCAGGCGCCGCTCACCCGGCTCGGGCTGCGGCTGATGGCCGCGTCGATCTGCTTCGCGATTCTGCTGGGCTGGGCTCTGGCGTGACGCTGAGGCTCCGGGACGCTGCCTGCCAATTCAACGGCCCCATTTCGCTACGCTGTCCACCCCCTGGGAGACCAAACCAGCATTTCGCCAACAACCGTCCAGGCGATTTGATGGCTGTCGAGGAACCTGAATACGCCCCAGCGAACCGGGAACCGGCGGCCGACATCAGCCAGCGCTTCGGTAAGCAACTGGGTCTACGAACTGCCCCTCGGCCACGGAAAGCCGTTCCTGTCCAAGGGCATCGGCGGCAAGATCCTGGGTAACTGGCAGATCAGCGGAATCCTGGCCGCACAGACCGGTACGCCGTTGGCCATCTCCCGTGCTCGTACGTTGCCCGGCGTTTCGGGTCTGGGCTGCTACGCGGACCGGTTGAAGAACGGCAGACTGACCAGTGGCCCGCAGACAATGGATCGCTGGTTCGACACCACCGCTTACGCGAACGCCGGCCCCTACTCCCTCGGTACCGGCTCACTGCACCGAGCCGAATCTGCGCAATCCCGGAACGTTTAGCTTCGACACGGTCCTCAGCCGCTGGCAACCCATCAAAGAGCGGATGCGCCTTCAGTTCCGGGCCGAACTCTACAATGCGCTGGACCACCCCAATTTGGGCACACCGAGCACGGCCATCACCTATTCCACCTATGGCATGATCACCGCTAAGAATGGGCTTCACTTCCGCAGAATTTTGTCCATAGCCCGACCCTTAGCCAGCTTATCCACCAGTTTGTCCAGGTAACGGACCTCTCGCATGACCTTGTCTTCGATCTCCTCGATGCGATAGCCGCAGATGAGGCCGGTGATCTTTGACGCGTTCGGATTCATGCGCGGGGGCTGGGCGAAGAACGTTTCAAAGTCGACCCGCTTTTCGATCGGCTTCTCGATCGCCTTGTCGTCATAGCCTGTCAGCCAGTGGATGACGGTGTGCACCTCCTCCTTGGTGCAGCCCTTCCTCTCGGCCCTTGGCGATGTAGTGTGGGTAGACGCTCGCGAACGCCATGCGGTAAACCCTCGTGTTGTCCATCGACGACATTGTAGTGGACCCGGCTTGCCGCAAGCTGTCATTGCACCGTGATCGCCGTCCCAACGTTCAGTGAGCAGCCGCTCGCATCGGCGTTGTAGAGCTGCACTCCAAGCCGTTGCGCCTTGTTCAGCAAGTCCTGCGTAATGCGCACCTGAATCTGATTCCCCGAGACGAAGGTTGTGGCGCCGCACACGCGCGACTCACGGCCACCCTCATCGAAGACGCAATAGGTGGTTTGGTTCGAGAAGCCGGAGCCGTTGATGGTCAGCGTGAAATCGGCCGCATTCAGCGCGGCGCTTGCCGGACCCGCGCCCGTTACCTGGAACGGGTCGGCCGTGATGTTGAACAGCGCCCGCACCGAACGGCTGCGGTCCAACGTCAACGTCGCCGGGTTCGTCTTTCCGGTCAAGTCGATCTCCCAGCCCACGAAGTTCCAGCCAATGCTCGGTTGCGGCGTCAGGGTAACCGCCGTTCCGGCTGCGAAATAGTTGGCCTCCACCGCGGCGGGATTCGTCTGGACGGCGCCGGCGCAGTTGTTCTGCGTCGCACTCTGCAGGTTCAGTTGAAACTGAGTGGTGAAGTTCGCGGTCAGAACGCTGCTCGCGTTTCCTACCGTGATTTCGTGAGCCTGCTGCCCGTTGTCGCTCCAGGAAGCAAACACGAATCGCGCATTGGGATCATCCACCACCGACGCCTGCGGACTATCCACGCTGACGTTATGCTTGCCGCCGGCAGCCCAGCCGTTGTCGAACGGCGCGGCGAAACCCCGGCGGCCCGTATATTCCTGGCCGTCCATTTTCACTTTCAGCCCGGCCGGGTTTGTCTCGACCATCGTCACCGGCGACTGCGTGAAACGCGCGGCCAACCCGCGGAGCAAGCCGGGGCGCACGGTCCTGGGATTGTCCCCCACGTTGATCTCCGTCCCGATGTCCCAGCCATGGAAGCTATAACCGGCGGCTGGCACGGCTCGCACACTCACCGGTTGCAGGTTGTAGTAGTAGTCGCGATTCTGGATTTTCACCGGATCGGTCGCCACGTTCACCTGCCCACCGCCGGCCGGTTCTACCTGCGCTTGCGGAAACTCCTCGACGGGTAGCAGCGACCGGAAGTTCGCCTGGTACACCGTGAACTGCGGCCGCGTCGCATTGGTGAGATCCAGCGAGCCGTCGCCGGGTGCCGCCGTCACGGTTTGCCGCCGCCCGGGTTGATTCGGATCAAACGGCAGGTTGTTCCAACGCCCAAACACATAGTTCTTGCCGTTCAACGACTGAAACGCGAGTGCTTCGGGCACGTCCAGGGTGTGGATCGAGTTTAGAGCCCAGGTAGCCGTCGCTTCAACTGAGCCGCCGACGACTACCTTTTCGTCGACCGACACCTGCAGGCCCGGCGGATTGGTAACCACCTGAACCTGTTGCGGCGTTGCGCCGTACATCCGCCGCAGGACATCGACATCGCCGGGAGAATAGACTTGTGTCTTCAGCGGCACTCCCGTCGGAATGGCCTCCATCGTTACGTTCTGATTGTCGAGCGCGAACGTCCCGATCGCATAGTGCATGATCGAAGCCGTATCGTACAGCCCCGAATCGGCTGAACCCGCTTCTTTGTCATATTGCGACCGGTCGGTGATGTTCGGCCAGATCACCTTCACGTGTCCGTCCCGGTCCGAGCGTGACTGCTCATGAAGCAGTCCCAAAGCATGACCCATCTCGTGCAGCATCACCGGAAGGCAGAACGGGTCCGCCGGACCAGTACCCGTAATCGGCTGCATGCCGCCCGACCGGCCCACTGCGGACTGCATGCTGCACTCGCCCGCCTGCACCTGGAAGTCCACGTAATCGGCCTCCTGGGTCCGCGGGACCCACTGGATCACCCCGGCAAACGTCTGATTGAAGGTGCGAATGGCGTCGTTGACCAGCGCGTAGTTCGAGCTGTTCGTGTAGGGCACCTGATAGATCGCGCCGTTTCGCAGCCACCGCCGCCCTTGCGACGGCGTGGCCAGCGCGGCCCGTCCGCCCTTCTTCGCCTTGGCTGTTTCGATTTCCCGGGCGCGGCCGATGATGATATCGCCTTCCACCACGGCCCAGCCGTTGACGATGCGATACCTGGCGCTATCCTCGCCTGCCAGTTGGCCGGCCACCAGCAGCAGCGCCGCTAGGAATGTCTTTCGTGAGCTCATACTGGTATAGGCGGAGGAACGGGTCTTCGGCAATCAAAGTTCCCTCAGAAACTTTCGCGGTGGCGGGAATGTCGCAAGGCCTACCGTGAACGAACGCCAAACAGCCTCACCGCCGGTGCGGTTTCGGCGGTGACCCTAAACTAAAGGCTTCGCCAACCGGAAGTCAACCACGTAACGGCAGACCTTCGGGACTGGGAGACTTTCGGGTTCGGAGTCGGTGGGCAGGTTGATCCGGCCATGTCGCGAAAAGACTCTCACTAGAACCCGGCCTTGGCCGGCGTTTTCGAACAGTTGGATCCCTTGATGACTAAGCCAACTGAAGCCGCGTGAGCTTGATCTGGCCAGCGGGCACCTGCGCCAAAATCATAGTGCGCCTGTTGCGCCGCAGCCCTCTGTGCCGGATCGACCCGACAATTCCTCCCGTAACCCGTTAACCCGTTACATTACAGGAGTCAAGCAACCTTCGTCCCAAAGATCGCGCCCACTCCGTAAGTCAACGCCATTGCCAGCGCGCCCCAGAACGTAACACGAGCGGCGCCAATCGCGCCGTTGGCTCCCCCTACGTTTGCCGCCACCCAACCGAGCAGCGCCAGGGACAACAACGACGCACCAACCACCCAACCGACGAGCGCGTTTGCAGCAACCAGCGTGACCAATGCCAGAGGAAGCGCGGCGCCGACCGCGAACGAAGCCGCCGAGGCGAGGGCCGCCTGCACGGGACGCGCTCGTTGCGTCTCTGAAATACCCAATTCATCGCGAGCATGCGTTCCGAGCGCATCGTGCGCGGTCAATTGATCGGCCACCTGAAACGCGAGGGCCTCATCGAGTCCTCGCCCCATGTAGATACCCGCCAGTTCGACGCGTTCGCTTTCCGGATCGGTCGCCAGTTCGTGGCGTTCGCGCTCCAGGTCCGCCGCCTCGGTATCCGATTGCGAGCTCACCGACACATACTCGCCGGCGGCCATCGACATCGCGCCCGCTACCAGACCCGCTATTCCGGCAATCAACACGTCCTTAGTGGCGGCATTGGAGGCTGCCACGCCGACGATCAGACTGGCCGTAGACACGATACCGTCGTTGGCTCCCAGTACGGCTGCGCGCAGCCAGCCGATATGCTCGGCCCGATGTCGTTCACGATGTACCAAATTGTTCACCCACGTTCGTAAAAGCTAACGTCCTGCCGATCCTTCTGGACCAGGGAATGACGGCAAAATGCCTCGGAGTGGTCCGGAAAATCGGTGCGCGTATGGCCGCCGCGGGACTCCCGGCGCGCCAAGGCGCAACGCGCGATCAGACGCGCGGCTTCAAACAGACTGCGCAATTCAAACTGCTGGCGCGTGGAGTTCTGCCGGGTTTCGAACTCAAGCGAGTTCAAGCGATCGAGCGCGGCAGTAAGTCCGGCGGCGTCGCGCATGATCCCGAGTTGATTCCAGGCGAGGACACGCAGTTCCGATTCCTCAATCAGCGGGAAAGCCGGCGCGGGATACGGGTCCGCCTGGAGCCGGAACGACGAGGCATGCTCCCGCATTTTGCGGCCGGCGCGCGCGCCATACACCAAACCTTCCAGCAACGAGT
This sequence comes from Acidobacteriota bacterium, assembly GCA_043730365.1. Lineage (GTDB taxonomy): Bacteria > Acidobacteriota > Terriglobia > Bryobacterales > Bryobacteraceae > VFZP01. The sequence continues at coordinate 13,052 of JAYTKJ010000314.1, read as the reverse complement.
TGGACGCCAGGCGATTGGCGCCATGCACCCCGGTACAAGCAACTTCTCCCGCGGCAAAGAGACGCTCGAGGCTGGTAGCGCCATCAAGATCGGTACGCACGCCGCCCATGGCGTAGTGAGCCGCCGGATGAACGGGCGCCTGATCCTTTTCCAGATCGATGCCTAGCTTCAAACAGGTTTCATAGATGCGCGGAAAGTGCGAGCGCGCAAAGCCCGCCGGTTTGTGCGTGAGGTCAAGCCACACATTGCGCGAGCCCGTGCGCCGGATCTCCTGCACGATGGAACGCGACACGATGTCACGCGAGGCCAGTTCGCCCAGTTCGTGATAGCGCTCCATGAAGCGCTCGCCGGCGTCGTTGCGCAAGTACGCCCCTTCGCCGCGCAGCGCCTCGGAGAGCAGGAAACAGGGCGCGCCGGGAAGATAGAGCGCGGTGGGATGAAACTGGACGAACTCGATGTCGCTGATCTCGGCCCCGGCGCGGTACGCCATCGCGACGCCGTCGCCGGTGGCCACATCGGGATTGGTGGTGGCCTGGTAGACGCGGCCCAAGCCGCCCGTGGCGAGCAACACCGATTTCGCGGAAATCGACACTGCTTGACCGGCCCATCCATCGAAGGCCACCGCGCCCACCACTTCGCGCTCGCGCAACAGCAGCTCAGTAATGGCGGTAAAGCTCAGCACGCGAATGGTGGGAAAGGTGGAAGCTTTGTGCCAGAGCGAGCGCAGAATCTCACGGCCCGTGGAATCGCCATGCGCGTGCAAAATGCGGTTGCGCGAGTGCGCGCCCTCACGGCCGAACATGAGCTTGGAGCCTTCACGGTCAAACTCGGCGCCCCAGGCGATCAGTTCCTCGATTGCCGCCGGCGCTTCTTCGACGAGCGTATGCACCGCCGCTTGGTTACAAAGGCCGTCGCCTGCCACCAGCGTGTCCTGCTCATGCAGCTCCACTTCGTCGTCATCGCTCAACGCGACGGCGATGCCACCCTGCGCATACTCGGAGCTGGACTCTTTCCAGTCGCTCTTGGCCAGCACCAACACTTGACCGGCGGGCGCCAGCTCAATGGCCGCGCGCAGCCCGGCCACGCCCGCGCCGATGACGAGGAAATCCGGATGGAGGGAGGGAATATTCGGAGTGTCGATGACCTCATGGTACAACGGCTATGTATGCCCTCGTATTTGGTCCGCACGGCGACGTGCGAGTATTCATGCGTGGTCGAGCGGGGTGCGTTGCGGCGTTTGGCTGAGCACCTTCCGCGGAAGGCCGGCAAGATTTTCGTAGTGACGACGGAAGATGTATGGCGCCCACACGGCAAGCTGATCACCGACACTTTGGCGGCGGCGGGCAAGGGCGCCGAAGTGCTTTTCTTTCCCGGTGGTGAGGAGCGCAAGCGGCTGACGGAGGTGGAAGCACTGGCCGAGCAGATGCTGGCGCGCGGAGCGGACCGTTCGAGCGTCGTTGTAGCCTTCGGCGGTGGAATCGTGGGCGATCTCGGCGGATTTCTCGCGGCGATCTTCATGCGCGGGATCCCGGTCATCCAGATTCCCACCACGCTCCTGGCCCAGGTGGACGCGTCGGTGGGCGGCAAGACGGGCGCCAACCTCGTGGGGGGCAAGAATCTGATCGGCGCCTTCCATCAACCGCGCGCCGTGCTGACTGACCCCAACGTGCTGTCCACATTGAGCGAACGTGAGTATCGCGCCGGCCTCTTTGAAGTGGTCAAGTACGGGATCGTCAACAGCCCTGCCTTGTTTGACCGGCTGGAGAAAGAGTCTGCCAAGGTGCTGGCGCGTGAGCCGGAGATTCTTGAGTACATCATTGCCGAGTCAGTGCGTATCAAAGCCGAAGTAGTGACGGCCGATGAGAAGGAAGGCGATCTGCGCCGGATTCTCAACTTCGGTCACACCGTGGGCCACGCGCTGGAAGCCGAAACCGGGTATGCGCGGCTCCTGCACGGCGAAGCGGTGGCGTTTGGCATGCGCGCGGTGGTGCACCTGAGCCACATCATGGGGTTGATTGAAGACCGCGAGCATCGGCGGATGCTCAATTGCATCGAAGCCTACGGCGAGATCCCCTCACTGAGCGGCATTAGCGCGGCGAGCCTGATGCGGCGGTTGACGAGCGACAAGAAGACCATCCAGGGACGCGTGCATTTCGTACTCACCGAAGGCATTGGGAAGTGGCGAATTGCAAGCGACGTGAATCCTCATCAGGTGCGCGAGGCCACTGAGATCGCCCTGACCGAGTTGGCGCCGGCGCAATGAATCAATCCGCTCCGGGAACCCGTCCGGAAGGCCTGCAGAGTGACCAGGAGATCTCGCGTTTCGTCCGCCGGATGTTCGACGGCGTAGCCCCCCGCTATGACCTGCTCAACCACTTACTGTCATTTCAAACGGATCGTTATTGGCGATGGCGCACCGTGCGCCGGCTGCGTGACGTACTGGCGGCGCGGCCCGGGGGCCGCCTGTTGCGGGCCGTGGATCTTTGTTGCGGCAGCGGCGATCTGTTGATTGCGCTGCAGCGACAGGCTCCGGCTATGACGACGATCTTTGGGAGCGATTTCTCGCACCAGATGCTGCGCGCGTGCGGCTCAAAGCTGTCCGCCGGGCGCTTGCGGTCCAAACTGTTTGAGAGCGATGCCATGCAACTGCCGCTGGCCTCGGCATCGATGGATCTCGTCACCGTCTCTTTTGGATTCCGCAATCTGGTGAACTACCGCGCCGGCCTGGTGGAAATGCTGCGCGTGTTGCGGCCCGGGGGCACGGCGGCGATCCTGGAGTTTTCCACGCCACCCAACCGCTGGTTCGGCGCGTTCTACCGGTTCTACTCAACGCGTGTGCTGCCGCGCATCGGCGCGATGCTTTCGGGCGCGCCCGAGGCCTACACGTATTTGCCGGAGTCCGTCCGCAAATTCCCGGCGGCGCCGGAATTAGCCGCGGAAATGCGCCGGGCCGGATTCGCGAACGTTGAGTTCACGCATATGACGTTCGGTATTGTAGCGCTACATATTGGACGCAAGGCAGAACTTACGCGGTGAGTTTTCCGAGTCCTCCGCTATCCTCTTGATCCGCTGCTTTGGCACTCCAGATGCTTCCGAAAAGGTGGGAGGTAACCCATCAAATGATTATTCTGAATCTCGTGGCCGCAGCGCTGCTGTCGGCTCAAGCTACGGTGAATCTAACCTGGAATGGTGCTTTGCTGGATGACTCGTGCCGTGCCAATGATGTCTCTGCGCGGTGCTTCATCAGTGACGATACTAGGGCTTTCGGCATTCAAACTGACGATGGCAAGTACTTCAAGCTCGATGCCGACGGCAATGCGAAGGCCCGCTCTGCGTTGAAGACCCAGAACAAGAGCGGCGAAGTGAAAGCGTCCATTAACGGCTTGCTGGAAGGCGAGACGATCAAGGTCGCCAGCGTGCAGGTTCGCTAGCGGCTTTGGGGCGGCCGGGGGCGGCTACCGCGCGTAGTAGCCGCTCTTGTGCCGCACCTTCAGAGCAGATGCTTTGGTCCGGATCGTTACCTTGCGAAACGTCCCGTCGCGCTCAGGGTTCGACGAGGCGTAGGCGAGTTCATAGGATGCGCGGAGTTGATCGCCGATGGCCGCGAAGGCTTCCTTCATGTCGCCGGCAACGGCATCGAAGTCGGCCCCGCCGGTCTCTAGCGCAATGCGCCGCATCACTGAAATGCCGTACTTGTTGCGTGCCGTGATCTCGGTTTCCTTGCCGCCGGTGTAGCGCACACAGAAGAGAGGCACGCCCGCCATCTGCGCCACTTCAATGGCCTCCAGCATGTGATGCGCGCTGGAATTGTCTTCGCCGTCGCTGAAAACGATCAGTCCCTTGCGGCGCTGCTCGCGGGCGTTCAATCTTTCGCCGATCGAATGATAGATGGCATCGTAGAAGGCCGTGCCCAGAATGCGGCGCTCACGCGGTCCAAGTCGCGGCGCTTCATCTTTGCCTTTGGCATACGCATCCAGCGCTTTCTGGATGGACTCGCTCGATGGCGTGAAGTCACTTAGTAACTTGAGGCGATTGCCGAAGCCAACCAGAAAGGCCTGGTCCCCGGGCGTCATTACGGTGCGGAGAAAGTCGTGCAGGTCGCGGCGGTGCTGCTTGGCGAAATCCCCCTGGCTCCCACTGCCGTCGACGAGGAGCCCGAGAGCCAGCGGGAGGCCGGAGCTCGGCGAGAAAAACGAAATGTTCTGGCGCACGCCGTCTTCCCACACTGCAAAGTCTTCCTTGGTGAGCCCCGGTACCAGGTGACCTTGCGCGTCACGCACGCTGAGCGACACATTCACGAGTTGAACGTCAGTGCGAAACGACGCTTCCTGCGCCAGGGCGGCGATGGCGGTGGCCCAAAGACAGGCCGCGGCGAGGGAACGCGAGCTCATACGGATCAATATACGCTGGAGCCCGCCAGCCGGTTCCGCCCATCTGAAGTGTGACACAATACGGTTCCAGTGGCTGAACTCAAAACCTTACCGTCCGGAGCTTCCTCGTCCAACGTCGCGGCCCCGCCCACGTTTGAACAGTGGCGTTTGCTGGCATTGCTGGTGGCTGCCGTTTTTATCAATTACATCGATCGCGGCAATTTGTCGGTCTCGGCGTCCGACATCACCAAGGAGCTTTCGCTGTCGCCCTCACAGATGGGCATGCTGCTGTCGTCTTTTTTTTGGACTTACGCCGCCTGCCAACTCTTGTCCGGCTGGCTGATCGATCGCTTCGATGTCCATTGGGTCTTCGGCATCGGCTTCCTGATATGGTCCTTGGCCACCGCCGCCACGGGCTTTGTCGGTAGTTTCGGGGCCTTGCTCATCTTTCGGCTGCTGCTCGGCTTCGGCGAGTCTGTCGCCTACCCAGCCTTCTCAAAGATCATTGCCAGCGACTATGCCGAGAACCAGCGCGGGACGGCCAACGCGCTCATTGATGCCGGCTCGAAGTTGGGTCCAGCGCTCGGAACGTTGTTGGGCGGGCTGATCGTGGCCCGGTACGGCTGGCGCTACCTGTTTATCATTCTCGGTTTCGGCGCTCTCATCTGGCTGCCGTTCTGGGTACTCTGGACGCCCAGGAAACACACTGAAGTGAAAGCCGCCCGGGTCATAGGCTATGTGCCGGGCATGCTGGAGATGCTGAAGGTACGTTCAGTATGGGGAACTTTCTTCGGCCTCTTCTGCATCAATTACGCCTGGTATTTCATGATCTCGTGGTTCCCCTACTATCTGATCAAGGTCCGTCATTTTTCCACCGAGCGCATGGCGGTGCTGGGCTCGATTCCGTTCGTCTTGATCGGCATCGCGGCGATGATCGGCGGCACGTGGGCAGACCGTCTGATCGCGCGCGGCGGCACACCCACTCGGGTGCGCAAGACGTTCCTGATCTCCGGCTTGCTGATGAACGTGTTACTGCTTCCGGCGGGCATGGCCGAGAGCGACACCGTCTCGATGGGGCTGTTCTTTATCGCGTGCTTCGCTTTCGGCTTCACGACGGCCAACCACTGGGCGGTGACGCAGACCATCGCCGGACCCGACGTGGCCGGCAAGTGGACCGGCATGCAGAACGCTTTCGGAAACCTCGCCGGCGTGATCGGACCCTGGCTGACGGGCATCATCGTCGAGAAGACGGGCTCGTTCTATCTCGCCTTTGTCGCAGTCGCCATCGTGGTCGTGCTCGGCGCACTCTCGTTTGCGTTCATGATCAAGGAGATCAAGCCGCAGCAGTGGGGTCCGCAGCCGGGCGGCGCCGCGAGATAGCTAGTCGGTGCGGAGAACGATGTTCGGGTCTACACGCGCGGCGCGGCTGGACGGCCCGAGCGCCGCGAGAACGGCCGCACAGCCAGCCAGCCCCACGCCGGTCAACAACGCCGTGCTATCCCAGGCAAGCAAGCTCACGCTGGCACCGGCGCTCCACCAGAGCAGAAGCTTGACCGCGCCGGCCGCAGTTCCGCCGCCGATCGCCACTCCCAGCCCGGAGAGCCAAACACTCCGCCGCATCACCAACGTCACCACACCCGTTGCCGTGGCGCCCAAAGCCACGCGAATGCCAATCTCTTTTGATCGTTGGTTCACCAGGTATGACATCACCCCGTACATCCCCGATACACTCAATGCCATTGCCACCAAGCCGAGGATCCAGCCAATCCACGCGGCCGCTTTGAACGGATAGATCCGAAGCGCGAGTACAGCACTCATGGGAACAATATCGGCGTCAAGCTTGGGCCAACGCCCAATAATAAGGCGCCGGAGTTTGTCGAGAGCCCGTGTTTCATCACCGCGCACCAGGACGAGCAGATTCTTGGCGCCCTTGCCCTCCCGAGATGTGGGCAGGTAAATGCATGTTCTGCTCTGGTCTGCAAAAACCGCGCCGTCAATCGTGTCGGGCGAAACGCCCACAACTTGGATCTGGCTGTATCCCGTGGGGAGGTTTATCAGGTGCCGTTCGGTGGACTGCCCGGCGCTCAGGGTCTTCCCTATCGGATCCTGACCCGGCCAGAAAGCGCGCGCGGCCGCCGCACTCACGATCGCCACTGGCGCCTCGGCCCGGGCCTCCTCGACCGTGAAAGAGCGTCCCCGTCGCAGCGAGATCCCGAACACTTGAAAATACTCGGGTGACACGAGATTGAATTCGGTTATGGTTGAGCTGGCGTGGCCGGACGGAGTTACCATCGTGCGGTCCAAGCGGCCGTAGAACGGGGCGCGCTGGGCCACCGCTATCGCTTCCACCTCAGGCGCCGACCGTAGGAACTCGGCCACCTCGGGAAGGCGATCCGATAGGTTTATGTCCACCACGCCGTGTTTCCGCATGCCCGGATCACGAGCTTCGAAAATCGCCCCTCGCCGGTACAGCAGCGCTCCGCAAACCAGCAGGACGACGCACACCACCACTTGCGCAACCACCAGGCCGTCGCGAAGGCGAGACGATCGCACTCCTCCTCCGAACTCACCCCGCAACGCCGCCACCAGATCCATGCGCGTGGATTGTAGAGCGGGCAGGAGCGCCGCGCCCATCGCGGCTACTGTTGCCGCGCCGAGTGCAAACAGGAAGACCCGATAGTCGATCTCAAGCGAGTGCAGCCGCACCAGCTTGGCGAACTCCGGCGGGATCGTCGCAAAGAATATGCGCTGGCTCCCGTCGAGTACCACGCGCGCCAGCAAGACGCCCAGCAGCCCGGCCAGCCCCGCGATCGCCAGCGCTTCGGTGAGAAGTTGCCGCACCAGACGAGCGCGGCCCGCGCCCACCGAAAGCCGCACGCCGATCTCACGTTGCCGCGCCAGGCCCCGGGCCAACATCATGTTCGCCACGTTCGCGCAGCACGTTGCCAGTACCAGCCCCAACGCGAGCAGAACTGGCGAAAAAACCAGAATCATAAAGGGCGTAAAGGCCACCACCGTTGCACGTGGATCGAGAAACGCCCGCATGTCCTCTCGATCACGCTGGGCCAGCACTCCCAGCGCGGCCTCGGCCTGAGCTCTGTTCACACCCGGTCGAAGCCTGCCAACCACTTCGAGGCGCACGTCCTCGGTGTGGAACGCCGCATGCATACTCAGCGGGGTCCAGAAATCCGGCGGGGCTTCGCCCAGGCCGGCAAACTCCTGGCTGGTCACGCCGATCACTTCGAACGGTCGGCCGCGGAGCATGATCTTCTTCCCGAGCACGGCCGGATCCAAATTGAAGGCAGCTCTCCAAGCGGCGTGGCTGAGCACGACGACTGTGTCCCCGCCCGGTGTGCGAGCGTCCTCCTCTTCGATGGGACGCCCGAGCCCGATCCGTGCGCCCAGGACGCGAAAATAGTTGCCGGTCACGAGCACCCCGAACCACTGCCGCGTCTCACCCATCACCGAGACTCCTCTCGCGGCGAACACGCCGGAGAAGATGTCGGTACGTGACCGGATCTGGTCGAATTCAAGCCTCGGGTGCATCTCGACACGACGGTCCTTGCCACGCCAAGTCACCGAGTACAAGCCGTCCGGATCGCTAACGGCAAAGGGCCGCAGCACATAGGCATTGAAGAGCGCGAAAGCAACCAACGCGAGCCCCAGCCCCACGCCCAGCGTAAGCACCGCCGTGGCCGCGAAGATCTTGCTGCGGCGTAACGCGCGCACAGCGTACCAGACGTCGGTCCAGATGGATTCCAGCCACGCAAAGCTCCACTCGGCGCGGCTGTCTTCAAGCGCCCGCGCGGCCGGTCCAAACTCGCGCGCGGCTCGTTCGCGAGCTTGCCGGAGGCTCATACCTTCAGCCCGAAAGCGTTCCTCGAGCATCGTGCGATGGAGACGCATTTCTTCGGCCAAGTCCGACTCAATGCTGCGCCCAAAGAGGGAGCGGACCTTGTTCCAAACACGCATAGCGGGTTAGGCCTCCATGACGCGCCCGATCGCCATGATCATCGCGTCAAAACTTCTGCGCTCTTCCACCAGGCGCTTGCGCCCGGCTCCTGTCAGTTTGTAGATACGAGCCTTGCGGTTGTTCTCCGAAACGCCCCACTCGGCCTGGACCCAATCGTTCAGCAGCAGCCGTTGCAGGGCAGGATACAGGGAGCCCTCACCGATCTTGAGCGCGTCCGAGGATACGGTCTGGATGTGCTGGGCGATCCCGTAGCCGTGATTGGCGCCACGGGAAAGGGTTTGCAGCACGAGCATGTCCAAAGTGCCCGGTAGGATCTCATTGCTTCCCATTGACATTCGATACCTCGTCTATCGATAGGAGCAGATTACGGCAATCCGCGCCGCTTGTCAAGCGCGATTCGAAGTCCGATTCGAAGCCCATCTACGCGAAGCGGATCGAGTAGAGATCGGCGTCCTTCAACACTACCCGCAACCTCACCGGTTGCCCGGCCAGGCGGCTCAAGTCCTTGCCTGACTTCCAAGCGACAGCTCGGTCAAGCTGATCCCCGATCGACTCGACAGCGTCAGCGAGCGCAAAGCCCGGTATCGGTGCGCCCGCCGGAGACTGAATCTCCACACGAACGCCGCCCGGCGCGGACGTCGAAAAATTGAGCATGAGCTGCGAGCCGGCGAATCGCAGCGGCCGCGTTAGCAGCTCACCTCCGCCGTACGGCGCGTGAATCGAGGCAAAGCCATCGGGCCGCAGCGTGTAGCGCCGCAGATAGTTGCTTGGCTGTCCATAGTTGCGGATCACATAGAACGACATTTCCGCCGCCCCGGTCTCGACAATGTTGAGCGCCGGATAGTTTGAGCGTGACACCCAATTCTCGAGGCCCAGTCCCGGGCGCAGGAATGCATCTAGGAAGGTACGGTCATACGCCGTGCCGCCGCGCGAAGACAGCAGCACGGCATCGGAGCAGTCTTTGTAGTAGCCCGGATCCACGTTAACGGCTCGCGCTTCTTCCTCGGAGAGCACTTGTCGGCCCGGCACAAAACGCGCGCACAGCGCGACATAAATATGCGGGGCGCGATAGTATGGGCTGGTCTGATTGGTGTAGAGATGCTCGGGCGGAGCGTCGCCGAAAGTCATTTCCACCGGAGCCGACCATGTCAGGAAATCCTCGCTCGTCGCGCGGCTCACCCAGCGATAGCCCACACCGCCGATCTTCTTGAACGTGCGGAAGTAGGAAACGTAGCGGCCTTCGCTCGCTGACCAGAACGCGAGATTCTGCGAGTCAAACGCGCCCTCGGTCATCACCGGCGCGTCCCGCATCTTGCCCCACTTCACACCGTCGTCCGAAGCAAATGCCACGAGGCCGCTCTTCCGCGTTCCGGCCAGCGCCTTGAACCGCTGCCCTTCGGCCACACCAGTAGGGCGAGTGTCCAGGAACGGGCAGAAGTTGTGTTGCAGCGGCGGCGAGCCCGCCAGGATCACGTTGCGCCGGCCGGAATCAATAGCGGAGCGCGTAAAATGCACGCCGTCTTCGGAAGCGGCGTAGCAGGTCACCTCGTCACTACGTCCATCCTGACCCGCCGTCGGCACGCCGCGGTAGTAGAGGTGAAACTTGCGCGCCGATTCGCGAATCACCGTCGCATAGCCGCTGAACCTGCCTTCCCACGCGCGATCAAGCGCCAGCACCGGCCCGGCATCCACTGGCACGCCCAACCGCTGGGTCGCGCCTGCCGACAACCGGTCAATCAGGAAGCCGTCAAGAAACAGTTCGCGCCGTGAGCCGATATCGAGGCTGGATTCTGCGGCGGCCCCGGGAGCAGCGGAGGCGAACAAGGGGAGGGCCATGGCTTGACGTCGAGTCATGATCTATCTATTTTGTACCTTTGAGCGCTGGTACACTGGCGGGCGTGAGACCGCTACGAGCTCTGGCATGCGTTCTATGGTTCGCTCAGTTGGCCCCGGCTGGAGTCGTGATGACCAAGCTACAGCCGCCCGTTTATCCGCCATTGCCGCGTCAAGCCCGGGTCCAGGGAGACGTCGAGGTAACACTGAGTATCCGGCAGGACGGGAGCGTGGAATCGGCGGCAGTTATCCGCGGCCACCCGCTGCTGGCGCAGGCTGCGTTCGAGAGCGCTCGTCAGTCGCAGTTCCAATGCCAGGAATGCACAGCCTCCGGCGCTTCGCACGTGCTGGTGTACTCGTTCGAGATCCAGCCAGGGAACGCTCCAACTTGTAATGAAACCTCGGTGGAGTCCCGCCAACCTCCTCTGGTCTCATACTCCGGGAACCACGTGAAGGTGACCGCCCCACCGGTGTCGGTGTGCGTTGGAGGCGGTGGACCCCCGCCGAAGACCCGATCCGCGCGTTGCTTGTACCTCTGGAAATGCCGTTCTCAGGCTCACCGCATGGTGGATTAGTAGAGGCTACTTCGCCGCCACCGGCTCCGAGCAGCGCTCCAGCAGGCACCGCAAATCCTCTACGTGGATCGGCTTGGTGGCAAACCAATCCATGCCTGCCTCCAGGCAGCTGGTACGGTCTTCCTGCATCGCGCTCGCGGTTAAGGCTACGATCCGCGGTTGCCGCTCGATGCCGGCGCGCTTCCGCAACTGCCGCGTTGCTTCCAGACCATCCATGTCCGGCATATGAACATCCATCAGAATCAGGTCATAACGCTTCCGTTCGGCAGCGTCCAGGACTTGTTGGCCCGTTTCGGCCAGATCGGCCTGGTAGCCGAACCGCTTCAGCAGGCTCAGCAGCACGCGCTGGTTCACAGCATTGTCCTCGGCCACCAGAATGTTCAGCGGACAACGCTTGAACAGAGCCGTGTCTATCTCCTTGCCGGACACCGGATTCTGTGTTCCCCCGGCGGCCGACTGATTCCACCGCCGGCCCAGCAATGCGCGCAGTGCCGACTCCTTTACCGGCTTGGTTATCTGCGTCATTCCAGCCCATTCCTCAGGGTAGGAGCACGCCTGCCCAGGCCTGGTCAGCAACAACGCGGCCGCCGAGCCAAAAGCCCGCGCCGACTCTGCCGTTGCCAGGTTTCCATCCACCGCCACCAAGTCGAAGGCTTCCAATTCCAGCAGCCGCTCCGCCGCCTCCGGGCCACCCTCCGGCGCCTTCACCGCGATACCCATTGACTCCAGCATCGACACCAGTGACTTTCGCGCTCCCGGGTGTCTGTCCACAACCAGGGCACGCCTGCCGGCAAACAACCCTCGATCCGGCGCGCCTCCGGCCTGCGGCTCCACCTCTGCGCGGATAGTAAAGGTGAACGTTGAACCCCTGCCTTCCTGGCTCTCCACCCACAACCGGCCGCCCATCAGCCCGGCCAGCCGCAAACTGATCGCCAGGCCCAACCCCGTCCCTCCGTACTTTCGAGTGGTTGAGCTATCCACCTGGCTGAAAGACTGAAACAGCCGGTCCATCCTGTCGGCTGGAATTCCGATCCCCGTGTCCTGCACCGAGCACTGAATCTCGCACCAGCCTTCGTCGCCCGCCGGCTTTGCCGTCGCTGTAACCGTGATCTCGCCTCGCGCCGTAAACTTCATCGCGTTGCCAATCAGGTTGAGCAGGATCTGCCGGATTCGCGTGCTGTCGCCGAGGATGAGAGCGGGCACAGCCGGGTCCACATGGCAAACCAGTTCGAGCCCCCGCAGCGCCGCCCGCTGCCCGAACAACTCCACGCTCGCGTCCACACAGTCGCGCAGCATCACCGGGCACCGCTCCAGCTCCATCCGGCCGCTTTCAATCTTTGAGTAATCGAGAATGTCGTCGATGATTCGCAGCAGCGACTCTCCGGACGCGCGCACCGTATCCAGATACTCGCGCTGCTCGGCCGTCATTTCCGAGTCAGACAACAAAACCGTCAGCCCGATCACCGCGTTCATCGGTGTGCGAATCTCGTGACTCATGTTGGCCAGGAACTGGCTCTTGGCTAGCGATGCCTGCTCGGCGGCTTCCTTGGCGAGCCGCAAGCTCTGGTTGGATTGCTCAAGCAGGCCATAGGCCGCCTGCAGCTTCTCCGCCTGATCGACGGAGATACGTTCGTGTACCTCGAGTAGTTGCTCAAGGGTAGCCCGCTGAGCCCTCAATTGCTCATCAAGGGTGCCGCTCATGCAAAGACCTTTTGGCAACCAGACGCCAGGATCGCCATCTTCACGCTCAGCGCCAAGGTCCGGAACATCTCCGCCGTCTCGCGAGGGATCTCGACCCGGGTAAACAACAACGCCGCCAGCAGATTCCCCGACGGCAGCACGCCCCCGAATCCTAACACCGATTTCACGCCATTGCACGCCACAAATTCCTGCCCCGGCACATAAGGAGAGCCCTTGGCTTCGTTCACGTGAAACACGTTGTATGCCCTGTTTTCGCGATCGACCAGCAGCTGAGCCCCTGGCTCCAGAACACTTTGGACGTCTAAGCCCATCTGATCGATCAACCGCGAGATCATGGGGGCAGACGCAACCATCTCGGCGCTCAACAACGGGATCGCCTGGTGCCCTTCGGACCCCCTACGGTCATTCCACTCCGGTTTCTCCCCCGCCGAAGCCAGCAGAGTTAAACACTTGGTGCTGTCCTCCAGCCGGCCCCCACCGGCCGCCCTTTTCGCTACAGCTTGTAACTCCTCAGGCAGCTCACCATAGTTGTGCGTCTTGAACATCCGAACCAGGACGCACGGCGAGCCGGGCAAACCCTCGAACAAACAACGGGTGATT
>JAYTKJ010000313.1:0-14115 GCA_043730365.1 Acidobacteriota bacterium | reverse complement strand
GCGCCGGCTCAACCTCCTACCTCACGACACTCTCGGCCGCTGGAATTACACTCTCCATCCCAAACAGATTGTGAACTAATTGTTGGGTGCCCGCTAAGTGGGTACGTCTCAACAATTGGCGCCATACGCCCGCAGGGCTCCGTTATCCCTTTACGTGGGTTTATCCAGGCGAACGCGACCGGGATCAGATCGACCAACTGCTATCTGTAGGTTTTGCTGGCCCGTCTGACTCTATCTCCTGCGCCGACCTCGCCAAGCAATAGGATATCAGCGCTTAATTTCCCATGAGATCCATACTGTGGGTGTCGGCACTCCGGGGTTGATCAATTTCAGCACGCTCCATTTGTTGGCCTCGTTCGGTGCTTCCACCACCTTGACATAGTATGGTCGCACCTCTTTGATCGTAAGCGCCACGGCCGGCATCGTGGACACAGTCTGCCCTCTGTTGGCTCTACCGGCTGTAAACACCAGAAGCTCTCCGGTTCGCAGTGGATCACCATCCCAAGTGATAGAGCCAGTCGCAGGGCCGCGGTATGCCGGGGAAGGGGCCTCTGGCGTGTTCTCCAGGAAGCCAACTTCGATTTCAGTCGCAACTTCCCTGGGTTCATTCTCGTAGAACGTGGGTTGGTAAAGCCATTGCTTTACTGCCTCCATCGCCAGTGGGACGAGCAACGAATCGCCTCTCAGCGGTTTCAGCTCCCGAACCGTCCCATCAGTACCGATCACAGCCGCCAAGGTAACCGAAGCTAGAGCGCGGCCCTGGCGGCCCTGCCCTGGATAAGTAGGTTTGGGGCCGCGGACCAAACGAGCAGCCATAACGGCGGTACCGACCCGTAGGCGAATGGGCTGCTTCAACTCAGTTTGCAGTTCTGCCGGCGCTTTCTCAGACGGCTGGACCACCGGCGCGGACGCAGAGGCCGTTGGCCTAGCATCTGGTTCAACAACTATTGAGTCGCGCCTCAGCGATTCAGAAACCCCGCTCGCGGGCACCGACGAGTCCAGATTGATAGCGAGTCGTCGGCCAGCCACGATATTGACGTTTCTTTGAACAGGCTGGTAGGGCGGCAGCTCTGAACGAATTTGGTGCCCCCCTGGCGCTAGCGGAAGGGTAAACGTCCCGCGTTGATCGGACTTCCCCCGTTGGAAGCCGTCGACGAAGATTGTCGAGACCGGTTTGGTCTGCAAAACAATGGTCCCGAGGGCCTCTATCGGTGCGGCGGTCGCGGCTTCCTGTCTTGGCTTCGGCGGATTCAACTTGACTCTGCTGTTCTTGACGGCAGCATCAACAGTGATCGTCTCAGTGAATTTCTGCCCCGATTTGAGTTGGAACTCGATCTGGTACCTCCCGGAGGGGAGAATAAAGCGGCAGTCGGGACTGATACAGGTTTGCTTCCCAATGCGAACAACGGTCTCCGGCTCGAACGTGTCAACCACGACAGTGGATGAAGCAGGTTCGGTGGGCCCGGGCCAGAAATGAAGGGTAAGAGCGGCGGTTACCAAGGCAAGCCCGACTCCCAGCGCTGACGCCGAGCCAATCCGATTCTTGGCAGATATCCAAAGACTGGCCCAACGCCCCTGTGGCACCTGCGCCCATCGAAACGGCTCGTCTATAGATCCGCCATCGCTGGCGCCGGCCAGGGTCGTCTCGATCGACAAGTCAGAATCAGCGGCGGGATTTCTCCTGCTGCGAGCGTCGAAAATGCGTTCGCGGCAACGCGTGAGATCCTCTGAGTCCGAGTCGCTCGATATTCGGGTTTCAAGGAGGGCAAGTGCTTTGTCAAACTGTCCAGCACTCGCAAGGGATTCCGACTCAGCGACCCAGCCCGAGATCTCGTTCTCACGGGCCTTGCGCAAAGCGATCGCCATCATTTCCGCCAATTCCGCATTGTCCGGAAATTGTGCCGAGGCTTCACGCAGAATCCGAATAGCTAAGCCCGGCTTCCGATCTTCAATCAGTGATCGAGCCCTGCCAATCGTGCTCCTTACTCTTGCGGATTGTCTCTCCTGCGCCAGGCCCTCTTCTGCCTTCCGTAATATTCCGCTCAAAACCGGTTCTTCGCCCTGGGCGTCGGTGAAGCCTTTGATAAGCGAGAGGCATTTCTCAAACTGACTAGCTTCAAGTAGATCGTTCGCCTGACGAAGGACCTCCGCCATCTCCCCCTGACGGGAGCGGGCGGATTGGAGTCGGAGTATTCGTTGTTCGAGGTGAAACAGTTCCTGCGACTGCGGGTAGTGAACAGTTGCAACTCGAATCGCACCCAGGGCCGCGTCAAAGTCCTCTCGGTCGAGGCATCGCTGCCCTTCTTCCCTGGCCTCCCTCACCACTTGAGCTTCGTTGAGGGATTGAAGTTCGTGTTGAACGTAATCGCTCATCTCGCGAAGGTCGAATTCATTAGGGAAGTCCAGTACCAGACCCGCCAGAACGAAACCAGCCTTCTGATAGTCTTGAGCCTTGATCAGCCGCCGGGCTTCATCTTTACCCTTCCGAAGCCTCACAGCCTGTTTCTTCGCCGCTGTCTCTCGTTCCACCCTCGTCAGCAACTCAACAATCTCAGATGAATCGTAATCGTCGGCTCGGAGCGCCTCAAGTTCGGCCCTCGCTTCCTCTAGATTTTCAAACAACAATAACTTCCGGACCTGGCTGAGGGCGCGTTTGAGTCTTTTGCCGCGCTCTCTTGATCGGAGTTCATGTGCGACCCTTGCCTGAAGCTCTAGGGACGCTACATGCCCCGGATCCTCTTTGAGAGCTTGCGTAACAATCTCCTCCGCCCTCTCCAGATCCCCAATCTCCATGGCGGACCTCGCGGCTTGTGTCAAATATCCGGCGCGGGCGGCCGCCGCTTGAAAAGTTTCAATCTGTTTTTTAAGGGCGGCCAGCTCAGGATGATTCGAATCCAATCGAAGGGCCGCCTCAACTGCCTCGGCCGCGCGCGAAACGTCCCTGGCGGCTAACTCACGCCGGCCGTCCGCCATAAGCTCTTCAACGCGCGGTCTGACCGCTTCTGAGCGAATCCGCCTCAGAACCTCAACCTGAAGTTCACGAACCTCGGGATTGCCGAGATCCGCCTCGCTGGCCTGGCGAAGCGTCTCTTTCGCTCCTTTCCAATCTGCCGAAGCCATGAGGGTGTTGGCCATGCTGACAAGTGCATTCGCTCGCGCCCTCCGCCGTTCGCGTATCAAAGGCTCCAGATCGAACTGTACTTCTTGGAAATTCTGATATCGAGAATCTCGCTGATTCGCCAACATTCTCATCAGGGCACGCTCTAGGGCTTCCGGCAAGTCAGGTTCCAGAGCCCGAATGGGCCTTGGCCGCCCGTGCGCGATGTTGTACATGAGCGCGCCAAAATCGGTGCCTTCAAATGGGTGGACCCCTGCCAACAACCGGTAGCAGGTTACGCCATAAGAAAAGACTTCTGTCGAGACGTCGGCGCCCTCACCTCGGAACTGTTCCGGCGCCATATAGGCCACCGTGCCAATCATTGACCCTTGGGGCGTAGACGGACAGCATGGGCGACAGGCCTCGCTAGAAGCATTGTACGCCAACCCATTGTACAAAAATTGTACAATTCAGAACTGCTGTCCGCAAGCTGTTGATTCTAAACTATAAAAACATGGTGGAGGCGGCGGGAGTCGAACCCGCGTCCGAGAAAGCTCATCTGCAAAGACTACGTGCGTAGCCGACTCGTTGTTTCGACCGCCACATAGGAACCGGCAAGAGGCGGCGGCCTAGCTTGATTAGTTTTCAGCCTCTGGCTACAAACGGAAGCCTCGGGCCAATCCCGCCATAAGACGCTCTGAGGGCAACATGCGGGCCTATCCACCCGGAGCGCGCTGACCTAATTAGGCAGCGTAGGCAAACTGCGTGTTATTGGCAGTTTTGTGTTTCCGATCGTTTAACGGGAGCTCGGAACCCGGCACGCCTTCGTCAGATGGATTCAATCCCGTCGAATCCGTTACGCCCCCCTTCCTCCTCTATTGTAGCGCTATGTGCGGGTGGTGGGTAGCCAATAGCGAACGGCGTGGGTCTGGGCTACCATACTTAGAGCGCCTGATCTCAAAAGGCGCGCAGACCCTGACGTAAGAAAAATGCCAGCCACGCTGACACCACCGGATATCGAGATTGAGCGGGGCACCATCACCGGCGCCGACTCCGAGGATCACGCCGCCCCGCTGTTCAACGTCGTGCTGCTCGACGATGACGATCACACCTACGACTACGTGATCGAGATGCTATGCAAGCTCCTTCTTAAGTCCAAGGCCGAGGCGTTCCGTCACGCCGTGGAAGTGGATTCAGATGGGCGCACGGTGGTCCTCACTTGTGAGTTGCCCGCTGCGGAGTTTGCCCGCGATCAGATCCACGCTTACGGCGCTGATCCGCGGATGGAACGAAGCAAAGGATCGATGAGCGCTCGCGTGGAGCCCGCGACCGGTACTGCCTGAAGCTATTCTGACTCTGCTGACGTCTTGCCCTTTGCCACCCGGTGAATAGCGTTAACGAGTTTGCGGTACGGTACGGCCTGAAAGTTCTCGATCCCCAACCACTCGCCATCGCGCCAGCTTGAATAAAACCACTTTGCCAGGAGCGACAGAGACCGTTCGCGCTGTGTCAAGGAAACTCGCGGAGGCGGCGGTGCCAGTGCGGCAATCATCTCTCGCAGGCGCAGATCCAGCGAGGCGGGCTTGTCCACGATCGGGGCCAGACTAAACGGGACCGGAGCGAGCCACAGACCTTCCCGGAGAAACCAAAGCATCACGGCCTCCGGCTCGGTCGAAGCGGTTACAGCAATTCCACAGAGTTGAGCGGCACTGCCGGCCAATTCTCCTGGTTGCCGCGCCACCACAGCGATCTTGTCATGCCGGGCGTGCAATTGAGCCGCCTGCTCGAACTCGAGCGACTGGCTGGCTCGATCCCGCAGCATCGCCGTACGATCTAGCGTCTCCTGCCCTCGCGTAGCTAGAAAGTCACCGACGCGAGTCGCCTCGGAAGCATACTCCTCGCCGGTGACCGCCTGTTGGCACGGTCGCAGGCAGCGCTGCATCTCACCGTAGATGCAACCAGGGTGGTTCGGCGAAGGGGAAAGCTCCTCCTGGCAGCGGCGGAGTTGGAACAGATCGAGTAGCTGCGCTTCGAACTGGTCGGCTGAAGCGCGCGTTTGAAACGGGCCAAGGAAGACATTCTGCGCGCCAACGAGCCGCGTCGTTATCTGCGTACGAGGGAAGGGATTGGCCAGCACCAGCTTGAGATAGGCGGGCTTGGGCAGCCGCAAAACACGCTCGTAGTCATCTGGAAATATTTCGCGTGCCAGTTCATAGGACAGCATCCATTGTTCCAGGCGCGACGCCGTGAGCCAATAGTCAACCTGCGATGCCACGTCGGCTAGTTTCCATTTCGCAAACAGTCGCGTCATTCTGCGCCGCAGGATGTTGGTGCGACCCAGGTACGGACGTCCTTCGCGCGGGCGGATCAGGTAGACCGCCGGCCCTTCCGGAAGCGTGGACAGGTCACCCGAGGCCGCCGGGAAAACTACCGGCTGTTTGAAAACCATGCCGACAGGTCTGCGGGCGCCACGGCGGCGACGCCCAGATTCTCATTGACGTGCGCCGGATTGGACATGCCGGTGAGCGCCGAGACAATGCCTGGAGCCGAGCGTGCAAATTGAATGGCGCGTTGCGCGTCAGTGGCCAGCCCGGGCAGGCTTACGGCCACCTGGTCAGGCAGCCCACTTGCCAGACGCGATTGAAGAAGACTGGCGCTGGCTACCGCGCTGATTCCCAGCGACTGCGCCACCGCCAGCGTGGAAGCCGGCCGCCCCTGCAGGGACTCTCGCTCGAACGTCGCACCTTCGGTCATCGAAAGATTGAACGGCAGTTGAATGAAACGGAAGTGGTGGTCCGGACCTGCGACGTCAGCGGCAATCTCGGCGAGGCGCACCAGCGACAATCCCTCGCCCTCACGCTGGGTCCGAAACCCGTTCCACGTGGCGGCCCCGTAGTAGCGAATGCGTCCTGCCGCCACCTCAGCCTCAAGTGTTTCAAACGCTCCGCGCACCTCGGAGTAGAATTCCACTGCCGAGACATACTGTAGTTGCGTCTCTGGATTGTGGAGGTAGAACACGTCAATGCAGCTGAGGCGCAGATTAGCGAGGCTACGCCCCAACTGATCCTTCAGAAACGCTCGCGCCATCGAGTGCATATTGCCCACCACGTCGGACGGTCGCAGGATGCTGGTAGGCACCGCGCCGGGCACGAGGTAGCCGGCCTTGGTGCAAACCGCGAATTGATCCCGCTCCAGTTCGCCGGCGTCGATCAGCGCCGCCAACGCCTGACCGATATTAAGCTCCGACGATTGATTTCGGTAATTGAGCGACGTGTCGATGAAGTTGATACCGTTGCGCAGCGCCAGCGTCACCGCCGCTGTATAACCGGCGTCCGTAGCCTCATCAATGTTGCCCAGATAGGAGCCCAGACCCAGGGAACTGATCGTCAAGCCCTGGGCGACACGATAGAAGCCCTTGGCCGCGAGAGCGGGAAATCTCGCCGCTACTTTCGCGGTTCCCTGCGGAGTAGCAAAACCTGGGTACGATGAGGGCATCAGTTCGATTGTACCGATCCGTGACGGGCCCGCAGCCGATAGGAAATTGACGATAATCGAGCGTATGAGTCCCCGGCCCATTTCCTCTGCCGTTCGCCGCATCGGATTCCTGCTGACGGCGCTGCCGCTGGCTTGGTCACAAACCGCGGGTCCGACGATCGTGGCGACGGCGGAACAAGAATCTCGCGCTTACGAAGACAACCGTCGCGCGCTCGTGAAACCCGGTTACAAGCAGCCGACGCCGTATCCGGGTTACACGGGCTTCGTCGGTTGGTCTTCCGTAACACGAACCCGCGCCGGAACGATGCTCCTGACCTTCAGTTCAGGATATTGGCATGCTTCGCCGCCAACGCCGATTTCCATGATTAAGCCAGATGACTTGTTGGCCTGGCGCAAGATGGGAATGCCGGAAGTGAACGCCCCTCGCGGTGGCCGTGCCGAGATCATGCGTTCAGAGGATGGTGGAAAAACCTGGAGCGATCCGGTAACCATGATCGATACCGAATGGGATGACCGCTCTCCGGCGATCGCTCAGCTTCCCGACGGCGCGTTGATAGCGTCCTTCTTCACCTATCCGTCCCCCGGGGTTGGGATCACTCGCTCTTTTGACGACGGCAAGACGTGGGAGCAGACACCACGCATGATTCGGGCGCCGTTTCATAGCCTGGCCACGGACGGTCCGCCGCTAGTGATGCCCGACGGTTCACTCTTGCTGGCTGCTTATGGCAAGGAGAAGGAGGAGGACAAGGACGAGTCGATCGGCATCTTCGCTTCGAACAACCGTGGCGAGACGTGGCGGCATATGGCCACAATCCGAGCGCCGCATGAGATGACCGAACCCGGCTTGGCGCGCCTGCGCGACGGCACGCTGGTAGTGATTGCGCGACCGGAAGGCACCGTGAGTAGATCCAAAGACGGTGGCAAGACCTGGACGCAGCCGCAGAATCTACCCACGCGTATTTTCGATCCGTGGCTGCTGGCGCTTCGCGATGGTAAGCTGCTCTGTGTCCACGGCTCCTACAACAAACCGCATCGCGGTCTAAGAGCGCTGGTCAGCAACGACGGGGGTGGTCAGTCGTGGAACGGGGCTGGACCGAATCATGGTTTTGCCGTCGACCCGACGGTTTACGGTTACTCACGAGGGGTCCTACTCCCCGATGGATCGGTGTACATCGTCTACCAGGCCACCGGCGGCCACACCACCAAGGATGCCGCCGCGATGTCCATCTATGGCATGCGGCTGAGGGTTAAACCGGATGGGCGCGGCATTGAACTCCTGCCCGCGCCAAGCCCGCGCATTCCGTAGACCTGAATGACGCTCTGCATCGAGAGGACCGGTCACTGGACCACCAGCGCCTGCGCCGTCGCCGCAGGTTTCGCCGAAGCCGCCGCGTGGGCCCGGCGATACTGTTCCATCGCGAGCCGCGCCCGCTCCGATTGACCGAACTTCCGGTACAGGCGCGTCAGCCGGTAGTAAGCGGTTTCAAGGCTGTTGTCAATTCTCGCAGCCCTCTCATACGCCGCCACCGCATCCTTGTCTCGCCCTTGTTTCTCGCAGAGTAGGCCCAATTCAAAAGGAGCGGCAGCGAGTTTCGGATCGAGCGCCGCCGCTTGCCGAAAATGCCGTTCAGCCTCTGAGCCACCGGCCTTGGCCAGGTAAAGATGGGCTAGCGCGTTGCCTGGGAATCGCGCTACGTACCCGTCCATCCGGCGTACAATTTCGCTGTTCAACTGCGGCGACACGTCGATCATCTTGCCGAGAAATGTCATGGGGCGGGGATCGGCAGGATTGAGATCCACCGCCTCGCATAGTACGCGCACGGCGTCATCGTAGTTGCCTGCCGAGTAGTGGGCCACGCCCAAACCCACACGCAATGGCGACGATCGCGGATGCATCTCCACGGCCTTGGCGTAGACTTGTAACGCCGAAGCATAGGCGCGATAGCGGAGCAGGTAATTGGCCCAATCGGCGATGTGCTTTTCAGATGGCTCGGCGTGAGCGGCTTCCTGGTACAACTCGGCAGCCTTTGTAGCGTTGCCTGCCTGGTCTTCGATGCGGGCGAGAAGATTCCCCAATTCCGGCTTGCTATGCCTCGCCAGCATCGCGCCGGCCAGCGACCTGGCCTCGGCCAATCTGCCCGTCTCCAGATAGGCCGCCGCCAAGTCCCACGAATTGACGTAATGCGCTGGATCGGCTTGCCGCGCGCGCTCCAGAAACGGAATCGCCGCGGTGAGCTTGCCCTGCTTGAGCAGAGCTTCTCCCGCGGCGTGGCTGGTCTGAAAGTCCGGGGTAGCGGTCGCGGCGATCTGCAGGGCGGCCGCCAATAATCGGGTCACTTCTTAAAAATACAACTTCAGCGCGATCTGCACCTGCCGGGCGTCGTTGGGGTTGTTGCGCGTGGAGGTGATGCGGCCGAAGTTGCGCGCATCCACGAAGTTGGTAAACGAAGGATTGGCGAACGCCGGCGAGTTGGTCAGGTTGAAACTCTCGGCTCGGAACTCGAACCGCTTCTTCTCGCTGATGGCAAAACTCTTGAATAACGAGAAGTCAAGCTTCTGCAACCCGGGGCCAATCACGGGCGTCCGATAGCCGCCCAGCGGCGTAAAGTCGGTTTGACCGATGGTCTGCACCGAAGGCGGTTGGCGGAACGCCGCTGGATTATACCACTGACCGACGCTCTTGACATAGAGATTCTGGTCCGGGTTGAGGAACGCATAGCAGCCAGTGCCAGCGCCGGTGCCAACCGGACAACCGATCGTCTGCGGCTGCCCGCCGTAGATGGTGGCAATCCAGTTGGTGGACCAGCCCCCAAACATGGCATTGGCCACGCCGCTCATGCCGGAGGCCATCGCGCGGCCTTTGCCCCAGGGCAGTTCATAGGAGCCGCTGAACGTGAACGCATGGCCGACGTGGAAGCCAGCCAAACCCATTTCGCGCTTCACCCCGAACCCCTGCACATACACGGCGCGATAGTTGCCCACGTTGCCGCCGCTCAAGAGATCTCCCGCGTTGGTTAACGTTTTGGCCCAGGTATAGGTGGCCAGGAAATCGAGGCCGTTGGAAAAACGCCGTGTAAACTTGGTCTGCATCGAGTGGTAGTGGCTGTTGCCTAGTGTGCCGGCATAGGAGGAGCCGCGCGCAAAGGTCGGCCACGGGATGAAATTCTGCGGCGTCGCAGTCACGGGCAGCAATTGTTGCACATTATTGCTGCCGATGAATGCCTCCAAATGCCGGCTCAACGAAGCCACGTAACCCACTTCGAGGGTCGTGTTTTTCACAAGCTCGTACTGCACCGTGAAGTTGTAGCCCATCACGTACGGCGTCTTGTAGTTGAACTCGATACCGCGCAAGTCCAGAAACCTTCCGTCTACGGCGCGCGGTTCCAGCGCCACGCCGCGCAGACCACGGTCGAGTGTGCCGATTGAATTGTCCGGATAAACCATCGGGCTCCAATTGTTGAGCGCGCCAAAGCTGAAGGCGTATTGGAACGGATAGTTGTAGCCAAGATTCGGATACCCGCCACGGTTTTCAAACGATCCATAGAACATGCCGAAGCCGCCACGCAGAACCAGCTTTCGGCTGGCCTGGTAGGCGTACCCAATACGCGGAGCGAAGTTGGTGCGCTGGGCAATGCCCAGACCGGAGCCGTACTTGTCTGAGTACGTGAGCTTGATCCCGCTGTTCTGCAAGTATTGCTGGAAGGTGTTCGAGAGGACCGGCTTATCCTTGCGGCTCGCCGGGATAATGAACTCCGGGTTGGTCAACGAGGGGATGAAGTTGGCTTGGGCGTCGTAGCGTTCGCCCACCAGCGAGAAGAAGTCCCAACGCAACCCGAGATTCAGAGTCAGCTTGCGGCTCACCTTCCAGTCGTCCTGGAAATACAGGCCCGTGTAATATTTCCGGTTGGCGACGCTGCCGAAGTTGGACACCGAGAGACTGTTGGCGCCAATGCCCCCGGCACCGTTGGCCGAGGTTGGATTCAAAAGAAACTGCGCGCGGCCCGTGGAACTGTCGGTGGCGGTCGGAATCGAAGTGAAGTTGCCGCCGAAGCCGAAATTGCCGCGCGAGGTAGGAGGCGCGGTCCACGGGAAGTCGATAAGTTGCCCCTCCCAGCCGCCCTTGAATGTGTGTGAGTTGTAGATCTTGGTCAGGTTATTTGTGAGCTGCACGGTGTTAGAGAAGCGCTCGGAAACGATCCAGTCAGAAACACCCAAGGCCGTTAAGCCGCCGATCGATAGGCGGGGCAGTCCACCGTTGCCCGCCGTCTGCAGTACGCCGGGAATGCCGAATTTGCCGGGAATATCGGACGTGTCATTGCCTGAAGGTTGCAGCCGCAGCGCGTGCTCGCGATTGAACCCGGCGCGGAATTCGTTGATCAGCGTTGGGCTGAACGTGTGCGTGTAGCTGAGCGCCGCACCCTGGGTGCGGATCGTCTCATCGCCGTTGGCAAAGCCGCCGCCATCGGCCACACCCTCAAACGGACCCGGCCGGAAGCGCGTGGTGTCGGAAAAGCTGTATCGGCCGAAGATCTGGTCTTTCTCGCTGAAGTTGTGATCGATGCGCACGTCAAAGGCGCCGATGTTGTCCTTGTTGCCGCGATTTACATTGAAGTTGTTGAAGAGCGATGTTGCGTTGGGAGACGGATACAGGTCCATCAGTTTGATGGCGCTGGCGTTCAAGCGGCTGGCGGGCACGATATTCCCTGGAAACGAATCGCGGATGAACCCGTTTGGATTGTTCAACGAAGCGCGCGTGGTTGCCGGATCAAAAACCGTGCCCGACGGAAACGCCCGACCATCGAGGTCGGTCCGGGTGCCCGATTGGCCGCTGATCAGGTCTGAGTAGTTGGTGTAGCCACTGGATCGTTGCAACGCAGTCGGTACTGACGACGTTTGGTTAATCTGCTGCCTGACGCGCGTGCCTTCGTAGTCGGCAAAGAAAAACGTGCGGTTCTTTTTGATCGGACCGCCGATTACACCACCGAATTGATTCTGCTTAAAGGCGCCCTTGCGGATGCCCCGCGCATTCTGGAAGAAGTCAGCCGCGTCCAGAGAACTGTTGCGTAGGAACTCCCACACCGCGCCGTGGAACTCGTTAGAGCCGCTCTTGAGGGAGGCATTCAACACCGCGCCGCCCGCGCGTCCGAATTCGGCACTAAACGAATTGGTTTGCAACTTGAACTCTCCCAGGGCATCCACGGGAGGCTTGACGACGTAGGCCGCGCCGCTCAGGAAGTCCACGTTGTTGGAGTTGTTGTCGATCCCGTCCAAGAGGAAATTGTTCTGCGCCGCGCGCGTGCCGTTGGCGACAAACCATCCGGTGGCATTCAGACCGCGGCCTTCGGGCTGAGGGTGGGTCACACCGGCAGTCAGCCGGGCCAGGAAGTTGTAGTTACGGCCGCTCAATGGTAAGTTTTGGATCGTGCGGGCCGTAATCGTCTCGCCCACCGAGCCGCTTTGTGTCTGGAGCACGGGCAGCGCCCCCGTCACGTCCACCGTGGTGGTGAGTTCGCCCGGACTGAGCGCGAAGTCCACCACGCTCTGGCGCTGAATGTTCACAGTCACGTTGGAGCGCCGGGATTTCTGGAAGCCCGCGAATTCCACCTCAACGCTGTAGCTGCCCAAGCGGACCGGGCTGAAGGTGTATCGCCCGTCGGAATTGGTCTCGGCCTGCTGCTTGAGGCCGGTGCCTTCGTTGAGGATGCTGACGCGGGCCCCGGCGACGACCCCGCCAGTTGAATCAGTTACCAGCCCCAGAATGGAGCCAGTGTCTACCTGGGCGAGCGAAAGGGACGCCAGGACAACCGTCGAGAGAATGGTGCGCAACGCAAGTGCCACTTGGTACCTCCTAAAGCGAATCAGACGGAATCAGGACGATTATGGATTATGGATTGGCCCATGTCAATCCCTTCCCTA
This sequence comes from Acidobacteriota bacterium, assembly GCA_043730365.1. Lineage (GTDB taxonomy): Bacteria > Acidobacteriota > Terriglobia > Bryobacterales > Bryobacteraceae > VFZP01. The sequence continues at coordinate 1,607 of JAYTKJ010000313.1, read as the reverse complement.
CATAATAAAGGACGTTAGAAATGTCCGCCGTCAACCCAACTCCGGTAGAAGTGGTTCGCGCCGTATCATTAACCGAGCAAATCGCCGCGAACATCCGTGCGCGCATCCTCAAGGGAGAGCTTCGTTCGGGTGAACGTCTGGTGGAGCAGCAATTGGCCAAGGCGCTCGGCGTGGGTCAGAACGCGGTCCGCGAAGCGCTGTTTGACTTGGCGCATCGTGGGTTCGTTCGCCGCTTGGTCAATCGCGGCACCTATGTCACATCTCTCACGTTTGAAGAGGCCAGTAAGTTGGCTGAAGTGCGTGGGGCGCTGGAAGCCCTGGCCATCGATCTCGTCCGGCGGCGTGCAAGTAGCGAGTCCATTGATTGGGCCCCGCTCGAAAAGCTACTGGGGGAGATGCGGCAGGATGCACACGCCGGCGATCGCGAAGCGTTCTACCGGGCGGACTTGAGCTGGCACCACGAGCTTTGGCGTCTGGCCGACAACGAACACCTCTACCAATCGCTTGAGCAGGTGGTGGTGCCTCTATTTGCGTTCTTCATCATGCTCTATATGCGTCGCGACAACGCGGCCGAATCGTTTCTCGAAGCGGTGGACGCTCACCAGAAAGTGGTGGATGGCCTCAAGACTACCGGAGGCGACGCCGCCGCGGGCGCGATGCGCGAGGTGGTGGATCTGGCCTTGAAACACCAGCAAGGCCTGATCGCCCAGCAAGAATAGGGTTGTCATCTTCCTCAGACCGACGGTTCTCCGATATGATCTATCAAGTACAGGATGCGAGCCGGACGAACAAATGATCGAGGGCGGGCCGCGGTCGCGCTGTCTTTCCTTCCGCTTTGGATGGGGGCGAGCGCCGGGGCTCAAACCGGTGACCTGGACTTTTTTGAGAAGAGTATCCGGCCGGTGCTGGTGCAGAGTTGCCAGGCATGCCATGCCGCCAAGATTGAACAAGCTGGATTGAGACTCGACTCGCGCGCGGCTCTTCTCAAGGGCGGGGCACATGGACCGGCAATCGTACCGGGTGATCCAAGTGCGAGCCTACTCATCAAGGCCATTCGCCACGAAGGTCCCAAGATGCCGCTGGGTGGGAAGCTGAAGCCCGCCGAGATCGAAGCATTTGAGACGTGGGTGCGTAAGGGCGCTCCTTGGCCGAACGAGGCGGTAGCGGCCGTGGTTTCGACAAAGTCGATTCAAGATCGCGCGCAAGAGCATTGGGCGTTTCGCCCGGTTGCCCAGGTGACGCCACCGGCCGTCAGCGCGCGCCATTGGGTGCGCACTCCAGTGGATGCGTTTATCCTGTCGAAGCTGGAAATGGCTAAGCTTACTCCGGCACCGGCGGCAGACCCCGCCACGCTGTTGCGCCGAGTGACTTTCGATCTTATTGGATTGCCACCGAGGCCGGAGGAGGTGGACGCGTTTGTGAAGGATTCGTCGCCCGAGGCCTATGCCAAGGCCGTGGACCGCCTGCTGAAGTCCCCACGCTTCGGCGAACACTGGGCCCGGCACTGGATGGACCTCATGCGCTATTCGGAGTCGCATGGAAGCCAGGGAGATTTCGATCTGCCCCAAGCCTGGCGATATCGCGACTATCTGATTCGCGCCCTCAAC
>JAYTKJ010000312.1:0-3255 GCA_043730365.1 Acidobacteriota bacterium | reverse complement strand
AACAGCCCAATGTTAGCCGTATTTGGCCGCTTAAAGCCCGGCGTCAGCCTCGATCGGGCCAGCGCGGAGACGGCCTCGATCAATCGGCGGTACGCACTTGCCTATCCAGGAAAGCTGGATGCCAGGACTGACCGGCCCGAACAAGTGTCGCTCTTTAAAGATCAACTGGTGCGCAATGTCCGGTCTAGTCTCTGGATGCTCTTCGGCGCCGTTGGCCTTGTACTCGCGATCGCTTGTGCCAATGTTGCAAGTCTGCTCCTCGCGCGTGCCAAATCGCGATCGCGGGAGTTTGCCATTCGCGCAGCGCTTGGCGCAAGTCGCGGGCGACTGATCGGCCAGTTGCTTACCGAGAGTGTATTCCTCGCATTTGCGGGCGGAAGCTTGGGCGTCTTGACGGCCAGTTGGGCTTTGCGGGGGATCGCCCACGTTCCCGGAGTCGATCTTCCCCGTCTGGAAGAAGTGCAACTGGATGGCACGGTCCTATTCTTCTCTATTCTGCTTTCGGCGGCAACCGGCATACTATTCGGGCTGTTCCCCTCTCTTGCCGCGTCAAGACCGGACTTGGCGGGCGTGATGAAGGCCAGTGGTGAAACATCTGTTGCGGCATGGCCGACGCGCTTGTTGGGGCCAACAGGAGTGCGCGGCTTGCTCGTGATCGGACAGGTGGCACTCTCGATGATTTTGTTGATCGGAGCCGCTCTCCTCATCGAGAGCCTTGCGCGGTTGCGCGGGGTCGATCCTGGATTTGTGGCCGGGAACCTGCTCACAATGCAACTTGGCCTCCCTCCGTCTGGCACTGGCGGGCAGCAGCGCCGCTCCGGGCTCTTTGAAGAGGTCGTACAGCGAGTTGAGTCCGTTCCGGGTGTCCGCAATGCCGCAGTGACGTTAACGATGCCGATGACCGGTTTCGCCGGCACACCCGTTCATGTCGTGGGACAGCCGGCTCCGCCGCTGAATGGGCGCCCGATCGCAGTCCTGCAATCGATCACGCCAGGGTACTTCCGCACGATGGGAATCGCCCTGCGGCGAGGACGCGATCTTTCGTTGCGGGACTCCGCCGCCTCACCTTTGGTGGTCGTAATCAACGAAGCAATGGCGCGGAAATTCTGGCCCGCTTATCCGAACGGAGCGGATCCAGTTGGTCAATCGATCCTGGCTGGAGCGAGTCCAGACTCAGTCCAGATCGTAGGCGTCGTCTCCGATGTTCGGCAAGCCGGCCTCGCCAGCGAGGCGGAGCCTGGGATTTACCGCCCGCGGGCGCAGTCTCCGCCGATGTCAGCCATGTTCGCAGTGCGCACCGAGGGCGACCCGATGCGACTCGCAAACGTCATCCGCCGCGAGATCACAGCCGTTGACGGCGATCTATCGATCACTGCTGTAAGGACGATGGAAGATGTCGTCGACGCTTCAGAAGGGCAGCGCAAGGGCATCATGATTCTCCTGACCTTATTCGCGGCTGCGGGCGTACTCCTGGCAGTCGTTGGGATCTACGGCGTTGTCGCGTACTCGGTGGTCCAGCGCACGACAGAGTTGGGCATCCGCAGAGCACTTGGCGCACAGGAAACCGATCTGCTGAAGATGGTGCTTGGGCAGGGGCTGTCGTTGACTGGTGTGGGAATCATCGCCGGTCTGGCTGGGGCGTTCGCGCTGACAAGAGTGCTACAGGGATTGCTCTTTGAGGTCAGCGCCACCGATCCTCGCACGTTCGCCGGCATTGCCATGGTCTTGCTGGCCGCGGCCGTCGCGGCGAGTTGGATTCCCGCACGGCGGGCAATGCGGATTGAGCCCACGGCGGCGCTGCGCGGTGGCGATCAGACCTGAGTAACGGCGTTGCGGCCGGCAATCTGTACGGGTTCCGCGGCTTGCGCTCCGGCGCTTGAGCGCGTGTCGCGGCAACCTTGGCCATGGCGTCGTTCAGTTGGCGTGGACGAGTGGCTGGTGTGACCGGTAGGGGCGGACGTCAATCTTGCCGGCACGCTGGCGAGTCTGGAAGATGTCATAGGCCGACTGCATACCCATCAGCGTTTCCATCTTCGGGCCAAAAGCCTTTTCAATGCGAAGGGCCATGTCGCCGGTTAGATCGACCTTGACGTTCAGCAGCCCGGACAGTGACTGGCGCGACACGCCCAGCACTTTGGCGGCGGCGGTTACCGTCAGGCCGTTTGCCTCGATGATCTCGGCGCGGATTACTTCGCCGGGATGCGGCGGGTTATTCATTGGCATGAGTTCCTCCTAGTGATAATTCTCAAAGTTCACATCCAGCAGTTCGTCGTCTTCGATACGGAACGTCAGCCGCCAGTTACGGGTCACGTGAAGGCTCCACGTTCCCCGGCGGTCGCCTGTCAGCATGTGGACCCTCCAGAGCGGCCAAGCGTTCAATTCTCCGGCAACTTTCATTTGGTCGAGGACGGCGAACATGGCGCTCAGCTTCTTGACGGTGTCGGCCGGAAGACCCTGCGTGTGGCCGTCCTCATAAAAGCGCCTGAGCGGTTTGTGGCTGAAACTCCGTATCCTCAATATCCAATTGTCAGGTGTCGCTGGACGCTTGTCAACGTGGCACGCGGGCCGCCGGTGCCAACGCGGTCCATTGACGAGCCGACCCGCATTCAACGGACGCCGAGACGTGCGGCACCCACCCCGAATGCCCCGCGCAACGCGCCGCTAACGCCTCAGTCCTTGATCGCCGTCAGAATCCGCGACGGATAGTAACCCTGCCGCACCAGCCGTTCCTGGGTTACGCGGAACCCGGTGGCTTCCAAAATGCCCGTTGCCGATTCATCCATCTGGCGGCCCCAGAACGCCGGCACCATCGACCCGGCGATCCGGTATGCTTTGTTAAAGAACTCCGCCTGCTGGCCGATCAGGATCGACGTCACTTTGCCGCGGGGCTTCAACACTCGATGCATCTCTTCCATCGTCAGGTAAATGTCATCGGTGGAGAGCAGTTCGTACAGATAACAGCAGAAGATCGAATCGAAGGATCCATCCTTGTACGGCAGTGCCCGGCAGTCCACCGCTTGGCAGTGCAATTCCGCTTCCGGGAATTTCTTCCGGGCGTGCGCCTGGGTCCGCGCCGCCATATTCGGCGACAGGTCCACACCGCACGTGTGTCCATCCGGATTACTACGCACGAGCCGCCGGAACATCTCGCCGGAACCCGTCGCCACCTCCAGCACTTGCATCCCATTCTCCAGGCCGCTCATCGCCAGCGCCAGCTTGTGCGCCTTGCGGTGGAAAAAATAGGTTGATGCCGGG
>JAYTKJ010000311.1:0-4434 GCA_043730365.1 Acidobacteriota bacterium | reverse complement strand
GGGGTCAAAGCCGGCGCGCCGGGCGGTGCCGGATTCGACAGCGGCGGCCATGCCGGGTTTGATCTCAGGCAGGAAGCGCTCAATCTCGATATGACGCTTTATGCGCGGCACCAGGCGCGCGGCCTCGGTCTGCGACGATGGGTATTGGAGGTGGTGGAGCGTACCGCCGTTGGCGATCGCCGAAAGCGCAGCGGCCAGTTGCAGGGGTGTCAACTTGACGCCGTGGCCGAAGCTGGACATCATGCCGACCCCATCGGGCGCGGCACTCTCGATCTCGCCGGGAATCTCGCGGCTCGATGTGGTGGCCCGTTCGCCCAGACCGAATAGCCTGGCGTAGTAGTTCACCCGATCGAATCCCAACTGCTGGCCGGCCAAACTGAAATAGGAATTGTCGGACCGGGCCAAAGCCTCGGTCAGATTCAGTGAAAAGCGCCGGTTGATCTGCACGTCCGTGGTTCGTTCCAGAATGCCTTCGCTCAGCCCAGCCAGGGCAACGAAGATCTTGATCGTCGAGCAGGGAGTGTAGCTTTCACGGAACGCCACCTGCTGGTTGATCACCGTCAGGATGCGGCCGCTTTGGGGATCAGCCACAACCACGCTGCCGTTAAGCGGCCCCAAGGCTTCCACTGCGGCAGCCCGGACCACTGGGTCATCCCCCGCGAAAACATCACCCTCGCTCGAGTCCGCGTAGGTGGGCTCTTTCCAGGGGTTGTAGTAGATTCGCCGCCGAACCGGCACTCGCTTGGCGGACGTGCCGCGGGTGGTGCTGGCAAGCTGGCGGCCCGGCAAGGCTTTCTTGCCAGGGGCGGTCAGATGAGACCGCGCCGGAGGTTCCGCCTTCCGAACCACGGGCTTGCGCACAGCGGCGACAAATTTCTGGGGAACCACCTGTTTTCTGATGGGGTTCGCACGGGTCGCGACCAGCGGCGCGACCGAAAAACCGAGTATTAGGACAGCCGTCAAGCTTCGCGTCATAATCCCTCTCGGAGAAGAAGTCAGAGTTTTATAATAGTACACACTGACGAGACCGAGGGGGCGAGTCCTCCTCACCATCGGTTGCGCTTCAGTGCGTCAAGGCTGAGTCAGGCCTCTACCCTAGAGTGGATCGTCAGTATCTGATCCTATCATTAGGGCTCCACTCGTCTGGCTTCGAGCGTGCGCTTTCCCTAGTATACAGGTCCTGTCAAGGTATGCATCGCCCCAGAAAGGGGGAGTACGGCTAGCGCCTGGGGAAATGCGATTCGTGCCAGCGCATGGATCGCTCGGTCCAGTCAATCACGTGTTTCACTTCGCGAATGCCATGGCCCTCGCGGGGATAGCGGACGAAGACGGTTTCGACGCCCACGTCTTTCAAGGCGATGTAATACTGCTCGGCTTCGGCCACCGGAACGTCGTTGTCGTTCTCGCCGTGCACCAGCAGCGTGGGCGTGTGGACTTTGGCGACGTGCTTGAGCGCCGACCGTTCCCAAAGCGTATCCATCAAATTGCCCTGGTGCGGGAAGATGCCGAACGTCATCTGCTCATATTGGTTGTAGTAGGTGGTGTAGTTGTAGCTCACCAGATTGATGATGGCGGCCGTGGGAATCGACGACTTGAACAGATTGGACTGGGTGATCAGCCACGCGCTCAATTGTCCGCCGTAGCTGACGCCTTCAACGCCGATACGATCCCGGTCAATCCACAAATTGCGCCGGATGGCGGCGCTCACGTCGTAGAGTACGTCCTGTCCTTCGTTGCCGTTCTGGTCGTTGAAAACGCCGTCGGCGAAGGCCTGCCCGTAGCCGGTGGAGCCGCGATAGTTCACCATCAGCGTGGCCCAGCCGCGGCCGGCGTACACCTGATTCTTGAAGTTGAACGCCGGCCCCTGCTGCCCATGCGGGCCGCCGTGGATCACGACGATCAACGGATGCTTGGAGGTGGCCGTCACTCCAGGGGGCTTGGTGAGGAAAGCCTCCACTTCCCATTTGTTGTCGTTGCTGACGAAGGTCAGCGCCTCGGTGGCGGCGATCTCCTTGCCGCGCATAACATCGGCATTGAGGTTGGTGAGTTGGCGCGCCGAGCCGCCGCCGGACTTGAGGAAGAGCTGCGCCAGATCCGTGGGACCGGTGTACGCATAGGCAATCGCGCCGCCCGGTGCCGCTGACCAGGCCGACACGATGCCGGGATCGCCCACCACCAACTCCGGCTGGCCGCCGCCGCTGGGGCGCGCGCGATAGAGCCGCACGTGGCCGCGATCCTGGGCGGTGAAGTAGATGGCATCGCCTTCGGGAGACCAGTTGGGCTCGCCCTGGCGCTTGTCCATCGCGACCAACTCGCGGCGATTGGAGCCATCGGCGTGGATGGTCCAGATGTGCGTGTCTTCCATCGTGGTCTCCAGATCGGTGAGGCCGCGCTTGCAACCTTGATAGACCAGCATGCGGCCATCGGGTGACCAGCGCGGCTTGTACTCGATGTTTTCGGTGGCGGTGAGGCGGCGGATCGCCAGCGTGGCGACGTCGAGCGTGAACAGGTCGTAATTGAAGAACTGATCTTCGTTCTCCTCGCGATTGGATACAAACGCGATCTCCCGGCCGTTGGGTGACCAGGCGATGGAATGCTCATAGTGATTCCCGGTGGTGAGTTGGCGAGGCGCACTGCCGCCGGCCGAGTCCACCATAAAAATATGAAGGCGTTTGTTGTCGTTGAAGCGCGTGAGCCCCTCGTCGGCATCCGGTTTGTAGAGATAGCGGGTGATCACGACAGGGTCTCCGGAAGCGTCGGCCGTCTCAGGTCCCGGCGTGGCGCAGCCACCAGCAGCCCGGACTTGCCGTTCAGCTTGCCGGAGAAGACGAGGCGCGAGCCGTCCGGAGACCACTCGGGTTCAGATGACGAGTCCGGACCCGGCATGAGGCGGGCTGACTTGCCATCAGCCACCGTCAGAATCCATAGCTGCGAGTATGGACGGCCCGGCTTGTCGTTGTTCTGGACGGTGTAGGCGCTGCGCCGGCCATCGGGTGCAAAGCGGATATCGCTCACCGAGCGGAGGCGGGAGAGATCGGGTGCGGCAAACGTGTTGGCGTTGGCGGCCATTGGCAACAGGAGCAGGAAGACGCGTGCGGCTGTCATATTGATACAGGATAGACCGGCTCTCCTATTCGCCCGGCGCCGGCTTTTTGTATTTTGGGGGAATCGCAGGGGCGGGAATGGCGGGCGTGCATGGCTGCAGGCCGTTGCTGTCTCACTCTTCGACTTTCCTTCTCGTAGAACAAATCGAGCCAAAAACGGCCCAACTGTCGCAGAACCCGCTGCAATCGACAGTCGCCGCAGTGGAGCGGCACGCGCGGCGAAGGACGTTGGCTGTCATTGATCGAAACCGGCCGGAGTTGACCGCTACACCGCGGGCGCGGCGCCACTGATCTCACACTCCAGCCACCGTTTCGCGAAACTCCAATAGCTCTTGACCGTGCGCGGTGAACGCTGAACAGCCGCGGAGATCTCGCCGGTGGTCTTACCCTCAAAAACTCGCATTTCCACCACCACCCGAAACAGCGGGTCGATCCCTGCCAGCCGGTCGAGCAGTCCTTCGACAAACGCCAACGATTCGGGCCCGCTGCCAATCTCACGGTCCAGGCCATGGTCCAACTCCTCCAACTCAACCTTGTGCGCCTTGCGATACAACGGCCGGGAATGATGAATCAGCAATCGGCGCATGATGAAGCCGGCCAGCGCCAGAAAAGCATCCCTCTCGCTCGCGTCCTCGTCGGCGGCGCGAAGCGCTTTGATCTTCACCAACTCCAGATACAGTTCGTTGACTAGGATCGTGGGACTCCAGGAATGCTCCGGACGTTCTCCCCTCATCATGGCGGCGGCGACTCGGCGGAGTTCGGGATAGAAGAGGTCAACCAGGGCGCCCGCGGCCTCCCGGTCACCGGAACGAAAACGCGACATCAGCGAGCCAATTTGAACGGAGAACTCCGAGCGCATCCTTCAATCAGTGTAATCAAGTCTTCGCCGGGGTCTATTGGACAATGTCGTAGTCGGCGACAACGATGGTGCTCTCAGACCGGTCGGCACGCGCAAACAAGATCCACTTGCCGTCCGGCGACACGGCCAGCCCTCGCGCCAGCGGAAGATCGCGCTCCTGGTGAACCAAGCGCTTGCGGTTGTTGACCAGATCAAAAGCCCAGATGCCCTGCGGCCCTTCATTCCGCGAAAGGTTCTCGTAGAAAATCTCCTGCCCCGACAGTGTCCACGTGTCTGTTCCCGAAAAGTCCATCGGCAGCAGCTTTTCGCCCGGATCCTCGACCCGAAATCGGGCGTGAGGATTCCCCGGCAGAGGTTTTCGCCAGAGGCCGAGCGCTTGCGGTGACTCCACTCGCGAATAATAGAGCCAATTCCCGTCGGGAGATTCCGCGGCAAAGAGTCCTCCCTGCGAAGTCATCTGCGTGGGCGGCC
>JAYTKJ010000310.1:0-5854 GCA_043730365.1 Acidobacteriota bacterium | reverse complement strand
CGCAGGCGATGATGATCGATACGTTGCGACGGCGCTACGTCGCTTATCTTCGCCGCGTTCCGAATCGCGTTATGAGCGTGAGCACGGACTTCGTCAATTGGACGCCCCCTCACGATTGCCTCTTGGCCGAAGATGGCGAGTTGGGCAACGCCATCTATAACCACGTGGGCTTCGTCTACGGTGACCGGTACCTCGGTTTCCTCACTTACTTCAACCGTGATCCAAATGACACGCGGCTCACCCTGCATCTACTCACCAGCCGCGACGGCGAGCATTGGCGCCGGCCGCGCTCGGAACGGCCGCTGATCGGATCGGGCGACATTGGCGATCCCGATCGTTTCACGGTCATGCTGACCGGCGCGCCTCCGATTCGCGTGGGGGACCGGCTGTATATCTACTACCGCGCTCTGGCCAACCGGCACCGGCCTTACGTCGGCAACGATTCAGCGCTCGAGGGTGGAGGAATCTGCCTGGCAACTTTACGCGTCGATGGCTTCGCCTCGATGGGGGCAGGCTACGATGGTGGCTTCATCACTACGCGCCCGTTTGAGTGCTCTGGTTCGGATCTCCGCATCAACGCCAAGGCCGACTTCGGTCAGATCACCGCTGAGGTGCTCGACGACAAGCGCCAGGTGATCCCTGGATTTTCCGAGGCGGAGTCGGTCGCCGTCCAAGTTGATCGCGTCGATCAGCCGTTGCGTTGGAAGACTGGGCAACTGGCGAGCCTACGCGACCGCCCCGTGCGCTTGCGCTTCCGCCTTCGCAATGCCCGTCTATACTCTTACCGTATCGTTTGATCCGCTATCCCGGCGTCGCACACCTGGACGGGAAGCTGAAGCGGATAAGATATTGGCAGGCCCCAGGAGGCCTTTCAAGTGAACAGAAGAGAATGGCTGAGGAACGCCGCCGCGCCGGCCGCGGGTTTAACGATTCTACGGAGCGGCATGTTGAGCGGGCAGACCGCTCCCAGCAACCGGCTCAACATCGCACTCATCGGGGTTTGGGGGCGAGGCACGGCTCATTACGCGTCGCTCAAAAATGAGAACGTCGTGGCGATCTGCGATGTCAACGAGTTGCGCACCAAAGAAGCGCAGGAGATCTTCCCGAAAGCGAAGACCTATTGGGACTGGCGGCGCCTGCTGGACCAGAAGGATGTGGAAGCCGTGATCGTCTGCACCGCCGATCACCATCACGCCTTCATCGCCAACTGGGCGTTGAATCGCGATCTGCATGTCTTCTGCGAGAAGCCCCTGGGAATCTGCGTCGATGAAGTCCGCACCGTGCGGGCGAACTATCGGAAGCGGAAAGCAAAAGTGGCCACGCAGCACGGCACGCAGCGGCATGCATTCCCAAACTTCGAGCGAATTCGCGAGCTGATTCTGGACGGCGCGGTCGGCGAATTGCAGACGGTGTATAGTTGGGACAGCCGGCGACTGCCGAGACCGGGGTATCCCGCCGGCCAGGGGCAACCGCCGTCCCACCTACAGTACGAACAGTGGATCGGCCCGTCGCCCTATCATCCGTACAGCCCCCAATATTTTGGTGGGTCCAGCGGACTGAACTGCCTGTTCTGGAACATGTACCGGGACTTCGGCGTCGGCCAGATGGGCGACATGGGCGCGCACACCATGGATTTGGTTTGGAATTCGGTGGACGCCGGAGCGCCAACTGGTACCGATATCGATTGGGAGGTCAGCGACAAATACGATCCCAACATCTGCCCAGTAAAGCTGAAGGCGATCTTCGATCATCCAGCCAACTCATGGCGCGGGCCGGTGAAGCTGGTCTGGTACCAGGGCGGCTTGAAACCCGAGTCGCCAAAGGGATACATTGATGTGTCCAGGATCGGCAACGGAGCCATTTTTGAGGGATCCAAGGGCAGCATCCTGGCCGACTTCACAACGCGCGTGATCATTCCGAACAACGACGATGGCGATCTTACTTACTACAAGCGCCGCGGAGCCGATCAGTTGCTGCCGCTCATCATGGGGAAAGGACAGCCAACGCAAGCGCAGGCGTCGGCTCGGCCCCAGCAAAGCCAGGGTGCAAGAGCGGGCGGCCCGGCCCTTCCCCCGGGCCTGACAAGGATGCCCAGCGCCGAAGTCGGGCCGAACGGGTTCCCGACGGTCGAGTTGCTGGACGGCGACGTGCCGCCAGCCCTGGGTCTGCCTAACGCGAGCGTCAATGCGATTGTTGCCGCGGAAAAAGCCGGTCAACCGCTGCCTGGCCGTCCGGATGTTTTTCAGTCCGATTGGATCGAGGCTTGCAAGGGGCAACGCAACAACGTCGTCCATGGAACGAGTTCCAAGACGCACTGCGATTTCGAATATGCTGGCTCCATGATGGAGCAGATGTTGCTGGGCTTGGTGGCGCACCGCGCGGGCAAGAAGCTGGAGTACGATCCCCAAGCGGGCCGCGTGACGAACATGGCGGAGGCCAACGACTGGCTGAAGCGCACCTACCGGGCAAATTGGAAGCTGGACGGATAGCCGTTACTTCTCTTTCGTGGCAAGCGGGCGGTATTCGATCTTTCGAATGCCGCCCGTCGTGTTGTAGGAGGCGAATCCGAGCGGAGCGGAAAGCTTGATGGCGCCGGGCCGCAGGCTGATCGCGCGGCCGCCGATCTCCACATTCACGACACGCTGGCCGTCGATCCACGCCATGATCCGGCCGCTGGTAACCTGCAACCGGAATGCATACCAACGATCGGTTTCGAAATTGAAGTAAGATCGCGTTTCGTTGTCGGCCGCATCCCACCCATCGATCGAAGAGATGCCGACGATGTCGCCACCCCAGCCACCAAGGACCCAGGTGGCGAAGTCTCCGCCGGCGGGGAAGGTCAAGCTCGCGAAGAAATCTCCACCCCGACGACGCACGGCTTCGAAGCGAAGTTCGTAGCCAACCTTGGGGAATGCGCCGGACCATGTGACACCGGTTAGCGGATTTCCGTGCGGCAGGATGATGGCCTCGTTTTCGATCCGGATCTCCGGGCTTGCGTCGAACGGCGTCTTTTGCCAAGAGCCGAGGGCCTTTCCGTCGAACAGGGACTTCCACTCGGGTTGATCCGGCTGCTTCTGTTGCGCTGCGGCAGCACTGGCGAGGTAGATGAGTGTGAGCAGAAAGCGTGTCATAAATCGACGCATGGGGCTAATGACTTCCAGGCTGTTGCAGCAGTGCCCACTCTCCACCTCTAGGCTCGTCTGGTGAACACGATGATTGGCGGGATAACTGCGGTCAGGTTCAGGAGGACGACTATCACCGATAGCCAACCCGGACGCTCTCCGCGCAGTAGCGATACGACCGCCGCAACCTCGCCCAGCAGGCAGGCTGCGGCGAAGATTACATAGGCGCCTATCAGTTGGCCGATCGCGCCTCCCATCGTGTCAGCGCTGGACTTCGCATGTGCGGACCAGGCATAGGCGCCGCCTGCGACTGGCAATAGAGCGGAGAGGACATTGAAAAGGGGCGGGGAAACGGGTGAGGGCATGGTCTCCTGTTCATTAGACTACGCAGTCAACGCCGTCTGCACGTTTGGCAAGCATCGCCCGGACCGCCCCTTCGTCAGCTGCTCGGCGATACGGATATCATAACAATGGAGAGTGTGGATGGTCACCAAGCAAATCGCCCTGATTGGATGTGGGCTTCTCTTCGCCGGCATAGCTTCCGCCGCGGATCATGATGCGGCTGTGGCGATTCTCCAGCAGAGGTGTTCGGCTTGCCATGGCGAGGCCAGTGGAATGTCCGGGTTCAAAGTGACAAGCCGCGAGAATCTACTTCGCGGCGGTTCGCGAGGACCTGCTGTTGTGGCCGGAAAATCGACCGATAGCCTCTTGTTCAAAGCCGTTGCCGGTACAGGTGAAGTTCTGCGGATGCCGCCCACTGGCGGCGGTCTGCCTGCCCACGAGGTTGCGATTCTCAAGGCCTGGATCGATTCCGGCGCCAACTGGTCAAACGCCGTCACCGCGGGCATGAACCAGTGGTGGGCGTTCAAGAAGGTGGCGCGACCCGTGGGCAGCGCGAACTCAATCGATGCTTTTATCGACCAAAAGCTGAAGAGTGCCGGAATCACGGCCAGCCCGGCAGCCGACCGCCTGACGCTGCTAAAACGCGCGTCCTATGATCTACTTGGGCTGCCGCCCAGCAAGGCGCAGATCGACGAATTCCTGAGCGACCAATCTCCGAATGCCTGGGAGAAGGCGATCGACCAACTCCTGGCCTCTCCACGGTACGGCGAAAAGTGGGGCCGCCATTGGCTCGACCTCGCGCGGTACGGCGATACAGCGGGCTTCGAGCAGGATCCGTACCTTTTGATCGCCTGGCGTTACCGGGACTATGTCGTTAAGTCGTTCAATGACGACAAGCCGTATGACCGCTTCGCCAAAGAGCAGATCGCCGGCGATGAGTTGTTCCCGGATGACGCCGAATCGCGTTCGGGCACCGGCTTCTATCGCGTCGGCCCCAACCGCGACATGCTCTTCAAGGTGGAAGACGTCAACCTGGTGGAGAAGCGCACCGACATGGTGGACACCACCGCTTCGGTATTCCTCGGTTTGACCGTAGGTTGCGCGCGCTGCCACGATCACAAGTTCGATCCCATTCCGCAGAAGGACTACTATCGTCTCCAGGCCATCTTCCAGCCCGCCGTCGCCGATCGCGTGTTCCAGGAATACAACAAGGGTCGGCAATACGATCTGGCGGAGACTTCCCGCTCCTTCCGGCTCTACCAGATGGGTGAACAGGCCGCTCGCATCAACGCAAAATACGCTGACCCGCTCAAGGCGAAGAAGCTGGCCGCGCTCCCGGCCGAGGTGGTGACCGCGCTCGAGACCGCCGAAGAGAAGCGCACTCTCGATCAAGCCCGTCTGGCGCTGGACAGTACACCTAAGATCAAAGTTTCGCAAGAGGAAATCGATGCCCTCATGTCTGAGGAAGACAAGGCGACCGTTGCTTCCATCTCAAAACGCTTGCTGAAGATCTTCACCGGTTACGGCCCGCCGCCGATGTCGCCCGCCATCGTCGACATAGGCCGCGACGCCCCGAAAACCTTCATCGCGATTCGAGGCAATCCCGAAGCCCATGGCGAAGAAGTACAGCCTGGCTTCCTGACAGCTTTGGGTGGTGGTGATGTTCCTGAACCGCCGCTCCATGCGCCAACAACATACCGGCGTAAGGCTCTGGCCGAGTGGATCGCGAAGGAGGACAATCCCCTGTTCGCGCGTGTGATGGTGAACCGCATCTGGCAGTTCCACTTTGGCTCTGGCTTGATGAGAACCTCGAGCGACTTCGGTACCAGAGGGGGGCTGCCGAGTCACCCGGAGATGCTGGACTGGCTCGCGGCTGAGTTTGCGGCGAAGAAATGGTCCGTCAAGTCGATGCACAAGCTGATCATGATGTCGGCGGTATACCGGCGCGGCGCGAACCCCACCGCTGAGGCCCGCGCGAAAGATCCGGGCAACGGGCTGCTCTCGCACTTCAATCGCCGCCGCCTCGAGGCTGAAGAAATCCGCGACGCTTCGCTGCAGGTTACCGGCGAATTGAATCTCAAGATGGGAGGCGTGCCGGCGGTGCCGCCGCTTACCAAGGAAGAGATGTTCGGCATGATCGGCAATCCGGCTGACAACTGGAGCGTCTCCCCGGACCCGGCCGAGCACGTGCGCCGCACCCTCTACACCCTGCAACGGCGGACCTTTCAGCAGCCCATGGCGCAGGCATTCGACGGCCCCGACGGAGTAATGTCCTGTCCGCAGCGCAACGAGAGCACCACGGCCCCTCAGTCGCTTGCCTTGCTGAACGGTGGTTTCACGACGGACCGGGCCAAAGCGCTGGCTCGGGCAATCAAGACGCCAGTGGAAGC
>JAYTKJ010000309.1:0-4316 GCA_043730365.1 Acidobacteriota bacterium | reverse complement strand
TCCCAGGCTTGGCTACACTAGAGTAGGGTGCCTGTGCACCCTGACAAGACCTGTACCGATTCTTGCCCCACGGCCGGCTGCCGCATCGTTTGCAAGAGCGGGATCAATCTGGAGGATACAATACATTGGCTGCTTCAGGCATGCGACATATTTTCACGTCGGAATCGGTGACCGAAGGCCACCCCGATAAGATCGCCGATCAGGTATCGGACGCGATTCTGGATGAGGTGCTGCGCCAGGATCCCCGCAGCCGCGTAGCCTGCGAGACCTTGGTAACCACGGGGTTGTGCGTGGTGGCTGGCGAAATCACCACCAAAGCCGTGATCGACGTCAAGACGCTGGTCCGCAAGGTGATCTGCGACATCGGGTACGACAACGCCGAGTACGGCTTCGACGGAAAAACCTGCGGCATCATCGATTGCATTCAAACCCAATCGCCGGACATTGCGATGGGCGTGGATACGGGCGGCGCTGGTGACCAGGGCCTGATGTTCGGCTATGCCTGCAATGAAACCAAAGAGCTGATGCCGTTGCCGATCATGCTGGCTCATCAGTTGACGAAGCAGCTGAGCGTGATGCGCCGCAGCAAGAAGATGCCTTTCCTCCGCTCCGACGGCAAGTCTCAGGTGAGCGTGGAGTACGTGGATGGCAAGCCGACGCGCATTGACGCCGTCGTGGTCTCGACCCAACACGACGAAATGGACATCGAGAAGCTTCGCAAGCTGGTGCGCAAGAACGTGATCGACCCTGTGATCCCGAAGAACATGGTGGACAAGAACACCAAGTATCACATCAACCCCACTGGCCGTTTCGTCATCGGCGGCCCGCACGGCGATACCGGCCTGACCGGCCGCAAAATCATCGTAGACACCTATGGCGGCATGGGCCGGCATGGCGGCGGCGCGTTTTCGGGCAAGGACCCGACCAAGGTAGACCGCTCGGCCTGCTACATGGCGCGCTACGTTGCCAAGAACATCGTCGCCGCCAAGTTGGCTGACCGCGTCGAAGTCCAACTGGCTTACGCCATCGGTGTCGCCGAGCCCGTCTCGGTGCTGGTCAATACTTTTGGCACAGGCAAGATCGAAGAAAGCAAGATTACTGATCTGGTGCGCAAGCACTTCGAGTTGACGCCCAAGGGCATGATTGAGTCGCTGAAATTGCGTCGCCCGATCTACCGCGAGACGGCTGCTTTTGGCCACTTTGGACGCACGGAGAAGACGTTTACGTGGGAAGCCACCGATAAGGCCGCGGCGCTGAAACGCGACGCTGGTCTCTAGTATCGGATCAATAAGGTCGGCAAGGCTATGAATACGGTCGAATGCCAGGTGCGCGATCTGGCCCTTGCCGACTCCGGCAAACGGCACATCGAGTGGGCTTTCCAGTCGATGCCTGTTCTGCAGTTCATTCGCAAGCAGCTTATTAAAGGGCAGCCGCTGGCCGGTCTACGCATATCCGCCTGTTTGCCCGTCACCACCGAAACTGCCAACCTGCTGGTCACGCTCCGCGACGGCGGGGCGCTGATCGTCTTGGCCGGTTCTCACCCGCTTTCCACTCAAGACGAGGTGGCCGCCAGTCTGGTCAAAGACTTCGGCATCTCCACGTACGCCGTCAAGGGTGAGCCCGCCAACCTGGCGCCGCTCGTCGCCTGGCGGCCAGAGTTGGCCGTGGACAGCGGCTACCAACTCGCCCAAATCCTGCACGCCGGCGGAGAAGAGGCCGCGGCGGCGCTCCCCCATGTCATCGGGGGGACCGAAGAAAGCGTGCACGGCGTCGCAGCGCTTGCCGCTCTTGGCGGAAATCTGGCCTACCCGGTAGTGGCCGTGCACGACGCCACCACTCGCCACTTCTTCGATAACCGTTATGGCACCGGGCAAAGCACCATTGACGGCGTCTTGCGCGCCACCAACATCCTGCTGGCTGGGATGAACGTCGTCGTGGGCGGCTACGGCTGGTGCGGGCGCGGCGTCGCGGCCCGGGCCCGCGGTCTGGGCGCTAACGTCATTGTTACCGAGGTGGACCCGCTCAAGGCGCTTGAGGCGCTGATGGATGGCTACCGTGTGATGTCGATGGGCGAGGCCGCTTCGCTGGGCGACGTGTTCATCACCGTCACCGGCAACAAATCCGTGGTGACGCGCGAACATTTCGACAAAATGAAGAGCGGCGCTATTCTTTGCAATTCCGGCCACTATAATGTGGAGATTGACCTGGATGCGCTGAGCAAGCTGGCTTCCTCGCGCCGCATGATGCGGGAGTTTGTAGAGGAATTTGCGCTGCGCGATGGGCGTCGTCTCTATGTTCTCGGCGAGGGACGCATCATCAACCTCGCTTCCGGCGAGGGCCAGCCGGCCTCGGTGATGGACATGAATTTCGCCAATCAGGCGCTTTGCCTCCAGTATCTGGTGGCAAATCGGGGTAAGCTCGAAAAGAGCGTCTTTCCGGTGCCGGAGGCGATTGACCGTGAAGTGGCCCGCATGAAGCTGGATTCAATGGGCGTGAAGATAGACCGGCTGACGCCCGAGCAGGAGCGTTATCTCGGTGGCCGGTCCGATGGCGCTTAGTCCGCTCCTCAATGAAATTTATATCAGGTGGTTCTTGAAACGTGGCTGACGATAGTTGCAAACGAACTTTGGAATTGACGGTCCCGATGGCCGACGTGAACGCCGAAAACGAGCGGGTCGTGGAGGCTCTCCAACGACAAGTCAAGATGCCCGGCTTCCGGCCAGGGAAAACGCCGTTGTCGATCATTCGCACGCGGTTCCAGGCCGACATCCGCCAGAAGGTGGTGGAGAATCTCCTGCCGCGCGCCTTCCGCGAACAGGCCGACAAAGATCGTCTCAAGGTGGTGGGGACGCCGAATATCGTCGACGTCAAATTCGAACCCGGTGAGCCGATCTGGTTCAAGGCTGAGTTTGAGGTGGCGCCGGAGTTTGACCTCGGCGAGTACCGCGGCCTGACCGTGCCCTACTCTGACCCCGAAGTCTCCGATGAGGACATCACCACTCGCCTCGACGCCCTGCGTGAGCAGAAGTCCGAGTACGTGAACATCGATCCGCGCCCTCTTGCGGTTGGAGACTATGCGGTAGTGTCGCTCGTCAGCAAGGCTGGCGTACCGGGCGAGCCCGTGCAGGCCGATGAAATGATTCTGCACCTCGGCCACTCCGAGACCATGCCGGAATTCTCCGAGGCTCTGCGCGGACTCCAGCCCGGAGAAGCCAAGGACGTCACGGTTACCTATCCGGAGAACTACGCCAGCCAGCGGTTGTCCGGCCTCACCGTGACCTTCGACGTTCAGGTAAAAGGGCTCCGCCGCAAGGACCTGCCCGAGGCCAACGACGAATTCGCGGCCGACATGGGAGACTTCAAGTCGATCGGCGAATTGCGCGAAGAACTGCGCCGCAACATCATGCGCGAACGCGAAGGCGCGGCCAAGCAGGAAGCCCAGGGCAAGCTAATCGATTCGCTGGTGGACAATCACACCTTCCCCGTACCCGATGCCTACGTGGACCGGCAAGTGGAGATGAACCTGGAATCGCGCCTGCGTGAGTTGGCCAACCAGGGCATCGACCCGAGCAAGCTGAAGATTGATTGGGAAGAGCTGAAGAAATCGCAGGCTGAACGGGCCCGGCGCGACGTCAAAGCTTCCTTGCTGCTGGACAAGATCGCTGAGCGCGAAGCGATTGAGACTCTCAACGACGAGGTGGACAAGGAAGTGCACCGCGCCTCGCGGCAACTGCGCGAACCCGCAGCCGCCGTCCGCATGCGTTTTGAGAAAGACGGCACCATCCGGACGATCGCCGCGCGGATTCGCACCGAGAAGACCCTCAACTTTCTGTTTGAGCAGGCCCGCAAGGTTGCTCCCGAAGTAACGGTTCCGAGCCGCGACGGTGACGGAGCGGTCTAGTGATCGGCGATACCGCCATCCGGGAAACGCAGCTTCTGTCGCGTGTGAGGTTGATAGGGCCGCTTCGCCGCTACTTTTTCATCGAGATCCACGCCCAGCCCCGGCCGATCCGGTGGTGTCGCGTAGCCTTGCTCGTACGTGATTCCGCCACCGTAGAATAGATCCTTCCAGTACTGCTCGTTCCCGCGATGCGTGATTTCCTGGATGCCGAAGTTCGGCGTGGAAAAATCCACATGCAGCGAGGCGAGCGTGCTCACTTCGCTTTGCGGGTTATGCGGCGCCAGTTCGATGCGGTAAGCCTCGGCGATGGTGGCGATCTTCTTCATCTCAAAGATGCCGCCGCAGTGCACAACGTCCGGTTGCACGTAGTCGACCAGGTGCCGCTGGCAGATTTGGCTGAAGCCGTACTTGGTGG
>JAYTKJ010000308.1:0-4882 GCA_043730365.1 Acidobacteriota bacterium | reverse complement strand
AGCCACCACAATGCATAAGGCACCGCACCGAGCACGCCGGCCCAACCACCCGGCAGTAATGGCTTAGTTAAGATCCGGTCTAGCGATACGCCGGGCACGGCCGCGATCCAAAACCAGACCAAGGCGCCAATGGCCGCATAGGTGAGCCAGAGGGTGATGATGGCTTGCTCTTTGACTCCGACGTATTGAACCACGAGAAACAACAGCGCGCAGAGGATCGCCGAGACCGTCGTCGTGAGCGGGTTGGGATGTTCAGGATTGAGCAGGAAGGCGACATACCCGCCCGTCGCGAGCGCAGTGCCGATGGCGGCAAAGAGGCATTCCAGAAACATCGACCAGCCCATCAGGAAGCCGAATCCTCTGCCCAATGCGCGACGCCCATAGGCCATCGGGCCTCCGGCAAAAGGCATCGCCACCGAGAGGTCGGACAGGCACAGCACCCAGGTCAAATAGAGGCCGCAAACGATCAGCGAAGCGATGAGCATGCCGATCGGTCCGGCCACCGGAAGACCGAAGTTCCAGCCGAAGTACTCTCCGGTGATGACGACGCCCACCCCCAAAGACCAGATGTGGATTGTTGTTAGCGGCTTCTTCAGTACGTGCTGGCGGATGTAGTCGACATCTTCAGGCAACAACAAAGCGGGATCGATATGCGATTCGCGAATGACGTCTTGAACGATCAAGTTCAGCAGGCGGTCCTGGTCGGTGTTGTTGTCCAATTGCGGCCTTTCCAGGTTGAACAGAATAGTTCAGTCTACCTTGCGAGCCCTCGCAGAAACCTCTAACCGGGGAACCGGCGTTGATCCGGCTCCTCAGAGAATCTTCACTATTGATCGTTATAGTCGGCTAAGTGCTCACATGCACCGGTTCTCAAGACCAAGAAGCTGATCGCTAGGAGAGATAACTCATGCATCGAAAGAAGACAGATTCCGGGTTACTTCAGTTCGGAGTGTTCCTGTTCGCCTTAAGTATCTTGTCGGGCAGTAACCTCGCTCTCGCCGACGACGAAGATCTCGACGAGCTATATCGAAAGGGAGGGTCCTGCACACGCACTTCGGTCGCCGCCTTGCGCTCCTGCAAGCTCCACCATGAATCGGAGTCCTGGCTAACCAGGGGCAAGTGCAACAACCTCACGGACTCCGCCAAACGCGAAAAATGTGAGTCGGAGGCCATCGCGGCGATCGAGGCTGGCGAAGATGAGTGCGACGCGCAGTATGATGCCCGGCAGGCTCTCTGCAAGGCTCTAGGCGAGGATTCCTACGAACCCAAGTTCACTCCCTCGATGTTCGTCAAGCCGGCTGACATCGGCAAGAGTGTGCAGCCCAACCCCTACTTCCCTTTGATTCGCGGGCGAACGCTGATCTACAAAGGCGGCGGCGAGACGATCACCTACGCAGTGACTTCGGAGACGCGAGAGATTCTGGGGGTCCAATGCACCGTCATCCACGACGTAGTTACCTCCAAGGACGGGGTGGTCGAAGACACGATCGACTGGTATGCGCAGGATACGCAGGGCAACGTCTGGTACTTCGGCGAACTGGCGCAGAACTTCGAGGACGGCGTCCTGGCAGACCTGCACGGTTCCTGGCTGGCCGGCGTGGATGGCGCCAGGCCGGGCATCATCATGAAGGCGATGCCAGCCGTTGGCAATTTATACCGTCAGGAGTTTTTGCTGGGCTCGGCCGAGGACATGAGCGAGGTTACTTCGGTTACCGGCACGGCTCGGGCACCGGCCGCCGCCTGCACCGGCAACTGTCTGGTCACCCGCGAGTTCACGCCAGTGGAGCCCGGCGTCAACAGCACGAAGACTTATGCCCCCGGAGTTGGCTTGATCGCCGAGGAGAACACCGAGACTAAAGTTCGCAAAGAACTGGTGGAGATCAGGAATTGAAGAGTCTTCAGAAAACCCTCAGAGTTGGTAGATATCGTCAAAAGGAGAAATGAAAATGAGATCGAAGAAGTTGGGAATCCTGCTGCTGAGCGCTGTGCTGCTGCCAGCGGGATTGGGCGCCGCGGCGAAGATCAGCGTGGAAGGCAGCATCTCGGCCATCAACGGGACTAAGATCGAGTTGTTCAACGGGCTGGTGAAATTCGAAGCGCTAGGCGCCAAGGTCGACACCGAGGATCCGAACTTCAAGAATATCTCGGACCTTAAGGTCGGCACGTTCATTGACGTCGAGGTGGAAACAGACCGGGATGGCGCGCTTCACGCCACACTCATTGAAGTGAGCAACGAGAAGGATCAGGTTCCCGAGATCGGCGGAGTGATCGGCAGCGTGGACACGGCGGCTCAAACGTTTACGATCGGACCGTTGACGATCTCGTTTAACAACCAGACCAAGTACAAGGATCTCTCCGGTCTCAGGGCCGGGGTGCTGGTTGAAGCGAGAGTAAGCTTTGCAAGCGGTAAGCTGGTGGCTGAGTTTGTTGAGAAAGACGAATAGCTTCCGCGCGATAACAACCTGATGGAGATTCTCATCGTCGAGGACGATCAACGTATGGCGGCGCTGCTTGAGCGGGGCCTGCACGGTGAGGGGCACCGTGTGTTCGTCGCGCCCGATGGCCGGCAGGGACTGGAGTACGCAGGAGTCCGCACCTACGATGTGATCGTCCTGGATGTGCTGCTTCCATTCGTTGATGGTTTTGAGGTGGCCCGCCGTCTGCGTCAGCGCGGAGACCGCACTCCGATTCTGCTCCTGACTGCGAAAGATTCTCCCCGCGACGCCGTGCAAGGGCTGGATGCCGGCGCCGATGACTATCTCAAGAAACCGTTCGCCTTTGAAGAGTTACTCGCGCGCATTCGGGCTGTATCGCGACGGGGACCGATTCCTGGCGGCACGGTGCTGCGCGTGGGGGACCTGACGCTTGACCCGGCCTCTCACGAAGTGCATCGAGCGCAACGCAAAGTTGGACTGACCCCGCGTGAGTATCAGATTCTCGAACTCCTGATCCGCCGCGCGGGCCGCGTTGTTCCGCGGGACACGCTGCTGGACGATATCTGGGGAGAAGCGCAGGAAGCTGAACCGAATACCGTGGACGTCTTCGTGAGCTCGCTGCGTCGCAAGCTCGAAAGCCCCGGTGAGGAGCGGCTCATTCAGACCGTTCGCGGCGTCGGCTTCTGCCTCAAGGAGCCCAGCCGATGAAATGGCGATCTATCGAGTTTCGCCTGGCCGGTTTGTTCTCGCTGCTCCTGCTGGCCGGACTGGCGTCGCTCGGCGCCGTGCTCTGGTTCGGCGTCGAGTACAACATGGTCTCAGCGGTGGACAGTTTGCTGGAGGCTCGCGCCACGAATCTGGCTAAGTTCGTAGAGAGCGAATTCGGCAATGTATTTGTCGGATCGCGCGGCGACAGCAACCAGGGGGAATTCCGCGGGCCGATCGAACGGGTCGATGCCGATCGCCGTTGGATCGTGATGCGAGGCGCCAGGATCGCGCTGCGGCCAGACACCAAGTTTGAAGGCTCGGCCCGCCCGGTGAATCTGCAGGCAGGTCAGTTCGGCGAGGTAGAGGTAGAGCGCGCCAGCACCAGCTCAGATTGGGTGGCGCGGACCGTCGCAGTGGTTACGAATCTTCCCAAGGAGCTCAAGGAGATGCTGGGTGAATACGTCCAGGCAGCGCCGGACGGGCGCCTCATCCAGCTACGGGCTTCCAGCGGCGAAGCCTTCCTGCCCGCGCAGAACGGCCCGGAGTGGAGCGCAACGGTTCCTCCGTGGCAGGACCGCCCGCCTGGCTTCTCGACGCTCCAAACCGCCGATGGCGCATTCCGCACGCTTCACCGCGAACTGTCCCTGCCTGGCGGCTCCTATCGGTTGCAGATGTCGTTGTCACTCGCTGCCTTGGCGGCCACGCGGCGAGGCTTGCTCCAGTGGATCGGCTGGGCCATTCCCGTCACGATTCTACTCAGCCTTGCCGGCGGCTATCTGATCGGCCGCGCCGCGCTGCGTCCTCTCGAAACTTTCGCCGGGGTAGCCAGTCGGATCACCGCCCACCGGCTGTCCGAACGCTTGGAGGCGCCGGGGACCGGCGATGTAATCGACCGGCTGGCGCGAACTTTCAACTCGATGCTCGCGCGCTTGGAATCCTCTGTAAAGAGGTTGGACGAGTTCACCGCCGATGCATCGCACGAGTTGCGCGGCCCGGTGACGGTCATTCGGACCACGGCTGAACTGGCGCTCCGGCAAGGCCGCGCCGATGGTGAACTGCGGCAGGATCTGGGCGAGATCCAGACCGAGGCCGTGCGCCTCACTGACTTAATCGAGGACCTCTTGACGCTGGCCCGGTCCGACGGCAACCTCCATGCGCCACCTATGACGGATCTGAATCTGACTCCGATCGTAAATGAAGTCTCCGAACAATTCCGCAAGTTGGCCGGGCCGCGCGTACGAACCATGGCCGATGAAAAGGGCCGGCTCGTGCGCGGACATGCGGTTTCTCTGCGCAGGCTGCTACTGATTCTGGTTGATAACGCTCTGCGTCACAACACCGAGGAGTCATCGGTGGTCATCAGTGTAGGTGACGAAGAGGGCCGTCTGGTGCTGGCGGTCACCGATAACGGCCGAGGTATTCCAGAGCATGAATTGCCGCGGCTGTTTGACCGATTCTACCGGGTGGATGCCTCGAGGAGCCGTGCGAATGGAGCCGGCCTGGGGCTGTCGATCGCCAAGTGGATCGTCGAGTGCCACGGCGGCACCATCACCGTGGTAAGCCAACTGGGAAAGGGGTCGACCTTCCGCGTTTCGCTGCCTTTGCAAGCTCCCGCGGCAATGTCCTAGAGACTAAGCCCAGAGTTGCTTGATCGGCTCTACGCCGCGGTCCACCAGCGGAATCGGCCGGCCCTGCGCACCAGGCAACTCCGTCTCCAGATCGATGCCCAGCCCCTTGTA
>JAYTKJ010000307.1:0-9290 GCA_043730365.1 Acidobacteriota bacterium | reverse complement strand
CGCTCGGCAAGGGTTTCGCTGCTCATGGCGCTACGTTGCAGCTTTTCCGCCAAAATGGGGAAGCACAACGGCGAGCCTCTTTCCAGTGGCGTGTAAACGATTGTGCCGGACGAAATTCGCTCTAAGGCGTCTTTAAGAGATGGAGAGGATAGCTGCCGGTCTAAGACCTCGGTTCGCGCCTGTTGCAACAGGAGATTTCCGGGATCGTGCTCTGAGAGGACGTCAAACAGCAATCCCCCGGAAGCCTGCAGTTGCCGGGAGGTTTTCGAGCGCCCTGGTGAATGAGGGAAAGTAAGGCCAGCCACCCGGGAGATTTCCCGAAACTGGCGCCTTCCCAATTCGGCGGCATTGATGGACGAGATCAAGTCCCGCTCGAAATGCTCTGGCGAAAACATACCTGGATCAGCAATTGGGAGGGGATCCAGCGACGTGAACTCGATAGAATACTCGCTTGCCATGGTACTCACAGAAAGTGGTTTCGCTCTCGACATCCGGTACGCCAACAGGGCAGCCAATCCTTCGTGAACGAGTAGACCTTCAAACGGATGCAGAAACACGTGGTGGCGTCCCCGCCGGTGCAGGGTTTCCACCAATAGCTGGCCTTGGACGGGAATTCTTGACACACGGCGCTGGGTTTCGAGAACCGGCCTCACGCATTCCATTTCTACTCCGCGATAGCAGCCGCTCTCCGCTTCGTCTAGCTTCCTGCGGACGTGTCGCGCAAGAAGGGAACTCAAGGGCATCCTTGAGCCAGCCCAGCTTGGCGTCACGCCGCCGGGGGCGGCGGCCTGCTTTACGTACGCGGTCATCTCTTTGAGTTTGACAAGTTCGAGAGTTTTTCCGCCAAAAACAAAAGCCTGATTCGGTTTCAAGCCACTGATGAAGCTCTCGTCAATTTGGCCGACGGCCCCGCCGGTGAGATATTGCACGCGCACGGAGGAGCCGGATGTGATCGTTCCAATGTTCATGCGATGCCGGCGGCAGACCGCCTCATTCGCCACCATCCAACGTCCATCTGAACCCTTTATCAATTTGTTGTAGTCAGGATAGGCCGACAGTGTTTTCCCGCCGCAAGTAACGAAATCGAGGACCGACCGCCATTCTTCATCAGTCAGATTCCGGTAGGCATGCGATGACCGGACCTCTGTCAACAGATCGTTCGCATCGAAGCCATCGCCACAGGCAATTGTCACCAGATGCTGGGCCAGGACATCGAACGGCTTCTCGACGGGAACGCGAGACTCAAGCACCCCCTTCTCAATGGCTTCTCGAGCCGCGCAGGCCTCAACCAATTCCAGTGCATGTGCCGGCACGCAGGTTGCCCGGCTGGTGCTGCCAGGTTGATGGCCGCTGCGACCGGCTCTTTGCAACAGACGAGCCACGCCTTTAGGGCTACCAATCTGCAGAACCCTGTCCACACAGGTGAAATCCACTCCCAAATCTAAGCTTGAGGTGCAGATGACGCAGCGCATGCGACCCAGGCGCAATTGACCCTCGACAAAGGTTCTCACCTCCCGGTCTAAAGAACCATGATGAAGGCCGATTTCGCCCGCCCACTCTGGGCACGCTTCCAAGATCAATTGATACCATCGCTCCGCCTGAGAACGCGTGTTGGTGAACACTAGCGAGCAGCGGGCTTGGCGGATCTCTTGAACCACTTGAGGCAAAAGCGTCCGGCCCATGTGGCCAGCCCAGGGAAAACGCTCGGTTTCCGTGGGAAGTACTGAATCGATCACCAGACGTTTGGCGTGGAGTCCTTCTACGATCACGCCGTCGGCGTGAGATGCGCCGAGCAGCACACGTAAACCCTCTTCAAGATTGCCGACGGTCGCTGAAAGGCCCCAGGTTTGCAGGGTGGGCGCCCAACGCCGAAGACGGGCCAATGCGAGTTCCGTCTGCACGCCGCGCTTGGTGCCCAACTGCTCATGCCACTCATCCACAATCACCATCCTGAGGCCCGAAAATGTCTCTTTCGCATTCCGATAGCTCAACAGGATCGACAAGCTCTCCGGAGTTGTAACCAGTGCATTCGGCATGCGCCGGTTTTGCTTTTGTCGCACGGAAGAAGGCGTGTCTCCCGTCCGTTCCCCCACACTCCACGGCAAGTGCAGGCCGTCGACAGGAGCTTGCAGGGCGGTAAGCGTATCGGCCGCCAAAGCCCTGAGAGGAGTGATCCATAGGACTCTCAAACAATCCCCAGGCGGCGCCTGCGCCAGCGCCGCCATCCAGGCGGCGTAGGTCTTCCCGGTTCCGGTGGCGGCGTGAATTAGTCCTTGCCTGCCCTGACTTGCGTTCTTCCAGACACTCTGCTGAAACGAAAACACTTTCCATCCCCGCATTTCGAAATAGGCCCGGCCAGGGTGCTTTGTCATTTTGTCGACCCTTCAGGTAGCAGCGCCCGCACGTTGGCCAGAGTATCGGCATCGGCCGGCTTCTTGTCCGTTCTCCACCGCGCCATACGGGGAAAGCGAACCGCGATTCCAGACTTGTGACGGCTGGAAAGTTGAATACCGTCAAAGGCGATTTCAAAGACCAATTCGGGCTTAACGGTGGACACTGGACCAAACTTTTCGATGGTGTTACGCCGGATGAACGAGTCCACCGCCCGAATCTCAACGTCCGTCAGCCCCGAGTAAGCCTTAGCGAACGGAACAAGCTGATCGCCATCCCAGACCGCGAAGGTATAGTCCGTGTAGAGACTCGCTCGGCGGCCGTGTCCGCGTTGAGCGTAAACGAGCACGGCATCGGCAGAAAACGGCTTCAGCTTCCACTTCCACCAAAGTCCCCGTACCCTTCCCACACCGTATTTGCCGTTCGCGGCTTTCAACATCAATCCTTCGGACATGCGTTCCCGGGCAGACATGCGCAACTGTTCCGCTTCCTCCCATGTCTTCGGCGTCAGGCGCTCGGACTGATAGGCCGAGATCAGCTGCAACGTGTCCAAGCGATGTCGCAGCGGTTGACTTCGCAGATCATGGCCTTGCCACTCAAGCAGGTCGAAGGCGACCAACCGCGCCGGTATAGTTTGCAGCACTTTCTTGGCCGGACTCTTGCGGGTGATTCGATGTTGGAGGTCGGCGAATGGGAGAGGACCCTCTCTCCACGCTAGGATCTCCCCATCCACGACCGTACCATCAGGCCACGCACTCGCCTGTGCGACGATCTCCGGAAAACGCTCCGTCAGTAACTCGCCTCCGCGAGACCAGATATGTCCGAGTCCCTCCCGGCGGATTACCTGAGCACGGATTCCATCCCATTTGTATTCGATCACCCAATCTTCGATGGCGCCGAGCTCATGTGGCTCGCCATCCAGTGGATGGGCAAGACACGAGGGGTAGGGCTGGCTGGCGGTTGCGTCTGCGATATCCAGCTGTATGACCTTCATCCAAGCGGAGGCTGACGGCTGCCAATTTCCAGCGAGGCGATGGGCGATCACCGTGGCATCGACTCCACTTGCCGCGGCGATGGCGCGATTGACCAAGCCCTCCGAGACGCCCACCCTGAACGAGCCCGTCACCAACTTGTTCCAAACGAAACGTTCTGCCGTGGAAAGCCGGCTCCAGCTTTCTGCCATCGAGTTGCGCTGTTCCTCGCCGGACTGATTGCGTAAGGGAACCAGCCGGTTGATCACCCACGAGGACAGATCCTCTGTGTCTGATACCGGATCGTCTCCCTCGGGCAGCAAGAGCGCGACCGTTTCCGCCAAATCGCCCACGGACTCGTAGCACTCCTCAAAAAGCCAGGCGGGGATGCCCGCGATATCGGCAGCCCATTTACAGAGCAAGCGCGACGGAAATGGTGCACGCAGTTTTCCGCCGCGCAGAAAGAAAGCTGCCCACGCGGCATCGGCTGGGGAGGCTACCCGAAAATAGTTCTCCATGAATGCAACCTTAGAATTGCTCTTGGTCGTCGAGTCGATCGCCGAATAGAGCCTGGCAAATGTTTTCACTCTTCCACCTGCAGATCTGGACTCTCCTCGGGGGTTGCTTCTTCCTCGCCTTGAAATTGTGTGACCAAGCCTTTGGCATCCAATCCGTGCTCAGTCAACCACCGGACAAGCGGATCAATGGACCCGTGCGTCACCCAGACTTCCTCCGCTTGGGATTCCCGAATCGCCCAGAGCAGTCCATTCCAATCGGCGTGATCCGAAAGCGTAAAGCCGCGATCGACAGCCCTTCTCCGCCGATGGCCCCGAACCTGCATCCAACCGGAAGCCAGGGCGGTCGAAAAGTCGCCGAACCGCCGGACCCAATTGGAACCATTCATTCCTGGCGGGGCGATGACCAAGGCGCCGCCAAAATTCTTCTTTTGGGCAACCAGCGCGTTCGTAGTGGGTGGCAGAGAAACGCCCGCTTGCCGATAAACGTCGTTCAAGCGTTGGACGGCGCCATGTGTGTAAATAGGTCCGATCGAAGGATCCACTCCGGCGATCAGACGTTGCGCTTTGCCGAGTGAATAGCCGTAGAGGACGCTAGCCCGGTTGGCGGCGGCATTGCTTGTCCACCAGGCGTTTATCTCCGCGAACGTATCTTGGGAAGGCGCCCAACGATAGATGGGCAGGGCGAAAGTGGCCTCAGTCACAAAGCCGTTGCACCGGACCGGTGTGAATGCTTCGCAGGTGGGATCGGGATCCGTCTTGTAGTCGCCGGAGACGACCCAGGAATATCCTTGCCGCTCGATCTTAATTTGCGCGGAACCGAGAATATGCCCTGCCGGATGCAAGGACACAGTCACTTCGCCTATCCTAAGTTGCTCTCCGTACGCGACCGGCTGAATGTTGGCTTCTGCACCTAGTCTCACTTTCAGAATCGGTTCGCAAGTCGGCGAGGACAAATAGGACTGTGAACCACGGCGCGCGTGGTCGGCATGGGCGTGCGTGATCACGGCTCTCTCCACAGGCTCCCAAGGGTCCACATAAAAACCTCCCAAGGGACAATACAAACCCGAACTGCGGAGCTCAATTAGCGGTTTCAACTTGGCACTCTTAGGACGTACACCATGGGCCCGATGTTTCAGCGTCGTGTATGCACGTCGACACAGGATCGTTCGCTTCCAGAGGCCGGATGAACGGTGACCCGTTCCCACCAGCCCCCGAGACAGCGAAGACGCCCGCACGCCCGCCTCGCCCATGGCGCAGCCGCTCGGGGCCAACCCGGTGATTGTGGTGGAGAAACGGATGTTCGGTAACCGGTACTGCGCCATGCCGGAAACCTGGCCTCCGATGATGATGCCGGTCCCCACACCCAGAGCCCTACGGACCCGGTCATCACCACGCGACATTTCACTAGACTAGAGCCCAAATTCCACTGTACCCTAGACCGCCCTGGGCGCAACTCTCGAAAGCGGGACCGACGCCTGCTGGGTACAATGCAGCAGCCGCCGGGCTCTCATCGATTTCGATGCCCGGCACCCGCCCATCCCAACACTTTTAGCTGCGGCCCCGGCTTTCGGTTACTTACCCTTGCTATCGAGAAACCCCAGTGGGTTATCGAAATCGAAGCCGAACAGCCGCGGGTGCTCACCGATCACCGCGGCCGAGGCGATGTAGAACACATAGTCGTAGGTTTCCTTGGGGATCCGGTCTTTGCCGCCGGAGAGCAGCCTCCAGAAGTTACGCTCCTTGGGATTGGCCGGCATCTTCTTCACGAGCGGCAGCACCTGCTCCTCGCCCCAGTTGTAACAGGACATCACCAGAAACCCGGAGGCCTGCGCATCGGTGCTGTACAGGTCTTTCAAGTACGCCGCCGCCGCTTTAGTCGCGCGCTCCCAGTTATGCCGGTCGTCGGCCGGATCCGGACGCGCCAGTTCCACCAGCGGCCCCAGCTTCAGCCCATACTTCAGCGCTGTCGGCGGCACAAACTGCCACATGCCTTTGGCAATCCCGCTGCGCGTCGGCGGTCCGCTGTTATAGGCATCGAAGTTACTCTCCTGCAAAGCCAGATACAGAAACTGCGGCGGCAATCCCTGCGCCAGCAACTCCTGGGCGATCAGCGGAATATACCCCCGCTCGCGCGCGACGTTCAAGGCTTTCGGTAGCCGGTCTGAGTGCTGCCACATGGCGATATAGCGATCGATCTCACCCATGAACTCCGGCGGCATGGCCAGTTCTGACTCGCCAAATATCCGGGCCACGCGCATCACCAATTGCTGGCGGGGCGTAAACTTGGCGTCATAGATGTGCAGTGACGCGACAAACCGGTTGTAGTCCTGCTCCATGTCCCGGCGTCGCTGGCGAAACTTGCTCAACTGCTCGCCGCCCTTTTCTAGATTGGCGTCGTGCACCAGTTTCTCGACGCCGGCGATGTCGACGTCCAGCGCCTTCATTGAGTAGAAAATCCCGAGCGCCATCTCCAGCCGCTGCCCGGCCTGCCGATGCAGATAGTAAGCATATCCGCCAACCCCGGCCACGCACATGGCCAGCACCGCCACCACGCCACCGAATTTTCGCTTCTGCTTCCGTTTAACCTGCTGGAAGGCCTGGCGCACCACCATCGTGTGCTCACCCACCGGCCCGCCTCCGCCGTCTGCGTCTTCAAAGTACCGCCCGATCACCTGCGCCACCTGATCCGGCGTTGGAACAGCGGGACTCTGAGGCTCTGCCTTTGACGCCGCCACCGGCTGCTCCACCGAAAAGTAGACGAACGGTCCTTTGATGCCCAGCCGGATGCTGAGTGCGCCTTCAATCGGCACCCGCTCCAGCCGCTGCCCCGCCACAAACATTCCGTTAGCGCTCCCCAGATCGGCGGCCCACCACTGCCCTTCCCGGAAACTCACCTCCACGTGCGACCGGCTCACAAACTCGTTCGGCATCGCCACCCCGGCGTCTTCCCGCCGGCCGATCTGAAACGGAGCGTTGAAGCGCAAGTCCGGCGTCAGGTCGGTTCGGACCTTGATCCACGGAGGTGACACGGGTCGGGGCGTTGGATGGGCCATGCGTGGCGGCAATCGGCGCTCCCCCTTAGCTTCCCATAAAAGTTCTAGAATGAAGGTTGGAAACCAAACCACATCATGATCAACCGATCCCACTTCCTCCTGCTCACGCTCCTGCTCACCGCCACTTCGCTGCTGGCGGCCAAGCCCAATTTCTCCGGTGAATGGAAGGTTGACATCGCCAAGAGCGATTTCGGCGACATGCCGGCGCCGTCGGAGATCGTCATGCAGATTGAGCATTCCGACCCCAAACTGGCCATGAAGCAATTCCAGTCCGGCGGCCCCATGGGCTCCATGACGGCCGACTTCGTCTACATGACTGACGGCGCCGAGACCAAGAACAAGGTGCGCGGCGCCGAGTTCCCCAGTACCGCCAAGTGGTCAGGCGATGCCCTTAAGATCGTCACCAAAATGAGCTGGAAAGACAATCAGGTGACCATCACCGAGACTTGGAAAATCACCTCAGGCGGACGGAATCTGGAACTGCTGCGCGAAATGAGCTCCGCCCAAGGCGCAAGTACCATGAAGCTGATTTTCGCCAAGTCCGATAAGAAGTAGGTGAAGCGAATTGTTTTTTGCATTATCGGCCTCGCCGTTTTCCTGATCTCCCAGGGCCGCCCGGACTTTAGCGGCTCCTGGACTATCGATCCCGCTCGCAGCCATTTCGGTCCGCTCCAGCCGCCGCAGGTCTTTGAGCGCACCATCAAGCAATCACCCAACCAGATGCACTCGTTCACGCATCAGGCCGGCAATCATGGCGATAGCCACACCAATGTCGTGTTTTCGCTGGACGGCAAAGAGAACGTCCTGTCACTGCACGGCGATCAGGCTCGCGTCACCGGCAAATGGATGATGTCCAATCTGGTGGTTGAGACCAAGCGCAAGAATGCCGAGGGCGACATCGTCTCCACCGAGACATGGTCCCTCGAAGAAGGCGGCAAGGCGCTTCTCATCCAGGCGAAATTGACTCGCGGCAAGAGCGTCTTTCCGATGACCCTGTACCTTCTCCGTCAGGCTCCGCCCACCGTCGCCAACCGCGAATAAGTCGACAGGATCGATGCCAGCGAGGCTTCGACATCCTGATCCGTCGTCGCCCATGACGAGACACTGATGCGCATAGCGTCGCGCCCCTGCCAACGTGTTCCGCCGCACCAGCAAACACCGGCCGCCTGCACTCCGGCGATCACACGATTGGTAGTCGCGTCGTCGCCAAACGCCACCAGCACCTGATTCAGCGCCACGTGGTTCAAAACCTCATGGCCGGCTGCCGTCAATTCAGCCGCCATTCGACTGGCGTGTCGGCAACACCGTTCCACCAATTCCGCCACCCCACTGCGGCCCAGGAATTCCAGCGCCGCCCACACGTCCACACCGCGCGCCCGGCGAGAACCATCGGGCGAATAGCTCATCGGATCGCGCACACCGGAGGGCGGCAGGTAGGCCGCCGTCATGGTCAAGGCCGAACGCAGCGCGGTCGCGTCACGTACCATGGCGATCCCGCAGTCATAAGGAACGTTCAGCCACTTGTGCGCGTCCGTGGCCCAGGAGTCCGCTAGTTCGTAGCCCTCAACCTGGCTCGCCAAAGACGGAGCGGCGCGGGCCCAGAGCCCAAACGCTCCGTCAACGTGTACCCATGCACCGGCGGCCTTGGCCCACGCACAAATTTCCGGAGCCGGATCGAAGGCCCCGGTATTCACGTTGCCGGCCTGGATGCAGACGATCGAGGGTCCGTCGATCCGTGGCAGGCTGTCGGCCCTGATCCTTCCCTGCCCGTCGACGGGGACGACAACAACCCTCGAACGGCCGAGGCCCAAGAGACCGAGCACTCGGCGCAGGGTCGTGTGGACTTCCTGACCCACCATCACCGTGATGGGCGGCGCGCCGAACAGCCCGTCATTGTCGACGTCCCAACCCGCTCGCGCGAGCACGGCGTGCCGCGCCGCAGCCATCGCCGTAAAGTTGGCCATGGTTGCGCCGACGACGAAGGCGCCAGCGGCATCGGCCGGGAGCCGCAGGACATCCAGGGTCCACTTCAGAGCAACGGCTTCAAGGGTAGCTCCCGCCGGCGACATTACGTGGAGAGCGCAGTTCTGGTCCCACGCCGTTGCCAGCCAGTTTGAAGCCACGGTAACCGGGAACGAGCCGCCGTTCACGAACCCGAAGAAACGGCCGCTGGCATTGGCAACTGTGGCCGGCGAAGCGATACGATCGAGCCGCTCGATGATCTCACGCGGGTCGCGGCCGCTTTCCGGAAGCGGACCGTCTAACTGGTTTAGCGCCGCCAGAGCCTCGGCGGTGGGAGACACGCGTCGCTCCAGGATCATCTCGCGGTAGCGGATGCCGCGCCGGGCCGCGTCATC
>JAYTKJ010000306.1:0-6758 GCA_043730365.1 Acidobacteriota bacterium | reverse complement strand
CACTCCCAGTCGGCTGCTGCCGGAGACGCGCCACCAACTTGTCCGGTGCCTTCTTGCGATGGGATGGAACAAATCGCAATTCGAGCGTCTGGTCCAGCGCTTCAGCGATGCGTTGCAGCATCGTCAGCGAGTGCCCTTCATAGTCCGCATCTTCCAGCCTGGCGATGACCGGCTGTTTTGAGCCAATCATATCGGCAAGCTGTCGTTGGGAGAGTCCAGCATCCGTCCTAGCGTCGTAGATCATTTGAGCTACCTCGAAATTGACCCGAGCTTGCTCGATACTCTTGCGAAGAGGTCCGTCGTCGCCCGTTATTCGATTCAGGATCTCGATGGCATCTTTGGTTCTACGCATGGTTACTCCTCGGCGCCTCCGCCAATGTAGGTATGGGCCCTGGGGTTCGCTTCAAACGCCAGCTTCCGCCTGACGGCTCGATCGATATCGGCCGTTGGCACAATACCCTTCTTGGTCAGTGCATGGGCGAGTATGGCCAAACCCCGGCCGTGAAAGAAGTACAGAATTCGAATGTTGACCCGCCCGCTCCTAATTCTAAGTTCATAGACGCCGTTTCTCAGGATGTCCGCGAGAGGCCGGCGCAACTCGTGGCCAAGTCCGGCCAATCGGCCGATGGCCGCGGCGCAGCGCCCGTACGCAAACTCGTCTGTGCTCCGAAGATCCTCAAGCCACTCTACTACTGGAGCCCGCCCATCGCCGTCCGCATAGAAGACTACATCGGCGTGGGGCATCTAACCTCATACCAAACTATCACAATATTGGTATTCAAACGCTCGCGTCTTTGGTGCGACGGCCGGACAGAGTTCCCGGCTCAGTGAGGCCGCATCCCCGGGAAGTCCGGCGCAGCTTCTTTCGTCCATTGAGACGGTATCGGTCCATCGCCCATCCCGCCGCGCGCTATCTTGGATACAAGATGACTTCTTCGGAAGCCGAAGCAGGGGCGGCGGCTGGGGCGTTACCCGAGGCTCTGTACAAAGACCTGGAGACCAGGGTGCTGCAGTTGCGTCCGGCCGAAGACACGACGCTGATGCGCCAGGCCTTCGACTTCGCGGCGCGCTGCCACGCCACGCAGAAACGCGATTCCGGCGAACCATACATCACCCATCCACTATCCGTGGCCCTGATTCTCACCGAGATGAATCTAGATCAAGTGGCACTCTCCACGGCCCTGCTGCACGACACGGTGGAGGACACCACCGTGCGCATCGACGAGATCCGCAAGTTGTTCGGCAACGAAATCGCCCATTGCGTAGACGGCGTCACCAAACTCGGCAAAGTGAAGATGTACTCGGTGGAAGAGCGCCAGGCCGAGAGCGTCCGCAAGATGCTGCTAGCGATGGTGACCGACATCCGCGTGATTCTGGTAAAACTGGCAGACCGGTTGCACAACATGCGCACCCTCGGATCGCTGTCGCCCGAGCGCAAGGCGCGTATCGCCCAGGAAACACTAGAAATCTACGCGCCTATCGCGCACCGTCTCGGCATGGGCAAGATCCGGTCGGAACTGGAAGACCTCGCTTTCCTCAACGCCGAGCCCGAAGCGGCTGCCGACCTGAATCAGCAGATCGAATCGCGCCGGCTGGCCAGCGACGAAAGTCTGCAGCAGATGAAGCAGACCATCACGATGAAGTTGCAGCGCGAGGGCGTGGTGGCGCGCGTCGAAGGTCGCGTCAAGCGCGTCTATTCGGTTTGGCAAAAGCTGCGCCGCCAGAAGATCGGGCTCGATCAGGTGTACGACATCATGGGCCTGCGCATCATCACCGATTCGGTGAAGAACTGCTACGGCGCGCTGGGCGTGATCCACAACGAGTGGCATCCGATTCCCGGACGCATCAAAGACTTTATCGCGATCCCCCGCCCCAATCTCTACCAATCGCTGCACACGTCGGTGATCGGGCCGGGCGGGCTCTCGTTTGAGATTCAGATCCGCACAGAGGAGATGCACCGCATTGCCGAAGAGGGCATCGCGGCGCACTGGAAGTACAAGGAAGGCAAAAAGGGTCCGGGCGAGGACGACCAGCGCATTGCCTGGCTACGGCAGTTGGTGGAGTGGCAGCGCGAGATGCGCGACCCCGGCGAATTCATGTCGACGTTCAAGGTCGATATGTACCAGGAAGAGGTCTACTGCTTCACGCCACGCGGCCGGGTGATCATGCTCCCGCGCGACGCCTCGCCGGTGGATTTCGCGTATGCGATCCACACCGACGTGGGACATAGTTGTGTGGGCGCGAAAGTCAACGGCCGGATTGTGCCGCTCCGCTCGCAATTGCGCAGCGGCGATGTGGTGGAGGTGCTGACGCAGGCGGGCCATCAGCCGAGCAAAGACTGGCTGGGGTTCGTCAACACGTCCAGGGCGCGCAACAAAATCCGCCAGGTGATCAAGGCCACCGAGCGCGAACGGGCCATCGAGATCGGGCAGAAGGCGCTGGAGCGCGAATCGCGGCGGCTGAACGTGCCGTTGTCGCGCGTGGCCAAGGCGGACTTTGAAAAGGCGGCTTCCGACCACGGCTACAGTTCGGTGGAGGATCTCAAATCCGGCATCGGTTTTGGCAAGCTCACGGCGCGCGCCATCCTGCAGCGCTTTGCGCCAGACCAACCGGAGCCGCTGCCCGCTGCCGCTCCGCCAAAGCCTCCTCCTTCGGCAACCGCCGGTGTGGCGTCCGATCTGGCGCTGCGCGTCAAAGGCGCCGACGATCTACTAACCTACCGGGCCAAGTGTTGCAATCCCATCCGCGGCGAGCCGATCATCGGCTACATCACGCGGGGCAAAGGCGTGGCCGTACATTCCACCACCTGCCCCAACGTCAACAATCTCATGTACGAGTCCGAACGCCGGATCGACGTGGAGTGGGCCATCGCTCTCAAGGAGGCCTTCCGGGTTAATCTGGCTGTCTACACCGAGGACAAACCGGGGATTCTCAACCAGCTCACCAGCGTTTTGACGCACGAGAATTCCAACATCCGGAGCCTCGAGGCGCGGGGCGACGACAAGCGGGGCAGCGATGCGGCTATCGTAGAGATGGCTGTGGAAGTGCGCGACAAGAAGCAACTCGAGCGAGTGATGGCGGCCATGCGCCGCATCCCAGGAGTAAGAGACGTTGAACGAGTCCAATAACCCGGCCGCTGTCACGACGGCGACGGTTCATGATCCGGAACACCTGGCGATTTCGAAATCCAAAGGGATCAAGATCGACTGGAAGGATGGCCACCATAGCGACTATCCGCTAGGCTGGCTGCGCGATGAATGTCCGTGCGCCCACTGCACAGGCGCACATGGAACCGAGCCGGCGCGCACCAACTATGCTGCCGGCGCCGCGGCTAAGCCCGGCGCCTCCCCATTTCAGATGTTCGCGCCCACGCTCAAGATGATCTCGGTGGAGCCGGTGGGCACCTACGCGATTCGCATTGCCTGGAGCGACGGACATAGTTCAGGCATTTACTCGTGGGATCACCTGCGCAGCGTGTGCCCTTGCGCTCCGTGCCGGGCAGCGCGATAATACGCGCATGATCCGAATTTTGCTTCTTACTCTCGCTTTGACCGCCGCGGCCTGGGCCGCTGACTTGACTGCGACCTGGGACGCCGCCGTCGAGTCTGCGCTGGGCTCCGGATCTCCCACCTTCGTCTTCAAGCAGGATGGCGAGAAACTGACGGGCGACTATTCCGGCGCGCTCGGCTCGGCCAAGCTGGCGGGGACGGTCAAGGGTGAGGCCGTGGATTTCAGCTTCAAGGTTGACGCCAACGGCGAATCGATCGAGGTGCGGTACCAGGGCAAGGTATCCGGTGACGGCAAGAAGATGGAAGGCACGGTGAATTTCGGCGCGCTCGGCGAAGGCAAATTCACCGCGACGCGACGCTAGTCCACGAAAGTTTCAGCCTCGTTCTGTAACCTTCCGGCCTCTGGTGACACTATCCCCTTAGAGTCACCATGAAGAATCTCATCGCAGAATGGAATGAACTGGCCCTCGGCGCCATCCGCACCATCAAGCCCGGGCCGCCCATGGCTGCGCGATCGCTGGGCATTGCCTATAAGGCGATTTTCGATGCCTGGGGCGCCTATGACAACGTCGCCAAGCCCGTGCTCAGCTCAGCGCCCCGGCGGCCCATCGGGCAGCGGACGGTCGCCAACCGCGAAGCCGCAATCGGCATGGCTGCTTATCGTGCGCTGACTCACCAGTTTCCCGCCGCCGAGCCCACCTTTGCCGTCAAGCTGACGGCCATGGGCATGAGCCCCGGTGACGCTTCGACGAATCTGAACACGCCGGTGGGAGTTGGAAACGTCGTCTCGACCGACGTGCTCAATTTTCACAACGCCGACAATTCGAACCAAGCCAACGGCTATGCCGACACCTCCGGCTACGTCCCGGTGAACCCGCCGATGAGCCCTTTGTTCCCCGCGGCGGCGGACGCGATTCCGTTCCCGGACCGGTGGCAGCCGCTCACCTACCTCACCGGCGACAAGATTCCGGCGACACCGAAATTCATCGCGCCCCATTGGGGCAGCGTCAAGCCGTTTGCACTGACCTCCGGGAACCAGTTCCGCCCCTCGCCGCCGCAAGCGCTCACCTCCCAGGGTTTCCTGGAACAGGCGCGACACGTTATCGATGCACAAGCCAGGCTGACACCTTTGCAGAAGGTGATCGCCGAGTATTGGGCGGATGGTCCCAACTCTGAGCTTCCGCCGGGCCACTGGACGCTCATGACCGCCTTTGTGGTGGACCGCGATAACCTCTCGCTCGACGACAGCGTGAAGATCTTTTTCGCCGTCGCCAGTTCAATGGCCGATGCGGCCATCGCGACCTGGGAGGCCAAGCGCTTTTACGATTACGTGCGGCCCCTCACCGCCATTCGCCACCTGTTCCGAGGCAAGACGATCGCCGCATGGGGAGGGCCCGGCAAAGGCACCGTGCCTATGGATGGCGCAGCGTGGAGAACGTTCCAGATCCCCACGTTACCCACCCCGCCCTTCCCGGAGTTTACTTCAGGCCATGCGCCTTCAGCATGGTGAGCCCGTCACCGACATCGTGATGCGCTGGGACACCTTTACGCAGGCCGCGCAGGAAGCCGGCGAGTCCCGGATCTACGGCGGGATTCACTTCTACGAAGGCAACGTGGCGGGCCTGGATCTGGGCCGCAAAGTGGGGGACGCCGCGTTCGCCAAGGCGGAAAAACATTGGCTCGGCACCATCTGAGGCGATATGCAGGCTACACAGCCCTCGGCGAATGGCAGGCCACGGCATTTGCGATAATCGAGCTCTGAGCATTGCTTTTCTTGTCCTGATTTCAACCGTCATTACCGCCTGTGGGGTTCGTGACCAAGGCAACTTGTCTCCTGAGAGAGCAGACGTTCTCCTGTTCAATGGCAACGGAGCTTCTCCCAATGACGTCAAGGCCGTCGAAGCAATCCTGAACAGGCAGCGCCTTCACTATTCGACCGCCGGATCTTCAAAGTTGAACCAGATGGGCGAAGCGCAGATCCAGCAATATCGTCTGCTGATTGTTCCGGGTGGTAGCTTCATTGAAATCGGCGACAGCCTGACTGCGGGCACGATCGCCAACATTCGCAGCGCGGTACAGCATGGTTTGAATTACCTCGGAATCTGTGCGGGTGGTTTCTTTGCCGGCGATTCCGGCCATAACGGGTTGAACCTGACCTCAGGTGTACGGTTCGGTTTCTACTCCGCCGAAAGCCGGGGCATCCGCAAGGCAGCGGTGGCGATTGCCAGCGCGGGAGCACCGACACTCGATCACTATTGGGAAGATGGCCCGGAGTTCACGGGCTGGGGCGCCGTTGTCGGCAGGTATCCCGACGGCGCACCGGCGATCGTGCAGGGAACGTTTGGGAGCGGGTGGGTCATTCTCACCGGAGTTCACCCGGAGGCTCCGGCGGAGTGGCGGCGTGGAATGACCTTCACCACGCCGGCCAGTACAGACAATGCTACGCTGCGACATTGATCCACGCCGCACTGAATCGCACCTCGCTACCGCACTATTGAATCTAAACGTCCCGCGTTGTGCTCTAATCGCAAAATGACGGTCGTGAATGGTCCCCTCCTGTTTCTCGCCATGGCGCTGCTGCCGGGCGGGGCGCTGCTTGCCCAGATTCCCACCGCGGCCGACGAGGTCCGGCCAATCTACGCCAAGCTTTGCGCCGGTTGCCATGGCGCCGACGCGCGGGGATCGCAACAAGGTCCGGGGCTGGCGGGCAATCTCAGTGTGCGCCGGCGATCGGTACTGAGTTTACGCAACGTCATCACGCGCGGTATTCCCGCCGCTGGTATGCCGGGATTCGAACTGCCCACGCCCGCGCTCGAAGGGCTGGTGGCCTTGGTGGTCTCGATGAATGCCTCGGCCGCCGAAGCCAACGTTCCGGGCGACCGTGCGGCCGGCGGAGAGTTCTTCTTCGGTAAAGGAAAATGCGCTTCCTGCCACATGGTCTCGGGCCGGGGCACGGCGCTGGGCCCGGACCTGTCGAACGTGGCCCGCGAACTCACGGTGGATCAACTCCGAGACGCCGTGCTTACTCCGAACTCACGCATTCTGCCCGGCTATGGCCTCGTGTCGCTCGACCTGCGGGATGGCCGCACCGTCCGGGGATTCGCTCGCAACCGGACCGCGTTTGAGATCGTTGTCCAGGATCTGCAAGGCGGCTTCCATCCGCTTCAGCTCGATCAGGTGACGCGTCTCACTGAGGAAAAATCTTCCCTGATGCCGGCCGTGACTGCCGCGACCGGCGAGTTGCAGAAT
>JAYTKJ010000305.1:0-4604 GCA_043730365.1 Acidobacteriota bacterium | reverse complement strand
CCAGTGGATCGATCTGAGTATCGAGCACTCACGGCTCACCATGTCGATGGCGGAATCGAAGGCTGACTGATCGGTGGGAACTCGGTACTCTCAAGTAAGTACACTACGCGCTTTCAGCGTGACTACAAGCGCGAAAAGTCCGGGAGGCACGGCAAGAAACTGGACTTCCTGCTGATGGAAGTCGTCAATCTGCTCGCCGCCGACACGCCACTGCCACGACGGAATTTCGATCATCCACTATCCGGCGAATGGAGCGATCACCGCGACTGCCACATCAGACCAGATCTTGTTCTCATCTATCGCAAGCCGAATGATGACAGTCTCGAACTCGTGCGCCTTGGCTCACATAGCGAACTTGGTCTGTGAAACGTGGGGCGTGTCCACCCCAAAGCCCGCTTCGCGCAGAATCGTAGCGCACTCTCCTGGAAGGTTTTCGTCGATCCTGAATTTCAAACGTTGGCTTCCAGAGGCAAGGCGATAGTGCCCTCCCTGGTCAGTTCGGCTGCGTAACCGAGGGTGGCATCGAGATCGGCCCCGGTAAGGGCTGGATAGCTCTTCAGGATCTCGCGGCGGTCAACGCCACCCGCAAGGTTATCTACGATCGTAGCCACCATGATGCGGGTGCCGCGAAGGCAAGCTTTGCCGTGGGCAGACATTCGGATCAAGCGCGATTCGCGCTTGCCAGTCCATGACTTGAATCTAGCGCCGTCGGCCCGGCCGGAAGCCCGCCCTTACTTCGATTCCACCTTCGCGTGAATCTCCTGCAAACTCCACACCCGCAGTGGATCTCGCTGCCGTGACTCGATCGCCTGCACCGCAGCCTTGGCTCCGCTCAACGTGGTAATACAAGGCACGCGATGAAGCACCGCGTTACGCCGAATGGCCTGCTCGTCAGTGAACGAGTGTCCGCCGGCCGATGTGTAGATGACCAGCTGCACGGTGCCCGCCTTGATCAAATCCACGGCGTTGGGGCGGCCCTCATTGACCTTAAACACCGTACGGCATTTCAAACCAGCCGCTGCCAATGCCGACGCCGTGCCGCGCGTCGCAGCGAGTTCAAACCCCAGCGCGACAAACTTCCTGCCCAGCTCGACAGCTTCCGGCTTGTCGCGCGTGTTGACGCTGATAAAGACTTTGCCCTTGCCCGGCAACGGCGCGCCCGCGCTCAATTGCGCCTTGGCGAAAGCTTCGCCGAAATTGGCGCCGACACCCATTACCTCGCCCGTGGACCGCATCTCCGGCCCCAAAGCCGGGTCCACGCCCGGGAATTTATTGAACGGAAACACCGGCGATTTGACGAAGAACATCGGCACCGGCAGCACGCCCGAGGTCTGGCCGCCAGTGAGGTCTTTGAAGTCCGCCAGCTTCTTGCCCAGCATCAGGCCTACCGCGATCTTGGGCAACGGCACGCCGGTGGCCTTACTCACATAGGGCACCGTGCGCGAGGCGCGCGGATTGACCTCGAGTACAAACACCTCGCCCGCCTTGATCGCGTACTGAATATTCATCAGCCCGATCACCTTTAGCGCCCGGGCCAGCCTTTCGGTGTAGTCGCGGATCGTGGCCAGTTGCTTTTCGCTAATCGAAAACGGCGGCAACACGCAGGAGCTATCGCCGGAATGCACGCCGGCTTCTTCGATGTGCTCCATGATGCCGGCAATCAGCACGCCCTCGCCATCGCTCAGCGCATCGACGTCTACTTCGGTCGCGTCTTCCAGGAACCGGTCGATCAGAATCGGACGGTCCTGCGAAAAGACCACCGCTTCGCGCATGTAGCGCCGCACAGTCTCTTCGTCATAGGCGATCACCATCGCGCGCCCGCCCAGCACATAACTGGGCCGCACCAGCACCGGGAAGCCGAGGCCGCGCGCCACCGTCAACGCCTCTTCCAGGCTCGTCGCCGTGCCGCTGGGCGGACACGGAATTTTCAGATCGTCGAGCAGTTTCCCGAAGAGCTTGCGGTCCTCGGCCAGATCGATGTTCGATGGGTCCGTACCGATGATAGGCACGCCGGCGCGCTTGAGCGGCAGCGCCAGATTGAGCGGAGTCTGCCCGCCAAACTGCACGATCACGCCCGTCGGCTTCTCGCGATCGACAATGTTGAGGACGTCTTCGTAGGTCAGAGGCTCAAAGTACAACCGGTCACTCGTGTCGTAGTCGGTCGACACGGTCTCCGGGTTGCAGTTGACCATGATCGATTCCACGCCGAAGCTCTGCAGTGCAAAGGAAGCATGGCAGCATGCATAGTCAAACTCGATTCCCTGCCCGATGCGATTGGGGCCGCTGCCGAGGATCATCACCTTCTGTTTGTCCGTTGGCTCGGCTTCGCATTCCGATTCGTAGCTGGAATACAAATACGGCGTGAAGCTCTCGAACTCGGCCGCGCACGTATCCACGCGATTGAACACGGCTATGACACCGAGAGCCTTACGGCGGGCGCGCACCTCATCCACCGTCTTGCCCCAGGCCCGCGCCATGACCGCGTCCGAAATGCCGGCGCGCTTGGCCCGGCGGAAAGTAGCCTCATCCATCGCCTCGAGCGACGAATTTTTGAGTGCGACTTCATGGTCCACCAGATCCTTCACCTGCTGGAGAAACCACGGATCGATGGCGGTCAGTTCCTGCACCTGCTCGACCGTGTAGCCGCGCTCAAACGCAAAACGCACGTATTGGAGCCGGTCCGGATTCGGCGTGATGAGCCGATTCGGAATCAGGCTCTCTTCATAAACTTCGGCGCTGGCGGACTTGCCGGTCTCCAGACTACGCAGCGCTTTGGACAAAGACTGCTGGAAGGTGCGGCCGATTGACATCACCTCGCCCACCGATTTCATTTGCGTGCCTAGCACCGGTTGGGCGCCCGGGAATTTTTCAAATTGCCAGCGTGGAATCTTCACCACGACATAGTCCAACGTCGGCTCAAAGCAAGCCGGCGTCACTTTGGTGATGTCGTTGTTGATCTCGTCCAGCCGGTATCCCACGGCCAGCTTGGCAGCGATCTTGGCAATGGGAAAACCAGTGGCCTTAGACGCCAGCGCCGAACTCCGCGACACGCGCGGATTCATCTCGATGATCACCATGCGGCCGTCCTGCGGGTTGATCCCGAACTGCACGTTGGAACCGCCGGTGTCGACACCGATCTCGCGCAGACAGGCCAGCGCGGCGTCGCGCATCATCTGGTATTCCCGATCGGTGAGAGTCTGCGCCGGCGCTACGGTAATCGAGTCGCCCGTGTGTACGCCCATCGGATCGAAATTTTCAATCGAGCAGACGATGATGCAGTTGTCGGCCACGTCCCGCATCACTTCCAGTTCGTACTCTTTCCACCCGAGCACGCTCTCTTCGATCAGCACTTCGCCCACTGGAGAAAGATCGATGCCACCCTGCAGAATCTCTTCCAGATCTTCAAGATTGTAGGCAATGCCGCCGCCGGAACCGCCCATCGTGAAACTGGGCCGCAGCACCACGGGGTAGCCGTTCTTGTTGGCGAAATCGATACCCGCTTCCACGGTGCCCACCAGTTGCGATTTCGGCGTCGCCAAGCCGATTTTCTTCATCGCGTCCTTGAACAGCAGCCGGTCTTCAGCCTTCTTGATGGAGTCAATCTTGGCGCCCAGCAGTTCCACGCCGTACTTGTCCAGGATGCCGGCTTCGGCCAGCGCCATGGCCAGGTTCAAACCGGTCTGCCCGCCCACGGTGGAGAGCAGCGCGTCGGGCCGCTCACGCTTGATCACCTCTTCGGCATACTCAACCGTGATGGGTTCCACATAAGTGCGGTCAGCCAGCTCCGGATCGGTCATGATCGTGGCCGGATTCGAGTTGATCAGCACCACCTGATAGCCGTCGGCGCGCAAGGCCTTGCACGCTTGGGTTCCGGAATAGTCGAATTCGCAAGCTTGGCCGATAACGATCGGGCCGGAGCCGACGATGAGGATTTTTTTGATGTCGGTTCGCTTAGGCATCCGGGTCTACTTTTTGCAGTCCTTCATCAGTTGAGCGAAGTCATTGAACAGATACTGCGAGTCATGCGGGCCGGGCGCCGCCTCGGGATGATACTGCACGCAGAAGGTGGGATGGCTGCGATGGCGGAAGCCCTCCAGCGTCTGGTCATTCAAATTGATATGCGTCAACTCGATGTCCCCGGCGGCCAGCGAATCCGGATCCACCGCAAAGCCATGGTTCTGCGACGTGATTTCCACGCGATTGGTGAGCTTGTTGAGCACCGGATGATTGGCGCCGCGATGGCCGAACTTCAGCTTGAAGGTGCGCCCGCCGAGAGCCAGCCCCAGCACCTGGTGACCCAGGCAAATCCCGAAAATCGGCACGCGGCCGGACAACGCTCGCATCTGCGCGGCTTGGAACTGCAGCGGCTCCGGGTCGCCCGGTCCGTTGGAGAGAAACACGCCGTCCGGCTGGAGCGCCAGCAC
Source organism: Acidobacteriota bacterium (assembly GCA_043730365.1). Taxonomy (GTDB): domain Bacteria; phylum Acidobacteriota; class Terriglobia; order Bryobacterales; family Bryobacteraceae; genus VFZP01. The sequence continues at coordinate 180 of JAYTKJ010000305.1, read as the reverse complement.
GTCTTCCGCCGTCGTCGAAGCGGGCACCACGGTCACGCGCGCGCCGACGTGCACGAGCCGGCGCAGGATGTTGCGCTTGATGCCGAAATCGAAGGCCACGACGTGATAGGTTGGCGGCGCCGGGTCATCCACCAGTTCAGATGGCGAGCAGGCGCTGACGGCCTCGTTCCACTCATAGCG
>JAYTKJ010000304.1:0-16002 GCA_043730365.1 Acidobacteriota bacterium | reverse complement strand
CCAGTGGATCGATCTGAGTATCGAGCACTCACGGCTCACCATGTCGATGGCGGAATCGAAGGCTGACTGATCGGTGGGAACTCGGTACTCTCAAGTACTACAAAGACCGTGAACAGACCTATCTCAAGCACTTTTTTCTTGAGCAGTATTTGGAAACCGTCGCATACCATATCGGCTTTTCGCACAGCGAGTTCGTGTATGTAGACTGTTTCTCCGGACCCTGGCGTGCAGTGGACGAAGAATTGGGCGACACTTCGATTCGTATCGCTCTGGATAAGCTGAACTCGGTCCGCAAAGGGCTCGCCCAAAGACAGAGGTATCTCACGATTCGCGCGATCTTCGTGGAAAGATCTCCGGCAGCTTTTGCGACTCTTCAGCAGGCTCTTGAAGAGCATCGCGGCAGTGTTAAGACGACGGCACTTCGAGGGAGCTTTGAAGACAATATCGACGCCATCCTGGCTGAGGCAGGCTCGGCATTCACCTTTTTTTTCGTAGATCCAACGGGATGGAGCGTTGCCATGGACAACTTGCGACCGATTCTCCTGCGGCCGAAGGGCGAAGTGATGATCAACTTTATGTATGACTTCATCAATCGATTCCTGACCTTTGAAAGCGCTGCCAACGAAGAATCCTTGGATCGTTGCTTCGGAACGCGCGACTGGCGATTGGTTCGAGACACCCCACATCGCGAATCGTCCTTGGTCAATTTGTACGTTGAGCAGGTCCGAGCTACCGGAGAGTTTCCTTATGCCACCTTTACACGCGTGCTCAAGCCCCATCATGACCGCGCGTACTTTCATCTAATCTACGCCACCAGGAGCCCGAAGGGCATTGAAAAGTTTCGCGACGTCGAGAAGAAAGCGGCGCCTGAACAGGAAGCAGTTCGCGAAAGGGCGCAGCGCGAACGCCGGGAAAGCAAGAGCGGCCAGTCCGAGATCGACTTTGGGTTGAACCTTCCATCCGGAGGGCTCCAAGATGAGCGCGCTCAGCAGCGACGAAAGGCTGACTCCCGAATAGAAGCCCTACTCGATAAAGGGCCGCTTCGGTACGAAATACTGCAGCCGCTTGTTCTAGAATTGCCGCTGGTTTGGAATACGGACCTGAATGAGATTCTCATGCAAGGACATCGAGCGGGCCGCTTTCTTATCGAGGGCCTTGGTCCTCGCGACCGCACGCCCAAAACGGGCTGCACAATTCGCCTTGGAAGAGCAAGACCCGCGTGAACCGCCAGGATTTGTGAAGTTTCCGGCGGAACGTGAGGGGGGTCGGAGGCGTTGCGTATGATGAAAAGATCGTGCCCATCATCATCCTGCTGATCGCTTCGCTCGCTCTCTCCGCGGCCGACTGGCCTCGCTTTCGAGGCCCCAACGGATCGGGCGTCGCCGCGGACACCGGGCTCCCTACCGAGTTCGGTCCCACGAAGAATGTCGCATGGAAAGCGGCGGTGCCGTTTGGGCGCTCGTCGCCGGTCGTCGCCGGGGGCCGAGTGTTCATAACGGCGAGCGAAGGCGATGCGCTGATCACGCTGGCGTATGACGCGGCGACGGGGCGGCCCTTGTGGACCCGGCAGGTGAAGCGGACGCACCAGCATAAGACCTACAAGGCGAACGATCCGGCGTCGCCGACGCCCACAGCTGACGCGAAAAACGTCTATGTGTTCTTTCCCGACTTCGGTTTGATCTCCTACACCTTTGATGGCAAGGAGCGCTGGCGGCACCCGCTCGGGCCGTTTGAGAATTTTTACGGCATGTCGTCATCGCCGGTGATCGCCGAAGGGCTATTGCTGTTGTTGTGCGATCAGACACGGGGCTCGTTTCTGACGGCTCTCGACAAAGAAACCGGGCGCCAACGGTGGAAAACGGAGCGCGCGACGCAAACCGAAGGCTGGTCCGTCCCCATCATATATAAGGATCAAGTGCTGGCGGTGGGAAGCGCGCGGGTGGACTCCTACTTTCTCTCGACTGGCGAGCCGCGGTGGTGGATGACGCTCAATTCCAATGGATCGATGGGTACACCGGTGATTCACGGCGATGCCCTGATTGTGGCCGCCAGCGGTAGCGAGCAACCGTGGATGCCGTCATTCGCGGCCACCGTGGTCAAGCTAGATAAAGATGGGGATGGGCGGCTCTCAATTCCGGAGTGCAAAGATGAAAGCGAGTGGTTCGAGCATTTTGCCTGGGTGGATTCCAACCACGATCAGTTTCTCGATGAGCGCGAGTGGAGCGTCGCGCGCTCGCTGGGGACGGGTGAGTATGGTGCGGTGGCGATCCCCCTGGCAGGCGAAAAGAAAGGCCAGTTGAACGCCGCCTCAAACGTACAGTGGCGTTTCAAGCGAAACCTTCCTTATGTACCGGCGCCGTTGCTGTACGACGGCGTTTTCTACATGGCCAAGGACGGCGGCATTGTCACGTCGCTGGAGCCGGGCACCGGTGCGTTGCTCAAGCAGGGGCGCAGCGAGAAGGCTCCGGGGCAATACCTGGCATCACCGGTGGCCGCCGACGGCAAGGTTTTCATGGTGAGCGAGGAAGGCAAGCTGACGGTGCTCAAAGCGGGCGCGCAGTGGGAGGTGTTGGCCGTGAACAACCTGGAGGACGAGTGCTACGCCACGCCGGCGATCAGCGGTGGACGAATCTTTGTGCGTACGCGCGGGACGCTCTACGCCTTTGCCGCTCCGGCGAAATAGGCAATCACTCCTGATCGGCAACGCCGGACTTGCCGCGAAATTTCTTGGCGGCCGCTCGCGTGGTTTTCTCTTCCAGGCGGCGGGCTTTGGCTCCGGCGCTCGGGCGCGTGGGGCGGCGGCGTTTGGGAATGATTTCGGCCTGGGCAATCAAATCGTCAAGCCGGGAGAGCGCCTCCTTGCGATTGGCTTCTTGCGTGCGATGCTCGCGCGCAGTGATGATCAGGACGCCATCCTGGGTGAGTTTCTGACCTGCCAATTTCTCCAGACGCCCGCGCACGGCGGCGCTGAGCGACGGCGAACGGCGCACGTCAAAACGCAGCTCGACGGCGGTGGCGACCTTGTTCACGTTCTGGCCCCCGGGTCCGGACGCGCGCACGAAAGCGAGTTGGATCTCTTGCATAGGTACGGCCATGTTTATATTATGACCGGGCTCTGTGCCTGCCATCAATTTGACACCCGTGGTCGGGTTCGTTACTGTCAGAGTATGGGCGCTTAGCCTATACAGGGGGTCGTTTCTATGAGATCCAAGTGGATCAGTGGGCTCGTGTTGAGCCTCGTGGCCATGACGCCGGCTTTCAGCCAGACGTTTGGCGAGATCACCGGTGAGGTGAAAGATTCAACGGGGGCGCTCATTCCGAGCGTGGCCGTAACAGCAACCAATGCCGGAACCAACGCGCAACGGTCGACGGTGTCGAACGATGCGGGCATCTACAGCTTCCCGTCGCTCGCGCCGGGCAGCTACAACGTCCGCGCCGAGAAGGCGGGATTTAAAGCCTATACGGCCAAGGTCGACGTTCAGGTGCAACAGACCGTGCGCCTCGATCTGGATATGGCGGTCGGCTCGGTTTCGGAAACAGTGGAAGTATCCGGGTCAGTGCAACTGCTGACCACCGAGAACGCGACCCTCGGGCACGTGGTCGAGAACAAACGCATCGTTGAGTTGCCTCTCAACGGCCGCAACTATTTGCAACTGGTATCGCTGGCGCCGAACACCTCCACGGGGTTCCCCAGCGCTGGTCAGGCCCGGTCACGGCAAGGCGGCTTCCGCTCTGAGAACAGCATCTCGGTGGGTGGACAGCGCAGTGCTTTCAACCACTATTCGCTCGACGGCGTGGAGAACACGGACCCCAACTTCAATACGTTCGTGATCCAGCCCTCGATCGACGCGCTGCAGGAATTCAAAGTGCAGACCGGCGTCTATCCGGCCGAGTTCGGCCGCGCCACCACCCAGATTAACGTGCTCACCAAGTCCGGTACGAACCAGTTCCACGGGACAGCGTTCGAGTTCTTGCGTAACGAAAAGCTGGATGCCAAGAACTACGCGTTCCGCACCGCGCGCCCGCCCAAGGATCCCTTCAAGTGGAATCAGTACGGTGGCACGTTTAGCGGCCCGGTGGTCATTCCGAAACTGTTCAACGGCAAAGACAAGCTGTTCTTCATGGGCAACTACGAGGCGTTCCGGCAGCGGCGATCGACGCAGTCTCTTTATGTGCTTCCCAGCGCAGCCTTCCAGGGCGGCGACTTTAGCGCATTTGCCCCGGGCATCTTCGATCCCAAGACTCGCACGGGCACGGGCTCCAATGTCACTTCGACGGCTTTCCCCGGCGGCGTGATTCCGGCCAGCCGGATCGATCCGATCTCCAAGCGCCTGCGCGATGAATTCTATCGCCTGCCCAACCTGACCGGCCCTGCGGCCCAGAACTACCAGCAGTCACAAGGCGCGCCGATCAATCGCGATCAGTTCATTCTGCGGATGGATTTCAACGAGTCCTCCAACTCGCAATGGTCTGGCCGTTATAGCTGGGGCGACGAAGTGCAATTCAACGACGGCCTCCGCCTCAACGGCTCCCAGGTGCTCACCAACGTCGAGCAGTACATGGGCACCAACACCCGCACGCTCACCTCGAATTTGGTCAACGAAACGCGCTTCGGCTACACGCGCTTCTACAACTCCACGGCGCGGCAATTGGCTGGCGTCCGCGACGTGGTGAAAGACTTGGCGATTCCCGGCCTCAATACCGGCGCGCCCATCACCTGGGGCATCCCGTCGGTGGGTATCACTAACTACAGCGGGTTTGGCGACGACTCAGAAGGCCCTTACGAGAACAAGAACCGCTCCATGCAGTTCCTGAACAACACCTCGTGGATTCGCGGCCGCCACACCATTCGATTTGGCGCAGAGATCCGTAACGACCAGTTCAATCAGGACGGCAATCAATTCGCGCGAGGCTCTTTCGGCTTTGAGATCAATGCCACCAGACAAACTCCGACCGCCTCCAACGGCAATGCCTTCGCCGACTTTCTGCTGGGCGAAATTCGCCGTCCGGAAACAGCCGTGGCAATCGGCAGCGCGCGTTTCCGCGCGAACTCTTTCAACATATACGTTGATGACTCGTGGAAGATCACCAATCGGCTGACGCTGGCGCTCGGCCTGCGCTATGAGAACACGCCGCCTTGGGAGGATACCACCGGCAAGCTCTTTTCGGCGGCCATACCGTTCATGGACTCGACGCCGCAGGTGGCTGACCGGAGCCGCTACCCCGTGTTCGTGCGCCAGGGTAAAGGTAGCAATCCGTATGATGGCATCCTGGTGCGGTGGCCGAATATCGATGTGGTGCAGGATGGCCGCCTCGGTAACCGCTTAGTGAAGCGCGACAACAATGACTTCGCGCCGCGCATCGGCCTGACCTGGAGCCCGAGCAACAAGTGGGTGATCCGCACGGGCGCCGGCATGTTCTATACCCAGGACACCGGCAACCCGCGCTTTGACATGGCGCGCAACATCGCCGGGCGCTTCCGTCAGGAATCGGTCAGCGACTTCCCCGATCGCCAGTGGGGGAATGCCTTCAAGGAAATCGCCGGCGCCGTCGCGCAGGTGCCGAGCCCTTATACGTTCGCCAATCTCTATGACCGCCGCACGCCTTACGTAATGCAGTACCTGTTCAACGTGCAGCGCGAGTTCGGACAGAACCTGGCCTATGAGATCGGGTACCTGGGGTCAGTCTCGCGACATCTGGAGTCGCTACGCGCCGTAAACGAGTCCATCCCGGGAGCGACGGGCACGGTGCTCAGCCGCGCTCCCTATCCGAACTTTGGACGCATCCAGTTGGTGGATGCCGGCGGCCGCGGCAACTACAACTCGCTCGGCATGAAGCTGACCAAGAAGTACTCGTCGGGCTTGAGCGCGCTGGTATCGTACACCTACGCCAAGTCAATTGACGAAACCAGCGGCATCCGCGTCAACGACGGCGACACACTCTTCCCGCAGAACAGTTACTGTCAGCGGTGCGAGCGCGGCTACTCTTCGTTCGATACGCGGCATCGCGCCGTGACCTCCATCCTGTACGATCTGCCGGTGGGCAAGGGCCGCCAGATGAGCATCGCCAACCCGGTGGCCAACGCTATTATTGGCGGCTGGCAGGTTGGGTCGATTCTGACCCTCAGCACCGGCTTCCCGCAAACTGTGTTCGCCGGTAGCGACCGCTCCAACACCGGCGGAGGCAATGACCGCGCCGTCTATAACTCCGGTGTGGATCCGAACCTTGCCAATCATGATCCGCAGCGCTGGTTCAATCCGGCCGCGTTTTCCTTGCCGACGTTCGGAACCTTCGGCAACGTGGGTCGCAACACGCTCATCAGCCCGTCCATCTTCGGCTGGGACTTCTCCACCTTGAAGAACTTCCAACTCAAGGAGGCGCACACCCTGCAGTTCCGGTTTGAAGCGTTCAACCTGCCCAACCATCCCAACTGGGGCAACCCCGATACCAACGCGGGTCAGATCCAGCGGAACGCGGCGGGGGAAATCACCAACGGTGGCGGTAACTTTGGCGTGATCGGGGGGACGCGTGGCAATATGCGCAATCTCCAGATCGCGTTGAAGTATATTTTCTAAGCTGTACCGGTCAGAACAGGGGGTGGTGGGCGAGGGCCTGCCGCCCCTTTCGCCTTTTTTGGGGTCCATACTGGTAGGCGGATGGCCACTATTATTGTTGGTCCACTGAAGGTGGGTTCAAGCGGAGCGAGTGTCAAGGTAGTTCAAGGACGCCTGAGCGTAACCGCCGATGGGTTCTTCGGAGCCAAGACGGACGCTGCCGTCCGTTCCTTCCAGTCTTCCAAAGGGTTGAAGGCCGACGGCATCGTGGGGCCGCTGACGGCCTCGGCCATGGGTTTTTCTTTCCAACCTGAGCCACCGGCGCCGGGTCCTCGCCCACCCTCGCTTCCTCGGGGGCCGCATCTCATTCCCAACGATCCGAGGCCAAGCGGAGGCGCCAGTGCGGCGGCCCAACTCCTTGAAGCCGTGGCCCAGAGTATCGTGGCCTTCGGTAACCAGTTGGTGGCGCCTTTGCTGCGCTTCGGCGGCGAGGTGGTGGCGGTGGTCTCGATGGTGACATCGAGCATTCGCCAGGTTGCCGCTTTCCTGCGAGGCCAGGCGGCGCAGGTGGGACAATTCCTTGACAACCTCGAAGCGCGGGTGACGACGGCGATTCGAGCGGCGTTTCAGATGGTGGAAAGCATGCTGCGGCGTCTGCTGGGCCTCGAGCAGGTTGCGATATTCATCGAGCGAATAATCGGCAGAGTGCGCTTCGTGGTGAACAAGGTGATTGATGCCGCTATCAACTTCCTGCGAGGAACGCTCGGCTCGATTGAAGCCTTCCTGTCGCGAGTTGTTTCCCTGCTGGTCGAGACCTTGGGCGAACTGGCCACGCTGTAAGCGGCCTTGCATCTGGTGTAACCTACTTCGATGCGGCTGACAACTTACCTCGCTCCCTTCCTTTCACTGGCGACCGCCGGTGCGCTCGCCCAGTCGCGGCCTTTGATCGAGCACACTGACGTGTTCAAGGCGGGCGAAGGCGGCGACCATAGCTACCGGATTCCGGCGATTGTCACCGCAGCCGACGGCTCGCTAACCGTATTTGCCGAGGCGCGTAAAGATAATCGGGCTACGGCGACATTGACCTCGTCACGCGGCGCAGTACGGACCGCGGCAAGTCGTGGGGCCCCGATGGCGGTGCTCGACAATCCCGGTGAGAAGTGGGCGGCCTCCAATCCCACGCCGTTGCTGGACCGCTCAAACCAGCGCTTGTGGATTTTCTACAACCGCTGGGAACCCGGCCACGGGACCGAAACCTCGCGCCCCGGCACGACCAACAATCACGTGATGGGCACGCAACAGCGACGATCACGGCCCCTTTCGCTGCTGACACTCAGATGATTACGCCTTGACACCGCCTGATCCCGCCTGGATTCCGCCTGTTCGCCGCCGGAAGCCGCCTTGTGCTCCGGCGCAATGAGTGATACGCTCTTCACGTCGAGCGCAACCGCCCCGCTGCGCTCCAGCTCTCAAAACGTATAGCCACTAAGTTCGGTCTCAGGAGGCTTTCTATGCTCATTGAACGCCGTGTTGTTGCCGTAGCGATTGCCTTGGCGGCTTGCTTGCCGCTCACGGCACAATTCACCACCGCCAGTTTGGGCGGGACGATCGCGGACTCCTCCGGCGCAACCGTGCCCGAAGCGCGCGTAACAGTGCGCAACGTCGGCACCGGCTTCGCGCAAACGGCCGTGAGCGCCGCCACCGGTGTCTTTCTTTTCTCGCGCCTGCCGGTGGGCGCGTATGAACTGCGGGTCGAAAAGCAGGGATTTGGCACGTTCACCCAGACCGGGATCCGGCTCACCGTAGACCAGATGGCTACGCAAAACGTCACCCTGACCGTTGGTCAAGTGTCCGAACAGGTGAACGTGGAATCGTCACTTGAGTTAATTGCCACGCGCTCGGCCGTGGGCGGCCAAGTGGTGGAGCAACGCCAGATCCGCGAACTTCCGCTGCAGGGCCGGCGCCCGGAACGATTGATCTATCTGGCGGCGGGCACGGTGGACTTGGGGCGCAACGCGTGCCGCATCTGCGGCCACGGCGGCGTCTACCCGGGGCAGGAGACGGCGGGTGTCAATGGCGCCGGTCTGGCGCAGGTCAACTTCCAACTCGACGGGACCTCGCACAACGACACTTACCTCAACGCGGGTCTCCCGTTCCCGAATCCGGATTCGGTGCAAGAGTTCAATCTGCAGTCCTCCAACTTCTCGGCCGAGTACGGCAACGCAGCCGGCGGGGTGGTGAACATCGTTTCGCGCTCGGGCACCAACGATCTGCACGGATCGTGGTTCCACTTCATTCGCAACGGCGCCATGAACTCGCGCCAGTTCTTCGCGCCCGTTCAGGATAGTTTAAAGCGCAACCAGTTCGGCGGTGCGATCGGCGGCCCGATCGTCAAGCAGAAGCTTTTCTTCTTCGGCACGTTTCAGGGGACTCGGCTGCGGAACACACCGGCCGGGATCATTCGATTCGTGCCTACGGCCGAGCAGCGCCGCGGCGATTTTTCAGCGCTCCTGCCGCGCCAACTCGTTGACCCCGTCTCCAGGCAAGCCGTGCCGGGCAACCTCATTCCCGCCAGCCGGCTGAACCCGGTGTCGAAATATTTTCTCGACTTCATCCCGCTGCCCAACGGCCCCGCCGGCCAAGTAACCTTTGCCGGATTCCCGGTGCAGCAAACCGAAAACCAGTTCATGCCGAAGGTGGACTACACCAGTGGCCGCCATCAGCTCAACGGGCGCTACTACTTCACCGATTTCGACTTCCCGGCGGGCATCGACAAAGTGAACGTCCTGGCCGCGCGTAGCGGCAACGCCGTTCGCCTGCAGAACATCTCCGTCAATCACACCTTTGCGATGTCGCCCACGTTCCTGCTCACGTCCACCTTCGGGCTCAACCGTCAGCGCGGCGGGTCTCTGTCGGGCGCGCCATTCAGCTTCCGCGACGCGGGGTCCAAACTGCTTGGTCCGCAGGACTCCGAGCTCAAGTTTCCGCCCTCGCTCAACCTAAGCGTCACGGACGGATTCTCGATCGGCACCTCCCATAAAGGCGACTTCGATCGCGGCGACTTCACGGTTCGCGAAGTAGCCACCAAGATCAAAGGCGCGCACGAGTTGCGTTTCGGCGGCGAAGCCGTGCGGGTGACCAATCATATCTCCAACAGCTTTCAGATGATGGGCAATTTCACCTTCAATGGCCAGTTGTCGGGGAACGGCCTGTCGGACTTCATGTTCGGGCGGGCGTCCGCGTTCACCCAGGGAGGGGGCGAGTTCAAGTATTTGAAGGGCGTTCGCTGGGGCTTCTTCCTGCAGGACAATTGGCGGGTGTCCAAGCGCCTCTCCCTGAACCTGGGCGTGCGATGGGATCCTTACTGGGCCCCGTATGACCGCGAAGGCCGCGTCGTGTGTTTCCAGCCCGGCGGCGGGCAGCGGTCCAAGCGCTATCCGAACGCGCCCGTAGGAATGCTCTACGGCGGCGACAACAACTGCCCGGTGGCCGGGCACGATGCTAACGTCGGCAACGTTGGTCCGCGCCTCGGCTTCGCCTACCGGCTCACCGACGATGGCAAGACCAGCCTGCGAGGCGGAGTCGGCGCATACTATACGCCGATTCAGACCAGCAATTTCAACCCTTACACCAACATCGCTCCTTTTGCCGGTACCTTCAGTCTGCAGGACCTGGCGTTCGAAGACGCCTACGGCAGCAAGGGTCTCGCCAATCCGTTCCCCGCCAACTTCGGGCCGCGCGTGCCCGGACCGGAGTTCGTGTTCGCTCCCATCAACGACATCCGGGCCTACTTTACGCGCGACTACCGGGTTCCACAACTGCTGACCTGGAGCCTTCGTCTGGAGCGGCAATTCGGTAAAGACTGGGTGGGCGGACTCGCTTATCTCGGTAACAAAGGCACTTTCCAGCAGGTCACGCTTGACGAGAATCCGGCCATCTTCGCTCCGGGCGCTACCGTCGGGAACACGCAGCAACGGCGAGTTTATCCTAACTTCGGACGCGTTAGCCGCACCGATTCGGGCGCCAGTACCGCCTTCCACTCCTTGCAATGGAACGTGGAGAAGCGCTTTGGGCGGGGCTACTCGATTCTGACCAACTATGCGTGGTCGCGAACGATTGACGACCTCAACAACATCAACCCGTTCAACCGGCGCGCATACCGCAGCCTGGCCGTGGAGGACATCGAGCATAACTTCAAGTTCTCCAATATCTGGGCCGTTCCCAACGCCAACGTCTCGTCGGGGGCGGCGCGGCGCCTGCTGCACGGCTGGCAGTTGAACGGAATCGTGGTTTGGCAAAGCGGGTTTCCGTTCTCGGTAGCCAGTGGCCGCGACAACTCGTTCAGCGCCGTCAACGGCGACTTGGCCGACTTCCTCGGCGGCAACGCGGCGCTCAGCGGGCGGTCGCGCAACGATCAGGTGTTCAAGTGGTTCGATACCTCGCTGTTCACGGCCAACACGGTGGGCACTTTCGGCAATTCCGGGCGCAACGTCATTCGCGGGCCAAAGTTCTTCAACGCCGACATGGGCCTAATCAAGGACACGGCTATCACCGAGCGCTTCCAACTGCAGTTCCGCGCCGAATTCTTCAACGTGTTCAACAATCCCAATTTCCGCCTGCCGAACAACAACGCGGCTTCGGCGCAGTTTGGGCGCATCACGGCCGTGGTGGACGATAACCAACGCATCGTTCAATTGGGCATGAAGCTGTCGTTCTGAAGGGGTCGATCTCTGGTATAACTGTCAGGCACGATGCGATTGACAAGCTACCTCGCTCTCCTCCTTTCGCTCGCGGCCGCCGGCGCGTTCGCCCAGCAGCCGTTGATCGAGCACACCGACGTGTTCAAGGCGGGCGAAGGCGGCTACCACAGCTACCGGATTCCGACGATTGTCACGGCGGCTGACGGATCGCTGACCGTGTTCGCCGAGGCGCGTAAAGATAACCGCGGTGACCCGGGCTACGGCGACATCGATCTCGTAACCCGGCGCAGCACGGATCGCGGCAACTCGTGGGGTCCGATGGCGGTGCTCGACAATCCCGGCGAGAAGTGGGCGGCCTCCAATCCCACGCCTCTGCTGGACCGCTCAAACAAGCGCCTGTGGATTTTCTACAACCGATGGGAGCCTGGCCACGGCACCGAAACCTCGCGCCCCGGCACAACGAACAATCAGGTGTGGGCACGCACCAGCGACGATCACGGCAAGACGTGGAGCGCGCCGCGCGATCTCACCCGCGGCGCTCGCGACTTTGACCATTGGGGCGCGGTGTTTCTCGGGCCGGGCGGCGCCATTCAAACTCGCTCGGGCCGGCTGATGGTGCCTTCGGCCATGAAGTTCGACGCCTATATGGTGATGGGCCAGGCTGGCTCGTTCAGCGGCGCGATGAACGCCATGCGTTCATACCCGCTGTATAGCGATGACAAAGGCGAGACCTGGAAGCGCGGTGAGCCCGTGCTGGCCTTCACCAACGAGAATCAACTCGTCGAACTCGCCGACGGTTCGATTCTGATGGACGCGCGCCAGGGCGGGGGAGAACACCGTTGGCAGATGATCAGCCAGGATGGCGGCGTCACGTGGTCACGCCCGCAACCCGGCCACAAGGAGACCACCATCGCCACCGGCATCGAGCGCTTCTCGCCCAACCGGCTCCTGTGGTCCGGCTTGCTGGGCCCCGGACGGCGGCATCTGGTGGTGCGCGTGAGCTACGACGAAGGGCAGACGTGGGCCAACGAAAAGACGATCTACGGCGGTCCGGCGGCCTATTCGGATTTGACGATGCTAGACGACGGAACGGCGGGCATCATCTGGGAGCGCGGCGTGAGCGACGGGTATCAGTTTGTGACGTTCACGCGAATCAATCGCGAATTTCTCGAACCGGCCGGCACGGCCATCCCCGCTCGGTAACCGCGCGATCTTTTACGACTTGCAGGTGGCAAGGGTCGTCAGATGAGCAGTTCCAACCCGGTGTGGATCCGAGGCCACTGCCGTGTTTGCCGATCCTCTTGGCCGCATCCAGCAAGACCCCAGGCATTCCGTCGAGGAAGAGCGCTACGTACTGCTAGGAGTTTCATTGAGGAGAACATTGCTGGCTGTCATGTACGTGGAACGGGGAGAAACGATTCGTCTAATCAGCGCACGCGAGGCAACTCGGCGAGAACGGAAATATTATGAAGAAACTTCCCACTAAAGAAAGGCGAGCAAAGTTGATATCGACGAGATTCTTCCGGAGTATGATTTCAGTGGTGCGAAGCCCAATAAGTTCGCGGCCCGCTACGCGGCGGGCAGCAACGTTGTGGTGCTCGAGCCAGATGTAGCTGCCATGTTTCCCAGCGCCGTTGAAGTCAATGAAGCGTTGCGAGCCCTGGCCGGAATCATTCAAAAAACCGGGCATCCCATCGACCGCGCCGGACCACTTCGCGCCGAAGCACCTGACCACCGCCCCGCAACCCAAAGGGCGAGCCCGACTCTCCCTATCTCACACTGGCCCAGATTGCCCGCTATGAAGGTATTCCGGTGACGCTGGACGACGCCGCATATGCGGCCGCTATCGCCCATTTGGAGACTGTCGACCGGGCCCGCGCGCAGGCGGATTTCACGCTCGTCGACTTAGCGGGAAGAGTTGGCAACTGCGGGAGCTTAAAGGCAAAGTTGGCTGGTGAATTTCTGGGCCACCTGGTGCCACACCCTGCCGCAAGGAGATGACCGGACTTGGACGTACTGTACCGCCGGCACCACGAGAAAGGCTTCGTCATTCTTGGCGCGGGTGATGGCCAGCTATGCAAGTTCCGTTGCCGATCCGGCAGGACCCTCGGGTCCAATTGGTGAATTGGAGCAATGTCCGGCAATCGTTCACCGGGAATTTGCTGGTACGCGCGCCATGGACGTTCACGCGAATCAATCGCGAGTTTCTCGAACCGGCCGGGACGGCGATCCCCGCTCGGTAACCGCTCAGGCGGCGTTGCGCGGCAGCACTTCTTTCTCAATCTTCTTCCGGATCTCCCGGTCGGCCACCTCGAGGTCATAGGCGATCTGAAGATTCAACCAATACTGGGACGAGGTGCCAAAATAGCGCGCCAGCCGCATTGCCGTGTCGACGGTGATCGCCCTCTTTCCGTTGACAATGGCGCTGATCCGGTTCATCGGAACCCGCAGGGCCCGGCCCAGTTCGTTCAAGCTGACTCCGATTTCGGTTAGTTCGTCGCCCAGCAATTCGCCGGGATGGATAGGCGGCAGTCTTTTTCCTTGAGCCATGATTATTCCTCGCTAATGATAGTCGACGATTTCGACGCCGTCCGCCTTCCCTTCGTGCCAGACAAAACAGATCCGCCAGCGGTCATTGATTCGAATGCTGTATTGGCCGGCCCGGTCACGCCGGAGCGCCTCGAGCCGATTGCCGCGTATGGCGCCCAGATCGGCAAGGCTGGTTGCCGCATCCAACCAACGGAGCCGTTTGCGAGCCTGCCGTTCAATTTCGCGAAACGTTCGACTTCCGAATCCTTCGTGGATCGCCCGAGTTTCCTGACATCGGAACGAGCGAATCATCTACGCTAAACATACTATGTTTCGCGTACAGCGTCAATTCGAAAACTATTGACGATCTCATCTCGATCCCTGCCCGCCTGCGCCGCCAGCCGGACGGGCCCCGCCTCCGTCATCTATCATGGTTATTGGGCCGAGTGGGCCCTGTTTAGTGAAGGAGAACTTCGTGAGCAAACCTGTTTGGACGCCGCCGCAGCCGCAGAACTTTCTGGTGCCGATGGTGGTGGAGCAGACCGCGCGGGGCGAACGCTCGTTCGATATCTATTCGCGCCTCCTCAAGGAACACATCATCTTCCTTGGCATGCCGATCGACGACAACGTTGCCAATCTGATCATTGCCCAGATGCTATTTCTGGCCGCCGAGGATCCGGAGAAGGACATCTCGCTGTACATTAATTCTCCCGGTGGGTCCATCACGGCCGGGTTGGCGATTCTGGACACGATGAACCTGGTGGAGCCCGATATCGTGACCTATTGCGTGGGACAGGCCGCTTCCATGGGCGCCGTGTTGCTGGCCAGCGGCACCAAGGGCAAGCGTTTTGCGCTGCCACATGCCCGGATCCTGATTCACCAGCCGTCAATGAGCGGACTGGGCGGACAGGCGTCCGACATTGACATCTACGCCAAGGAGATCCTGCGGATGCGCGAGGTCCTGAACGGCATCCTGGCGGATGCGTGCGGGCAGCCGCTTGAACGTGTGGCGCGTGACGTCGATCGGGACTATATCCTTGAAGCTGAGCAGGCCAAGGCCTACGGCATTATCGACAAGGTTGTAGCGACGCGCGCCGATCAACCTCAAAAGTCGTCGTAAGCAGCGGGTTGCTCCTACAGGTCACGGCCGGAAGCGGCGGCGGATGCTAGCGATAGCGATCCCCGCCGCACCCGCCGTAATGAGAGAGAACAATGTTCCGGGTTCAGGGACCGCAGCGGCGATATCGCGGGCGGGAGCACTGATATCCTGCACGACCGCGACGCGGGCCGACGAGGCGAATGCGACCGCGATGGGATCGAGCCGGAACGCGCGTTGGACCCCGTCTTTCATTCCGAATCCCACAATCTGCCCGTTGTTGTTTATCGCGCTGGCTTCCGACAGCCGCCAGCCAATGTCGGCGGCGATAAGCTGATTAAGGTCCCGCATCTGGCCGTTCTCAAACAGAAATGCGCTGGAGTCCCCGCCGGAGACTTGCGAATATCCCACCACTTGGCCCGCGTCATTGACGCCATAGGCGCTGGAGTTGTTGCCACCGGCCAGAGTGCCAAGATCCTGAAGCTTCCCCCGGGAATAGAGAAAAGCGTGCAGGTAGCCGCGCGCGGTGGTGGATCCGCCCGCTACCGAACCGGCTGAGTTGATCGCCTGCCCATAGCTGGCGCCGCCGCCGAGCGTGCCGAGCATCGTGGCCGTTGAACCGCTGGAGGATCCGGCCGTGAAAGCGCGAAACGTTCCGTTCGTCAGTTGGGCGGTGCCCGCCACCGCGCCGTTTGAGTTGACGGCGTTGGCCGAACTCCACGCGGCTCCGCTCATGGCGATGCTCACCGGCCCCGAGTCTGTGAAGCGAACCGCCCGCCCATCGGCAGCACCGACGATGGCGCCGTTCGCATTGATGGCCATCGCATACGAGTTGACGCCACCACCCAACGTCGAAACCGACAAACCATCAGCCGACCAACTCACGGCCTCCGCGTTGCCGTAGGCATCGAAGCGTACGCCGACCGTTCGGCCGGAGTCATTGACACCCTGCGCGCGTCCCTGGGTAAACGGATCAAGTGCCTGGGCCACGCCGCCACCACTGGACCGGAAAGCCTGGATCGATTGCGAAGCTGTCAGCCCCCAGCCGACGGCAAGACCAGAGGAGTTCAACGCCGTGGCGGCACCGGATCCGCCGCCGAGGCTACCCAGGTCAACCACTTGA
>JAYTKJ010000303.1:0-5116 GCA_043730365.1 Acidobacteriota bacterium | reverse complement strand
CAGACCCGGCATTCCCCCCTCCGAACTAGTCGTGAAGATCGCTCTCCGAAATTCACTCCCCGATTTTCTCATCGCTTCAGGTCCAGGAGGTTTGTGAGGAAATTCCTGCGCGACCGGCTCGATCTAACCAGGGCTGAGGGGTTCCGCCTGGGCCGGTTAACCAAGAACGAGGTAGTCTTGAGCTGGTCACTCTACAGCTTCAAATCTTCGTGGCGCTTTTTCGATACACGGCCTCCATAGCGATTCGGATGGCCGCCGTCTGGAAAATCGGCAGCCACCCGCTATTTGGACGCGCGTTCAGGTTCGGCCCGTGTGCCGGGCCTTTTTTCGTGGGTATGCCGACCGAACCACTCCTCCGAGATTGTTTGCCCAATCCCACATGGTCCAGCCGGCCTGCCTCACTCCGGGCTCCGATTCCCGGTGTCAATGATGTACGCGCCATCGCGGGCCGCGGAGGCTCACCGAATATCATTAACATTCACTAATCTTCTCCAGGCTCAAAAAAAAGGCGCCCCTTAGGAGGCGCCTCGTGAGAAGACTCACTTGCTGTCGTTCGGAGGAGAACGAATACCTGAACCAAGAGTACAGGTGACCGATGGTGGCGTCTATGAAACGGCCGTACTAAATCGATGGCCGGTTATCCCAGTACTTCCAGGTAGCGGGCGACGGCTTCAATACCACGGAAGAAATTGGGCAAGTGGAATTTTTCGTTGGGTGCGTGGAGGTTGTCGTCCGGTAAGCCGAAGCCCATCAGCACGCTGGGAATATTGAGATGTTGCGTGAACAGCCCGGCGATCGGAATGGATCCGCCACTCCTCATGTAGACCGTCTTGCACCCGAAGGTCTCTTCCAAGGCACGGGCGGCGGCGGCGATAAAAGGAGACGAGGTGTCCACCATCGAAGCCGGGCCCCCTTGCATCGTGGCATAGCTGGCCTTAATCCCTCGCGGAGCGGCGGCTATGACGGCGGCCTGGACTTGACGCGTCACTACATCCGGATCGAGATCAGGCACTAGGCGCAGGCTCATCTTGACCACGGCGCGGGCCGGGATCACGGTTTTCGAGCCGTCGCCGGTGAAGCCACCGCGGATGCCGTGAATTTCGAGTGTCGGCCGCGCCCAGACTCGCTCGAGGACCGGAATACCCGGTTCGCCGGTAAGCGACGTGGCGCCGATCTCCTTCTCCAGATATTCGCCTTCGTCAAACGGGAGCTGCGCCCAAGCGGCAAGCTCGGCTGCGGATGGCGGACGCACGCGGTCATAGATACCGGGGATGAGAATGCGGCCGTCGCGGTCCTTGAGCGCGGCAATGATTTGCGCGGCGGCTTCGACGGCGTTCGGCGCCGCACCGCCATAGACTCCCGAATGCAAATCCGTGCGGGCGCCTTCCACCGTGAGTTCGCCGTAGATGATTCCCCGCAGGCCGGTGCAAATCGTAGGCAGGTTGGGCGCAAACATTTCGGTGTCGCAGATGAGCGCGGCGTCCGCAGCCAGGCGATCGGGGTGGGCTTTGACGAACGCCTCGATATGTTCGCCGCCCACTTCTTCTTCGCCCTCAATCAGCACGCGCACGTTGATGGGCAGCTTGCCGGTGGTCTTGAGGAAGCCTTCGAGCGCCTTGAGCAGGATCAGGGTTTGGCCCTTGTCATCCACGGCGCCACGCGCGTAGATATTCTCGTTGCGAACGGTGGGCTCAAAGGGCGGCGAGATCCACTCGTCCAGCGGCTCGGCCGGTTGCACGTCGTAGTGGCCATAAAGGAGCAAGGTTGGTTTGCCGGGAGCATGGAGCCAATCGGCATAGACCAGCGGGTGGCGGCCGGGAGCCTCGATGAGGGCGACGTGATCGAGACCTGAGCGGCCGAGGTCTGACGCAATCCATTCGGCGGCGCGACGGACATCGCCGGCGTGGGCCGGGTCTGTGCTGATGCTGGGGATGCGCAGGAGATCTTTCAACTCGGCCAGATAACGCTCATGGTTTTCGCGATAGTAGTTCACGACAGCCGTCCCATCCTTCCGCTTCGATAATCCTGCACGGCCTCGCGCAGTTCCTCCTGCGTGTTCATGACGAATGGGCCAAGACTCGCCACGGGTTCGTCAATCGGTTGACCGCTCAGGATGACCAGCGTGGATTCGGTACGGGCCGTGATGCTGATCGATTCGCCTTCGGTGCTCAGCAGCGCGATCTTTGCTTCGCCTTCAAGTTGCGCCAGGCCGCCAATCGAAACGCCACCGTGCAGCAGTACGACCGCCGCGGCATGACCATGAGGCAGGGGAATGGTCACGCGGCTCGAACTGGCCAGGCGAAGATCGAATACGTTGATCGGCGTGAACGTGCGCGCCGGCCCGCGCGTACCGTTCCAATCACCAGCGATGATGCGGGCGCGCGATCCGCCGCCGAGCTCCACCGCCGGAATCCGCGCGGCGAGTATCCCCTGATAGCCGGGCGGCGCCATCTTGTGAGCCTTCGGAAGATTCACCCACAATTGCACCATCTCGAGCGTGCCGCCGCGCCGCGTGAACTCGCGCTCATGTATCTCTTCATGCACGATACCGGCCGCGGCCGTCATCCATTGCACATCGCCAGGCTCAATCACGCCAGCGCTGCCGGTGGAGTCCCGATGCGCCACGGCACCCTGATAGACGATGGTGACAGTCTCAAACCCACGGTGAGGATGCTCCCCCACACCACGGGGTTGATCGGAGGGCGGAAACTCGGCGGGTCCGGCGTAGTCCAGCATCAGGAACGGATTGATTCGATCGTTCACTCCGTTGGACGGGAACAAATTGCGTACCGGAAATCCGTCACCCACCCAGTGCTGGGACCCGGACTCGAACACCTCGGCCACCTGTTTTTCCATCAGGCCCCCGCCTGTTCGAGCGAGATCACATTCTTGATGCCGGGCGTGCGGCCCAGCAAGAGCCCGGCGTGCTCGGCCATTAGCCAGCGCTTGGAGATGAGGCTAGTGATGGCTTCGGGGAATTGCGCGCGGAAGCGGCCGAGGTCGGCAATGGCATTTTCAAAAGCCGGCCGGTTGGCGTTCACGGTCCCTAGCACCAGCTGATTCTTAAGCACCAGCGCTCGCATCAGGCCGTCCAGATCGGTAGCGACGGGGCCGTGTAAGCCGGGGATCCCGGTGAAGATGCAGACGCCATTAACGCCGAGCACGCGCAACACGTCGAAGGAAACCGAGGAGACGCCGGTGGCTTCATAGATCAGGTCGATGTTGCCGACTTGCGCGGCCAATTGATCGGCGTTCTTCTCAGCGGAGGAGACGTAGGTGGCCCCCATGGACGCGACCAGTTGCGCGCGCGCGTCATCATGCGGCTCACGTGAATAGACATAGGTATCGAAGCCGCGCGCCTTGAGCGCCATCGCTCCCAGCAATCCCACTGGGCCTGCGCCAATCACCACGGCCCGATGCCCTCTGACGCCCCACGGCAGGCGATCCTGCACGTCCAGCACTTGCTGCAATCCTTTTTCGGCAATCGTGAGTGGCTCAGTCAGCACCGCAATATCCCGGAGTTCAGAGGGAATCGGACACAGGTACTCCTGATCGTCGACCACGAAGCCCGTCATGAAACCGTGATGTTGATTGATGCCGCGCTCGGTGAAATCGCCCGTGGAGCAGAAATCCTGGCGGCGAGTCTGACACGGTGAGCAGATGTCGTGGTGGCAAGGCCTGCGCACCATCACCGCCACCAGATCGCCTTGCTTGACGCGGGTTACGTCCGGTCCGGCATCCTCCACGATGCCGAGGGCCTCGTGGCCGATCACGAGGTATTCGGAGCCCGACGGCGGCGTGCCATATTCAAAGCGGCAAATCTCTTTGTCGGTGCCGCAGACGCCGACTTCGAGGATGCGAACACGGACGTCCGAACCGTGTCTAAGCGAGGGCTCCGCGATATCGACCAGTCCCACCTGTTGGGTTGATGGATGAACGGCGACGGCTTTCATACCCGTCACGGTAGCACGGGCCTCCGGATCGAGCTATGATTTCCCCGAGATGACAAGCACGCTCAGTTACGCGCGAGGACCGGCCGCCGTCCTGCCGGAAAAGACGATCGGACAGCAGCTGCGGGAGACTGCCGAGCGATTTGGAGACCGGGTGGCGCTGGTCTCGCGTCACCAGAATCTTCGGCTCACCTGGAACCAGCTCGACCGGCAAATCAGCGAGTGGGCGGGCGGCTTGGCTGCCTTGGGCCTCGTGCCTGGGGACCGGGTGGGCGTGTGGTCCACCAATTGCGCCGAGTGGGTGTTGCTGCAACTGGCCTGCGCGCGCGCGGGGTTGGTGCTGGTGAATGTGAATCCGGCGTACCGGTCTCACGAGCTCAGCTACGTGATGCGGAAGTCTCGCATGCGCGCGCTGTTTTTGTGGGACCACGACAAACGATCCAACTATCGGCAGATTCTCACGGAGGCTGCGCCGCCGCAGGAGATGCAGGTCCATTATTTCGGCGAGACGACGTTTGCGCCGAAGCCTGGGATTGCCGCACCGGATCATGGCTCGGCCCATGACGTGGTGAATATTCAATACACGTCCGGCACAACGGGCTCACCCAAGGGCGTACTGCTGACGCACCACAACATCTTGATCAACGCGCTGTTGGGGACCCGGCAAATGCAGCTGACCGAAAAGGATTCTATCTGCTTGCCCGTTCCGCTCTATCATTGCTTCGGTTGCGTGATGGGCGTACTTGCCAGTGCTGCCTCCGGCTGCGCATTGATTCTGCCGGAGTGGACTTTCGACGCTGGGCGCACGCTGGAGGCGATTCACGAGGAGCGCGCGACCACGGTGTACGGCGTGCCCACTATGTTCATTGCCCAATTGCAGCATCCGGAATTCGCGCGTTTCGATCTCACTTCGCTCCGTACGGGCATCATGGCCGGCGCGCCATGCCCGATTGAAGTAATGAAGCGCGTGGTGGCCGAGATGCACTGTACGCAGATGACGATCGGCTACGGCCAGACCGAGGCCTCGCCACTCATTACCATGTCCGCGGCCAACGATTCGCTGGAAATTCGCGTGGGCACCGTGGGCGCGGCGTTACCGGAGACTGAAGTAAAAATCGTGAACCAGGAGACAGGTGAGACAGTGGAGCGCGGCGTCCAGGGCGAGT
>JAYTKJ010000302.1:0-5960 GCA_043730365.1 Acidobacteriota bacterium | reverse complement strand
TTCGGAACCCGATGTACACCGGAATCCTGATGGTCGGCGCGAGCCTGGGCCTCGCCCTGGGAACCTGGCTGCTCCCCATCGCTGGCACCCTGTGCTTCTCGATTCTGGCGAGGCGCACGCGCATTGAAGAAGGCTTTCTGATTGCCCGATTCGGCGATCAATACCGGAGCTATATGGCGCGCGTCGGCCGTTTCTTCCCGAAGCTACTAACGCATCGCCAGTAAGTGGAAGTTAGTCGCGCGATTCCCAAACGCGCAGGGCGGCGCCCAGTGCGCTCACCTCGCCGATCGACTTGCCGTAGAGCCGGTAAATCGAAGACGTATAGCGAAAGGCCTCGGGCAAGGGCGTCAAAGACACAATTTCGCGGGGAGCCATCAGGCCTGCCACTTCCGGCAAATCGGTGATCCGCAGCACGTTCAACAGCGCCGGCCCCTGCCAGTGCGACGGCGGAACGTCTTCGAGGATCACCCGCGTGATGCGGTCGTCCATAGCGGCGGCGTGCAACGCCAACCCTCCCATCTGTTTGCGCCCATATACCGAGATTCCGCTCAGCTTCAGCTGCTCCTGCTCAATCAGGTAGTCAATCGAGCGCTGAATATCCCAGACCTGCATGGACTCAATGGTCCCGCCCAGCAGCGCCGCGGTCATCCTGGTGGACGCCGCCCGGAAGTTGTCCATCGGATAGTCAACGGCCCGTGGATTCAGGACCAGGACGACGTGCGTTGCGAAGGCCGACAGCAGCCGGTCAAAGTCGTCCGGGTAGACGAGGTCTTCGGCGCCCTTCACATAGATCAGGGCGGGATGCGATGCCTTGCCGTCGTGCGGAACGAAGAGTTGGCCGTGGACACGAACGCTGTCTTCGGTGTTGAATTCCACGTTGAACGGGTCAGTGTACCGGCTTGTCCATGAGCCGTAGCGGCTCTTCCAGGCGGCGAAGGGCGTCTTTTCCTTGGGGGCGGCCCGAAAAACTTTGTCGCGGAGTGCGGCGATCAGCTCCTGGCGCCGCTCGTTCCACCCGGCCATCGTAGTCCACGCGCGGAGCTGGTGGGCTGCGACGAAGCTGCGGTGGATGCCTTCGTTGGCGGCATCGGCGGGGTAGCTCTTCAGAACGGTGAGCCGTGCAGGGTCTTCCTTGGTAATGCCGCTTTCGTCAAACGGAGTCCGGTCGTTCCGCAGCCACCGGTTCAGCCACTCGTTGGCCGCCTTCCGGTAGGCCGGCGTGTCGGCGTGACCGGTGTCCTCGGCGTGTTCCTCCAGTTTTTCCGATGCGCCGTACCATTGGTAGACCGGGCGCAGACATTGCTGGACGGGTTCGTATCCGGCTGGGGGGAAAGCTCCATCTCTCCTCGCATTGATTATCTTGAGCGGCCGCGGCGCAATGAGCGCTCCAACAATCGGCAAGTCGAGCTGATAGGAATTCCAGAAGTAGATACAGTCGCAGTTTTCGCGCACGGCGTCCCCGGCCACGTGAGGCCCGATGGTCCAGGAGCCGTGCACCGGTGCGGCCACCTGGAACCGTTCGTCGACGGCGGCCGTGAACCAGGTGATGGCGCCGCCGCCGGAACGGCCAGTCATGCCGGCGCGGGCCGGATCCACCTCCGGGCGTGTCTCGAGATAGTCCAACGCCCGCATCGCGTTCCACACTTCCACGCCCGCCGGCGTGTAACCGAGCGACAGCCATTGCCACAAACCCAGATTGTGAATGCCGTGATGGATGCCGGGAATCTCGGCGAACTCGATGGTGTCCAGCACGAACGCCACGAAACCGTTTTTGGCGAACCAGATGCCATGATGCTGGTACTCGGCCTTGGCGCCAGCCGGATTCGGCGCATGACCCGACACATATATGATGGGCGGAAACTTCGTTCCGGCCTTCGAGCCGACGGGCAGATATAGGTTGCCGGTAACGTAGAGTTTTGGGCTGCTCTCAAAGACGACGTTTTCGACGCGGTATCCCTGGCGCTCGAACGTTCCGGTAACGCGAGCGTTCAGCGGGGTGCGGGGCGGCAGCGGATCGAGGCCCAGCATGTCAAGAAACTGACGCCGCACTTCGGGCCGGCGCCGCTGCCAATCCTCCAGGTTGTTAATGCCGCGAAACTGATCGCCGGTGATGGCCGCGGCGCGCTGCACCAGGTTCTTCTTGAAGAGATCGTATCGCTCGGCGGGTGTGTGCTGGCGCGCCGGTTGCGCGCACAGTATCGCCGCCGCGGCCAGGAGGGAAAAACTCACGCGTATCGACGCTGCCATGTGTCTGAAGGATACACGAACCCATGCGCCTTTATTCAGACCGTCCCGCGCCCGCCCCGATCCCATTGGCCAGCCGCACGGCCACCCGCGCCAGCTTGGAAGCATTGCCGGACACGGGAAACCGCGCCGTCAACCGGAACAGCCCGCCCATGTCGGACTCGCGAAAGTACTCCAGAAACGCGGGCCCAGCCTCGGCCGAAACCGCGGGAAATTCCTGACCCGCCTGATCTGTAAACGTAAACACTACATTTCCGGCAGACCGGTGATTGTCAAAGCCTGTCAGGGTCACTTCCACCGAGCCCTGCCCGCGCTGCAACTTGACTGCATCGATCAGCGGCGCCTCGGGCGGAATCGTCACTTGCACCTGTCGCTCCTGCGTGCCCAGGAGTAAACGGAACACGGCCACGCCTGCCGTTGTCCCGGTCTGGAATGCGACGTCGGCTTTGCCCAGCACCAGACCCACCACATCGCCCGGCACCACCTGCACTGCGATATTGCGGGAGGAATTCCCCAGGAATTGAATCCCCGCATCGCCCGCCCCAGCGCTCACCGAGGGTGTGAACTCAAGGCGTAGCGAACCGGTCACGGCCACTTTGGCGGGCGATGCCAGGCGAATCCGCAGAGAAGACTGCTTGCCGCTGCGCGCCGCCTGCGGGTCCAGCTCGATCAGCGCATCGGGCGCCTCAGGCTCACGAGCCAGCGCCGCCAGCGTAAAGCTCCGGCCGTCCAACTGCATCGCGCCGCTCACCAAGCCCGCGCGCAACGGCTCGCAGCGCAGCTCGAACGCCGCCTCTTCGCCCGCCCGCAGGAGCGAAGGTAATGGCACGGGAGCTAGCGAGAACCCAGCGCCGCTCACGCTCAACTGACGGACCGTCATGTCCTGCGCCGCATCGTTTCGCAGCACGAAGCCAATCCGCGTGCGCTGTCCCAGCACGATCGTTCCGAACTCCAGCGTCCGTTCGTTGGTCACGGGCACGCCATCACGCAGTAGTACCAGTCCGGCGGAGGCTGAGCCACGCACCAGCAGGGATGTGGATGTATTGGCCTGGAGTGTGCCACTGTAAGTGCCGGGGCCGGTGGGCCGGAAACGCACGCGGAAATCGGCGTTGACGCCAGGGGCCATTTCGAATGGCAGGGCCGGCTTGCCCTCCACCGTGAAACCAACACCTCCAAGATCCAGCCGACTTAGAATCACCGTCGCCGCGCCGAGATTCCGCAGGCGCACGCGCGTGTCGAGTACGTCGCCCGGTGCCGCCGTGCCCACGTCGAGCAGACCTGTGATCGGAGATTCGTCCACTGGCCGCACGAAGACAAGTTGCCCCCAAACCGGCTGGGCGGCGGTTAGTACCAACAGCACCCACCAACGGGCCATCATTGAGGCAACTCGTAGCGCTCAACGGAACGGTAGAGTAAGTAGCGCTCACCCGCCAGGGTCTCAGCCAGCCGCCACCGTTCGCTGATCCGCAGCGTCCGCACGCCGGCTTCATCCGGCTCCCCAAACGCTGCCGTATTCTCGCAGCCTTCGTCGCCGGCCAGCCCCACCACCAGGTTCCCGGCGATGCCGAATAGCACCCGGGCCTCGCCGGCGGATTCGCGCCAGCAACCGATGCGCGGCGGGTCTATCGATGCACCCGAGGCGAAGAGGCAAAGCACAAGCAGCTTGGTCATGGAAGCGTCCGTCCTATGGAAATCGTGGGTTGACCAATCGAGATGGCCGGGCCGGAGACGACCTTGGCGCTACCACCGGATTTCTTCGCAAACGCCAGACCCACGCCCGCGGCCGTGCCGCCGGCCACCGCGATCAGGAGGCGCAACCATCGCCGATTCTTCTTCAGCCGCGGAGCCGCCGCCGGGTCAAAGCGCTGCTGCTGCTGCGGCGCGATAGCGGCAGAGGCCCCGGCCACCACCACGTTGTCCGCCGAGATATAGACGGCCACCAGCACCCCGGCCCGCGCCTCATCGAGCGCGGCTGTCACCCTCAGCCGCGCCGGACCGGCCAGCGGCCCCCAAGTGATGTTCGGCGAGACCGCCCGCCCGTCAGGCCCCGACAGCACCATGTCCGTCTTGAGGCCATTCTGGAAGATTCCGGTTACGCCCTCTTCAGGCAAGCGGAAGCTGACGGCGGCGCCGGCGATGGGCGCGCCGGTCTCGCTGGTCACCCGCACCGTGATGGGCTTGAGCGCGCGGCCCGATGCCGGAAAGACGCCGCCTTCGCCCTCGAGTACCTGAATCTGCAGGATGACGGTGTCGCCCCACGCCGTCGTCGGAACCGACAGTATCCATGCCAGTGCCACCTGCCCCGCTACCCGTCTCACTCAAAGGTATAGTGCGCCGAGGAGGGGAATATTCTCAGGGATATTTCAGGGATTTGAGAGACGACGGACGACCGCAAACCCGCCAGCCCTCGAATGCGGCTACCATGTCAAAGAAGGCTTCTCCAAATGACCAAGCTCCCTCTATTCCTTCTCCTCTTCGCCGCGCTGCTTCCGGCTGACTTCGTTGTCAAAGATCCCAAGGCCTGCCCGGAGATCGACGCGGCCCGCTCCATCGAACTCTCTGAGTCGCCGCTCAAGCTGAGCCTTCCCGGCCACGAGTCCTGTCAGGGCCACGATGAAAAAGGCGGTACCGTCCGTGTGTGGCGTTATCCGCACCAGTATCAGCGGCTGGCTGCGCCCAAAACCTGGAAAGTAGTTGTCGAGAAGGGTGATGGCGATCGCACCACCTATGTGCTGCCCGCCAACTCCGTCATCGGCGTTTTTTTTGAGCAGATGGGGGCCGACGGCAAGTGGAAAGGCTATCGCGGCACCAGCAAGAACCCGATCGCGCTCACGCAGCCGTCCATCGTCTTCAATCTCTCCAAACAAACGCAGCGCGGCGAGGGCGGACTTAAACAGCAATTCCTGGTTTGGGATGTACTCACCGGCGACGCGCCCAGCGCAACCGACGGAGCCATCAGCGCTCCCTCTGGAGTCGAGGTCCGCGCCGGGAGCGTTTGGGTCTGGCAGGGACTGAACCCGATCCCCAAGAAGATCAGCCTCGGCACCGCCAAAGCGAAGATAACATTCCAGTCTGAGTAGGGGAGACTACCGCGTCCGCTATTTCCTGCGGAGCAGAATGGCCGTGATGTTGTCCGGCCCGCCTGCGGCCTTGGCTGCGTCAATCAGACGCCAACAGCGCTCTTCCAATGTGCCCGGCTCCCGGAGGAGAGCGGCCATGACCTCGGTGGAGACCACGCCGTGCAAGCCATCGGAGCACAACAGGAACTCGGCGCCCGGTACGGGCTCAATTTCGAAAGAGCCGACGCGCAAGGCGGAGTCCACGCCAATCGCCATCGTCAACACATGACGCATCGGGTGCATCTTGAGCTTCTCTTCATCGAGTCCGATCTTGCGGCCCACCTCATTCACCCAGGTCTGATCCTGCGTGATTGAAATCAACTGGCCGTTTTCAAACAGGTAGGCGCGACTGTCGCCCACGCTGGAGATCAGCAGGTTGGGGCCATTCTCAATGGCGCCCACCAGCGTCGTGCCCATGCCGTTGAGCTCCGCGTTGGCGTTGGCGGTATTGAGTACCTGGCGATTGGCTTCTTCAAAAGCCCGCACCAGCAGTTCCACCGAGCGCGGTTTGCCGGAGTAGATATGCTTGAGCGCAGTCTCTACGGCCATACGCGACGCCGTCTCGCCGGCTGCG
Organism: Acidobacteriota bacterium; assembly: GCA_043730365.1. Taxonomy (GTDB): domain Bacteria; phylum Acidobacteriota; class Terriglobia; order Bryobacterales; family Bryobacteraceae; genus VFZP01. The sequence goes on along the minus strand of JAYTKJ010000302.1, from coordinate 23 downwards.
GCTCCGCCCATCCCATCGGCGAG